>JAJDBO010000001.1 GCA_029261305.1 Nitrospirales bacterium
AAATTGTCTGCTCGGGACTTCTGTGCTGGTGCAGAGGGATTTTGGGCTTTCTTTTGTGGCGGTGCATGGGGGTCGATGATGAAGTCGTGGATAAGGATGAGTCCAAAGGCAATGACAAACAGGAAAAGCTTCAGCATCAAAACCACGCCCCAAACTGTTTCGATACGGGCTGATCCACTTTCATTGAGCATTTGATATGAACCGGTCAGAATCAAAATGATTAAGCAAACCCAGGCGACGGTTCGGAATCGACGGCCTGCCAATCGTACGACTTCCTTCGATTTCGGATCAGGTGAGTCCTGATGTACCGCGGCATTGAGCACGAACTGGGAGAAGACCAATCCACCCATCAGGGTGGTCGCGGCAATCAAATGAATCCAGGTGATGAGATAATCAGGCATGATGGTGCGACTCAAGGTTGTCTTTTTGGTAAAGGCGGACGTTATCCTATAGGTCTTGCGTGAGTCAAAATCGTTGGCTCACATTTTACCTACCAGTGTTTTTCTCTTCTCAGCAACCTTCAGACCTTGTATAACAGTGATCCCCTCGTTTTTATCCAGTAAAATATATTACGCCTCTATTGAAGATAATCTGCGAGCTAAGGAGGTTCTCCAATGAACCACATTGCAAAAATCTACATTCCTGACCAGGTAACTGAATTCCCCATCACCACGGGAACAGAGGGCGAACAGGTCATTGACGTCACGAGGTTACGAGAGCGAACTGGGCTGACGGCCTTCGACCCAGGCTATGTGAATACTGCTTCGTGTTCCAGCGCAATCACGTTTCTTGATGGTGATCGTGGTATTCTTCGATACCGGGGTATTCCCATCGAGCAATTGGCTGAGCAATCAAATTTTCTAGAAACTTCATATCTGTTGATTTATGGCCACCTTCCTTCCCAACTTGAATATGAGGTCTTTGTCCAAACGATTACCCGCCACACCATGGTGCATGAAGATGTGAAGCGCTTCTTCGATGCTTTCCCGAAAGATGCGCATCCCATGGCGATTTTGTCCGCGGTGATAGGAGGGCTCTCCACTTTTTATCAAGACAGCCACGATCCCTCCGATCCTCAACAAGTGGAAATTTCCACTCATCGACTGTTGGCAAAAATACCGACGATTGCGGCGTATTCGTACAAGAAGTCGGTGGGCCAGCCATTTGTCTACCCCGACAACGGGTTGGACTATTGTTCGAATTTTCTCCGCATGATGTTCTCCGTCCCAGCCGAACCGTATGCCGTGAATCCCATTGTCGCCAAGGCGTTGAACCTGTTGTTTATTCTCCATGCCGATCACGAACAAAATTGTTCGACATCCACTGTACGCTTAGTGGGGTCCTCCCATGCCAACCTGTTCGCATCCATGTCAGCCGGGGTCTATGCCTTGTGGGGGCCGCGGCATGGTGGCGCCAACCAGCAAGTCATGGATATGCTTGAAACCATTCACGCGGACAACGGCAATGTTCAGAAATATGTGGATATGGCAAAGGATCGGACGCATCCGTTTCGTTTGTATGGTTTTGGACATCGGGTGTACAAAAATTATGATCCGCGCGCGAAAATTTTAAAGCAGATGTGTGATGAAGTGCTATCGTCGCTTGGGGTAGATGATCCGTTGGTGGAAATCGCGAAACGTCTTGAAGCCATCGCTTTGCAAGATGAATTTTTTATCTCGCACAAACTCTATCCGAATGTCGATTTTTACAGTGGGATTATTTATAAAGCGATCAGGTTTCCCGTGAACATGTTCACGGTCCTGTTTGCGATGGGGCGATTACCAGGATGGATGGCTCATTGGCGGGAAATGATGGAAGAACCCAATGCGAAGATTGGGCGGCCTCGTCAACTCTATACTGGGCCTACACAAACGAATTACATTCCGATTGTCGAACGGACATAAGTTAGACGTTTAGGGTGCAGCTTGGAGGACACTTCGGCAGCCAGCGATGCTGAGGAAGGAAATTTATTTCCTTCCTCGAGTTTATCGCTTCATTTCAATGGTGCCGTTAAAGATCACACCTTCTTCAATTGACAATTGTGGGGTGTTCAGAGACCCGTCCATATTGGCGGATGAGAGCAAGAGGACCTTTTCTTTGGCCTCGATATCGCCGGTGATTTTGCCTTTGCTGATCACGGATCCTGCACTAATCTTCGCGGTAATCACGGCCTCTTTCCCCACAAGGAGCGTGCCTTCGGTGTGTAACTCGCCATCTAACCGGCCATCAATCCGTACGCTGCCTTTGTAGTTGATGGTGCCTTTGAATTCAACGCCCTGCCCGATGAAGGCCACAATCTTTTCTTTGCCAAACGCTGTATCACCGGACATACGATCACGTGGAAAATCAGAATATGGATCGGTGGGTGGGGTGTACATGGTTTGGGGTTCATCTAATTCAGCAGTGGACATGTGAGATCCTCCTTATGAATGGGAACGCCTAATCTCGCGAAATGCTCGTTTCGGAACAATTTCGAGTGTCTATTATGTTTATCGGACGTTTTTGAACTTTCTTAACCATTTTTTTTCGTTAGCGATGCTTTTTGCTTATTCCCACTGTCACGTGCATAAAGATTTTGTCGACTCGCTATCAAAACTCTACTTTGGGCGCGGTTTTGGCTTCCTCGCCGACCTCAAAATACTCCGCTTGCTCCACCCCGGCCAATCCCGCATAGAATCGCCCCAACAGTTTTCGAGTAAAGGTATTGAGCACTCGCACTATATCGTTGTAGCGTTTTCGTTCCACCGCCAGGCGATTTTCCGTGCCTTCCAGTTGATCCTGTAGTTTTAGGAACGATTTATCCGATTTTAATTCAGGATAGGTTTCTCGCAATACCAACAGTCGAGACAAGGCCGATTCAAAACCACCTGCGGCTTTTGCCTTCTCATTCACGGAATTGGCTTGAAAGTACGACTTGCGCGCTTCTGCCACTCCAAGAAAAATCTTTTCCTCTTGCCCGGCTATACCTTTGACCGTCTGAACAAGATTTGGAATTAGCTCAAATCGACGTTGTAATTGGTTTTCCACTTGAGCCCATTGGCTTTTGACCCCTTCGTCGAGGGTAATCGCCTGATTATAGCCATTATAGACAGCGCATCCGCCCATCAATCCCAAAACTAGAATGACGCCAAAGACGATTAATAAGATTCGACCAGCACTCACAGGATTGCCTCCCTTATAGATTCAACATTAAGTTCATCCCACGATGGAATTTCAAAAATAGTTGAGACACAGGATGCTGCAAATGAGATGAGAGATTCTACCAACTAGCCCCACCGCCACCGCCCCCAAATCCCCCGCCACCACCAAAGGATCCGCCGCCAAAACCGCCACCAAACCCTCCGCCGAACCCGCCCATGTGGGTTCTCCGGCCAGTCAGTCCTCCCAATGCTGATCCAAGGAGCATGCCTCCGACTAGGCCTCCGGCTCCGCCACCCCAGTTGGAA
>JAJDBO010000002.1 GCA_029261305.1 Nitrospirales bacterium
CCCAAAGTCCATGTGCTGTTTGAAATGCAGCGTTGAGCGACTTCGATGGCATTGGGCAGGACGTTATCTTCTACCCAATAGTCTGTGCCGAGTTGCGGCTCACGAAAAGAAAGATCCACTGCCATCATGTCCTCCGTTCTCATCAGGTCGAGCAAAAATATATGGGTGAAAAGATTTGCCTGTTTGGTCGTGAATTGTCAAAATGGCAGAATAGTCAGGGCTTTCTCCCTGGGTCAAGGATTGGTGTATAGGCCGGCGCCAGTGGGAAGATTTATGGGTTTCATGGTGTGGTTGGCCGATTGGTATTAGTCCCAATCAATCCAAGTCAATGATCAAGCAGAGGGAGTAGGAGAATTATGCAAACCGAAACGCTAGACCATGTGTCACAAGAATTAGAACATGCGATTGCACGGAATTCCAATGAGATCGTGTCGAAAAAGTATCTGGAGCAAGGCGAGTTTTTCTCGGTCGAAAAGTTTTTCCCGCAAGAAGTCATCGACCAATTCATGGCTGAAGTGGAAATCGTTCGACCAAGGCTCAATCGTAATTTCCTCCCCACACATAAAAAAGGTGGTAGCGTCAGTCATTATTTGCTGCGTGAATCAGCGCCATCAATTTTAGCCTTCTACCGCTCCCCAGTCTTTATCGAGTGGTTGAGCCAAATCGCTGGTGCACCATTGCTCCTGTGTCCTGATGAAGATCCGCATGCCTGTGCCCTGTATTTTTATACCGAAGCTGGCGATCATATTGGCTGGCACTATGATACGTCCTACTACAACGGGGCACGATATACTGTGCTGCTGGGATTAGTCGATCGATCGACTAGTAGACTTGAATGTCGTCTGCATACCAAAGAGCCCGGCCGTGAAGTCAAAGAATTAAGCCTCACCACCGATCCTGGGCTGTTGATATTTTTCAATGGCGACAAACTCCATCATGCCGTTACTCCTTCCGCTGAAGGCGAAGAACGCATCGTGCTCACCCTAGAATATGTGACCGACCCGACCATGAGTCTTGGTAAACGATGGTACTCTAATCTCAAAGATGCCTTCGCATATTTCGGCTTGCCAGCCCTCATTGGAAAATCTGCTACAAGTTCTTCAAAAGCCTAACGATACTATCGTCCCAGGCCAATTGCCCAATATCATTTTCTCCTCGTGAAGATCGGACCCACTGTATTGAATGAGATATAGTCGGGGAGGTTTGGTCTTGACTTCATACTATAAAAATGAATGGGTGCAGTGTAGCGGTACTACTAACACTAAGTATTTTTTTGAAAAAAGTATTCGCGGCATGGTGAGAATCAACCTTTCTCTCTGGCCAGGAAAATTTTCTGAGTAAGAAAAGGGAAGGGTAACGGTTCAGGCATCCTGGCCAATATTGCACCAAAGCCGGTGCCTGAATCTAGCATGATGATTTTCTTAGGCTCAGGCTTAATCGGCTGGCGCTACCGCAAAGCCCAAGCGTAATATTCTTGCAGGAGTCAAGAATACACAGTCTCGAGACTCATTCCTCAGCGAGTGAGGCTCGTTTTTGTAGTGGGCAGGCGGTGTGCTCATGTTATCCAAGGGAAGGGTTTCCTGAGTGGTCTTAAAATGTATGCAAAAAAAATCGAATTAGATTTGGTTTTTTTAAGCCTGGATGAGTAGCACTGTGGTATTGTCCTTTCCTCCCAACTCATTGGCCTGGTCGATGAGTGCCTGACATTTGGCTTGGCCTGTCTGGGCTGGGTTTCTCTGTAGGACTTCAAGTATTTGTTCGTCGTTCATCATTTTGATGAGACCATCGCTGCAAAGCAGTATTTCATCTAATGGTTGCAGTAGGTGTTGTGCCGCTTCTGGTTCGACGGTTGATTCAACTCCAACACCTCTGGTGAGGACATGGGCTAGCTGGTGACTTGACGGGGTTGACCTGGGCAGGAGGCCGACTTGAATTCGTTCTTCGAGAAGGGTGTGGTCTCTAGTTAATGCGGATATGTGTTGATCGCGAATGAGATAGGCCCGGCTATCTCCCACGTGTAAGATGTATGCCTCGTTTCCGGTGATGTTGGGCATGAAGACCAACACGACGGTTGTGCCCATTCTTTTTAATTTGGGCTCGGCCTTTCCGCGTTGTCGAATGGTGGCGTTAGCCTGTATGGCGGCGGATTTTAAGAGTGACTCCCAGTCTTCAGAATTCGTGCGAAGTTTGGAAGGAATATTTTTTTCGATGTATTGTTGAATAGTTTCGATGGCCAATTGGCTAGCCACATCGCCACCGGCATGGCCACCCATGCCATCAGCGACGATCCACAGACCGATCCTGTTGTTGATGAGGAGGGTGTCTTGATTCGTTGAGCGGACTCGTCCGACATGAGTGAGTCCCACGCCCTTCCATTGTTTGGTTATTGACATGCGGAGACACTCCTTGGGCCGTACCGGTGTGAGAATTCATCATAAATATGTTCGGCGAGCGGTGCTAAGTTGATGACGTCTGCTTCATTGTAGAGGCACAGCTTCCGTCCTGCCTCTTCATCGCCAGCTTGCCAGGCATGCCAGAGGCCAACGGCGGCCCATCCATCCAATCCCTGAATTTCTTGTTCTCGACCAAAGCCTAATTCCATCTCGATGTGTTTGAGCCCTCCGCGAAGTCCGAGGCGTCGAGCGGCGAAGCATAAATCAAAATGTGCATGATTGATGTTCAGTTTGGGATAGGTCGTGCGCAGATAGGGAACATCAAAGCCAGACCCAAAAAACGTCACGAGCAAATCATATTTGTCCAGCTCTTCCTGCAGGCGTTCTTGTGTTAAGGAATCGTCTTTGACGAGTGTGGTTGTTTTCCCATTGGCAAAGAGACCTACGATGGTGATGTCGCCGTACCCGGCTGGTTCCCCGGTGGTCTCGATATCTAAATAGGCAGTTCGTGAGCGAAAGGCTTGGAGAAACCGCCAATGATCTTTCGATTTGAATCGTTTGGCAAGGGTTCTCCAATTTCCCTGTGTAAAATCCTTGGCCATTTCTTCCACCTCCTGGTCATACAAGGGTTTTCTGCCCGTTGTAATGCCTGGAAGGTCGGTGGCGTGAAGAAATTGATCCCAATGGGTAATGCCCTGTTCCCACAGCCGTTTTTCGGTGGTTTCACCAACACCGTTGAGGAAGATAAATGAGGATTCCAGCATGAATTCTGTTAGGAGAGTCAGGGTGAATTCTTGATTTGAACTCAATGAACACGCTACAGTCAACTTATTGATTTTTCAAGATAACTCGATTTTCATTATGAGGGGATGAGGAGCTGTTTCTATCATGGAACTAGAGAAAAAGAAGATTAAAATTTCAATTGGCGGCATTACGGTTGAAGCAGAATTAAAGCCAACCCGGACGGCCATTGGTATCTACGATGCTCTGCCGATCGAGGCCGCGTTGAATCAATGGGGCGAAGAGTTTTACTGCAATATTCCTGGGGTCAAAGATCATCGTGAGACCGCGACGACGAATGTGAAAGTGGGCGATGTAGCATTTTGGGGGCTCGGCGGCATGTTTGCGGTGTTTTTTGGACGGACCCCCATGAGCATTGGGGCAGATCCGGTTCCAGCAGATCGTGTGAATGTGGTGGGTCGTTTGCTTGATGATCCCATGGTGTTACACCAGGCCGCAGGGGCAACGATGATGAAGGTTGAAAAGGCCTCCTAATAGTATGATGCGAATGACGAAAGAACGGATACGGTTTGTCTCCAATGCCGTACTCACCCAGTTAAAAGAACAGCAGTTGTTTAATGTGACTGGATCAAAGGAAAAACTGGTTGACGCTTTGGAAAAAGCCATTACCGATGAGTTATCGGCCGAAGATCGTTTGAATAATGAAGTTCGAGGCATGCTCAAGCAATATGAGGCTGAATTTGATAGCGGTCGTGCGGATTATCAAAAGATGTTCCTACTTGTAAAAAATAAATTGGTGAAAGAACGAGGGACTGTTCTGTGATTTCTGCATTGCTGTTGGCTATGAAAGATGATGGATTGGGAGACTGATGACGACGGTCTTATCTGATGAAAAGCAAATGCATTTGTCGCATGTGATTCTTCAATGTTTGGAGAAGACGCGTGAAGGGCTTTTCGTGGGATCTTCTACCCTTGCCTTGCGAGAGATAAAACGGTTGATTGCCGAGCAAATGGTGTTGGAAAAAGACATCGACAAGATTGTTCACACACGGCTGAAGTCGTATTCTAGGAAAATCACGGAAGGGACCTCGGAGTGGGATGTGATGTGGCAAAAGATGTATACCGAAGAACTCCGTAAGCGTCGACTTGCTTAATGGTCTACTCTCGAAAAAAACCATTTTTGTTTTTCCTCTGATCATTTTTTTTAATTTGGAACGCTTCAGTCATCCTTAGGTTGAAACCAATGACTACTCATTTTCAAAAGAACAGAGCTGGCTTGACATGGCATCGTTCCTTTGTGGTCCCCATGATTGGTCTGGTGTGCTTTTTATCTCTGGCACCGATGCTTTTTGCTGCGGATGAAAAAGCCACGGGACGATTGATTGTTGAAGATGTCTTGGCTCGTCCAAACACTCCGGCCATGCTCCAGGCTCGACTAGTTCAGGATGGTCCTGTCGGTATCATGGGGCTGGGTGGTGAAACCATTGAATTTGTGGTGCAAGGACAACAAGCAGGCACAGCACTGACTGATAAAGATGGCTATGCGAGTCTAGAGTTTAAAACCCACATGCGTGGCAATCAGAAAATCGTGGCGAACGTGGAGACAAGTTCCACGGTGGCGGCCAATTCCGGGATTGGCAATTATGCGTCTTGGGAGCGCCGGAAGCCCATTCTTTTGGTGGAAGTGGTGACACTCCTAAAATCTGAGAATGGGGCGATGTTGTCATCGTTTAATACCTCAACCCCTGGCGAGCCGGATGTTGATGCGCCCCACGAATTGTCAATGCTCGGCGAGTTTTATTTCAACATCGTTTATTTGCTTCGAGGAAACGATGGTGATGTGGAACACCTTCGTGAGTGGTTAAAGTCCTCCAAGTTTCCGCCAGGAATTACTCGCAAGGTTCAGGCTGGTTCCGAGGGGTTACTCGGTTTCATTGCTCTACTCAAAGAAGGTGGCTGGGATCATGTCGAAGCCGGCGTTGGGCAGAGCAAAGGCTTTGCTGATACTCTCGTGAAAAATCGAATCAAAGCCGTGATCTTTCCTGACCTTTCAAAGAATGAAAAGTTTCCGCGACGTGCCAAAATTGTGTCGAAGTGGAAAGACGTGCGAAAGCATTTGTAGCTGGGCGTAAGTGGCTCAACGTTTTTTTGAAATATTGTGGTTTGGCTCTATAAGACTTCCCATCCGTGTCAACAGAAACGTTCTCGGTTTCTTCGTTGGTCATGAAAACTCCTAAATCCAAAACGATATTTATTTGCCAGGACTGTGGCTTTCAAACCCCACGATGGGCAGGTCGGTGCCCTGAGTGTTCCCAGTGGAACTCATTAAAGGAAGAGGTGACAAGCGGGAGAAGTTCCACGGGGGCTCAAAAAATTCTTCAAGGGGCTCTCGATAAGCCCACGCCTATTACGGATATCCCTATTGATCCTGAGCCTCGACTGTCTACACAACTTGGTGAATTGGACCGAGTGTTAGGTGGCGGCGTGGTGCCAGGCTCAGTGATTCTCGTTGGGGGAGATCCGGGTATTGGCAAAACCACGCTCTTGTTACAGACCTTGCAGGGACTGGGACATGGCGAACAATCGTTGCTCTATGTTTCAGGGGAAGAATCGCCTCGCCAGTTAAAGATGCGTGCGGATCGACTTGGTGTGTCGAGTTCGTCTCTCTATATTTTGGCGGAGACCTCGCTTGAGGAAATCTTGAAAACCACGCAGGCCATGCAACCGGCAGCGTTGGTGGTGGACTCCATTCAGACAGTATTTACCGATCAGCTGACTTCTGCTCCTGGAAGTGTGAGTCAAGTGCAAGAAGTCTCTTGCCAATTGATGTGGTATGCCAAGCGGTCCTCGGTGCCGGTGTTTATCATTGGTCATGTGACGAAGGAAGGGATGATTGCTGGTCCGAAACTTTTGGAGCACATCGTGGATACGGTGCTGTACTTTGAAGGAGATAAAGGGCACACCTATCGCATCCTGCGCGCCGTTAAAAATCGATTTGGTGCCACCAATGAAATTGGTGTGTTTGAAATGAAGGACAATGGGCTGGAGGAAGTGTCCAATCCATCCGAGATGTTTCTGTCCGGTCGCCCTGAACAGAGTACTGGGTCGGTAGTGGTTTCTACGCTCGAAGGAAGTCGTCCTATCCTGGTGGAGTTGCAAGCTTTAGTGACCACGACGGGCTATGCTATGCCCAAGCGTATGGCCAACGGGATTGAAGTCAACCGTGTGTCTTTATTGTTGGCCGTGATGGAAAAACGACTGGGGCTGCATATTTCGGGGCAGGATGTGTATCTCAATGTGGTTGGGGGACTTCGACTTGATGAACCAGCCATTGACTTAGGAATTGTAGCTGCTGTGGTGTCGAGTTTTCGAGATCAGGTGATTGATGCGCATACCTTGTTCTTAGGCGAAGTGGGTCTTGGTGGCGAAATTCGTCCAGTGACACAGGTGGATGTTCGCACCCGAGAAGCGATGAAGTTGGGTTTCAAGCGATGTGTATTGCCAGAGGGTAATTTGGTGAAGTGGGCAGGCGTTCCCGGCATTGAAGTCATTGGGGTGAAAGACATTGGGGATGTGTTGGATCAAGTGATGGCTCGGGGCTAATCGGAAAATGGCCGTGACCCATGTGACACCCTCCGCTCGGTTTTTAAGGTGCGTACGCGTCATAGGGATCGGGATTTTGTTGACGATGTTCTCTAATTGTGCGGCAGTCCCTGAACGCACGTTCTCTCCTCTGCCTGAACAGACTTCTTCCAAGATTGTTCAAACGCTGCAGGAGCGCGAGGCGAAAGTCGTGAGCCTCAAAGGCCTCTATCATGCGGAGATCGATGGCAAAGGGATGCCCTTTGCCCAATCCCTTCAAGGCAGTATTTTTTACCAACGTCCAGATCATTATCGGATCAAAGGCTTTACACGGTTTGGTGGATTGGTGTTTGATTTTGTGTTAGCCGGAGAGTGGTATGCGCTTCGAGTGCAAGACCAGCCTACGCCCGTTGTTGGTGGGAGGGATAATTTTCAGCGATTGGGCGAATTGCGTTTGCCAGTCCTTTTAAGCCTGCGGGCCATTGAAGTGTTATTAGGGAAACTGCCTCTGAGAATCGAGGGGTTTGTGGCTGCCCAAACTGACGATGGAGTGTACCAATTTGATATTCCGCCGGATCCGAGCATTTCAGGGGCAACATTTACCCAACGCGTGTTGATCGAAGAGGGGTCGTTGCAGATTCGGCAATTGGAGTTTGTTCATTCCAAAGGCGAGTCCGTGGTGTCTATTCAAACCTCAGACTTTCGACCTGTAATGGGAGGAGCATCAGGTGACATCGGTCCCCACATTTTGCCCTTTACTGTTGTTGCTGAGGATCGTACGCAAGGTGGAAAAATTACATTAGAATTTCAAGAGATTAAAGTGAATAAAGAAATCGGTAAACGATTGTTTACGGTGCCCAGATTTTAATCAGGGGATGAGGGTTTGCTGATATGAAAATTTTAGCCGTTGAAACCGCGACCCGTTGCCAGGGTGTGGCAATTGTCGCTGATGAACAAATTTTGGCCGAGGAGACACATGCTGATTGTGCCTCCCATGCGAGTATTTTAGTTCCTACCATTGACCGGCTATTGAAATCCCTTAATGTCTCAATGGGCCAGCTCGATGGCTTGGCGGTCTCTATTGGCCCGGGATCCTTTACTGGTCTGCGTGTTGGGCTTTCCACGATGATGGGCTTTCGGGTAGCCACGAAGCTGCCGCTTGTGACGGTATCCACTCTTGAGGCGATGGCTTGGAATTTGAAAGGCGAGGAGCGAATTGTTTGTCCTACGTTGAAGGCGAATCGCGGCGAAGTGTATTGGGCCTTGTTCCAGTGGGAAGAGGAACATTTGGTGCGTCTCTCCGAAGATCTCCATGGAACACTATCGCAACTTGTTGATTCCATTGAAAATAGGGCGGTTTTATTTGGGGACGGTTGGTTGGCCTCTGAGGGAAAATTGAAGGAATTGTTAGGGGATCAATGTATTCTTGGTCCAGAGGCGGCCATGCTGCCAAAGGCCTGTAGTGTGGCGTTTTCCAGCTTGTCTTCTTTCCGTGCCAAGCAGTATGCTGGAGGACAGCTCTCCCCTCGCTATGTGCAACGTGCGGAAGCTGAAGTGCAGTGGGAGAAAAGAGTTCAGAAACCCTCAGTGATTTACTAATATGCTTCCTATGGATGTACAACCTTCGTCGAATTTAACTCTTGCGATCAATCCTGCTGAACCCTGCCATCTTGATCAAATCTTGGACATTGAACAGGAGGCCTTTGCAGCACCCTGGACTCGCGTGATGTTCGATGCTGAAATCGTTGGAAATCCCTTTAGCCGGTTGTTCGTCGCGACGCCTATAGATGAACAGGGTCAACAAGAAGGTATTGTGGGGTATGTCTGTTATTGGATCGTGTTTGAAGAATTGCGTGTGCTCAATTTAGCGGTGAGACCATCTTGGCGACGGCAGGGGGTGGCTCGCCGGTTCGTGCAATTTGCGCTTCATGATGCGGGTTCCCAGCATGTGGAACGTGCATTATTAGAAGTTCGGGCTTCAAATGTGGCGGCACAGTCATTGTATGATCGCTTTGGGTTTCGGGAATATGGGAGCCGTGTTGGCTACTATACGAACCCTGAGGAGGATGCGATGTTGATGCGGCTTGAACCTCTCGAGATAGATGATCCCTTATAAGGTTTTCTGCTATGATTGCGTTCGTTCACTTTATCCAACTTAATGCCCATGGGTAGGGCAAAGAAAGGAGGATTGGTATGCAAACTGATGATCAAATTGTAGAGCACCTGCGTTCAACCAATGCAGATTTTCAACAGGTGGAAGAATCTCACCATCGTCTTGATGCCGAATTGCAAACATTATTAAAAAATCACACGCTCACCCCTCATGAAGAGCTGCTGAAAAAACAACTTCAAAAGGAAAAACTCGGGTTGAAGGATAGAATGGCGGCAATGGTTCGTGATTATCGAACGTGCGAGGAGCAGACGACCGCCTAATTGTGTGACGGCTTGCGTTGGGGGTCGCCACGAATTTTTACCTTAGTTTTTTACAAGGCCAATTTTCACATGGCATCCGTTGGACATCCTCTTGCTCGTCATATTGGCGATCTCAAACGCCGGCTGTTTATTATCGGGGGCACGATCCTGGTGGCGTTTGTTATCATGTTCTCCGTGTCCGCCGATTTAATTGAATGGTTTAAGCGGCCCTTTGCAGATGATTTAATATTTTACGGGCCAGCGGAAGCCCTATTTGCCTCGATCAAAATTTCCTTTCTTGCTGGAATTGTTGCCAGCATGCCTGTGATCCTCCATCAATGTTGGCGATTTATCCAGCCGGCGCTCTTGCCTAAAGAACAAAATTGGGGCATTCCCTTATTTTTGTTGGCCTCAGGTTTTTTTGCTTTAGGATTGGCCTTTTGTAATCTGGTGATTCTACCCCTTGTGATTGATTTCTTTGTGTCTTTCGGATTGGAACGGGAATTAAAACCGGAATTGGCTGTGGGGACCTACGTCGATTTCAACGTAAAGTTTTTGTTGGCGTTTGGCTTTGCATTTGAATTGCCTTTGACGCTAACCCTGCTATCACGCGCTGCGATTGTTCAACCTGAGCAATTAGCCAAATTTCGTCGTCATGCGGCTATGATTGCCTTGATTGTGTCCGCAGTCATTACCCCTGATGCCACCCTCTTTACCATGATGTTGATGGCGGTTCCTTTGATCGTGTTGTACGAAATCGGAATATGGGGAGCCAAGTGGTTTGGCCGTCGGCCTGCGCCTTCTGAATACGAATCGGATAATGAGGATATGGATGACGATTTGGACCTAGATGATTTAGCTCCCCCACCCTCAAAAGAATAGTTCCCTCACATACAATATGTCTCTCCCCAAACACTCACGTTTTTTCCAGGTTCCGAGACTCGTGATGCTTCTTTCCATATGGCTGGTGACATCGTTATTTGGTGGGATTGTTGCGGCTGCGCCCCAAAATCATATCAATCCTTTTGAGAATAGAGGTGCTGTTGCGCCAAGTATTCAAGCCTTTGCCTCGGCCGATGATGGATCGCTCTATGCAGGATCATTTGGTATGGGTGTGTTTGTGAGTCATGATCATGGTGAGAGCTGGGAGCCAATGAATGAGGGCCTAAGCGATCGGTTTGTCTTGAGTTTGGCGGTGAGTCAAAAGGGAGTTGTGTATGCCGGAACAGTCCGAGGGGGTATTTTTCGAACCAAGGACGATGGGCATACGTGGGAATTAATTAACCAGGGTCTCAAACGAGTCGAAGTCAAATCACTCTTGGCCCATCAACAGGGAATTTATGCCGGGACCGGACGAGGCGTCTATCAATGGCATGAAACTGATCAAGCTTGGACCGTTGTAGCGAAGGGGTTAGACCAAACCTTGGTGGCAAGTCTAGTCATGATGGATGATCAACGGTTGTTTGCTGGAACTGCAGGAAAGGGTGTCCAGTGGCTCGATACCACAAAGCCTGGGACCGCCGTATGGCATCCGGTCACGGCGAAGTTTGTAGATAAAAAGGAGCGTTTGCGACACAATCATATTCGTGTGCTCGCGAAAAACCCAGAGGAGGCGCTATTCGTTGGAACGCAGAATGGCGGTATTTTTCACAGCGCCGATCATGGGAAATCTTGGCATGGGTTTGGGCGGTCTTTGCCGAATGATTCTATTCGAGGAATCGTGTCAACCAATGCTGGAGTATTTGTCGCCACTGGATGGGGAATTTATACAACATCTCAACCCAAGTCCAAGTGGACTCCAGTGAATACCGGGCTTACCGAACGTTCGATTCAGGTCATGGTGATGACTTCAGACGGTGACTTGTTTGCCGGAACCAGTGCTGGGGCCTTTCGTAGTCAAGACCGTGGAGAACATTGGGAGAATATTAGCGAAGGGTTTGGGACGCAGTTTGCGATGCCGCGTCCATATTTCTAATTTTTTATTCAAGGTGTCCTTTAGGTCAGAAGGAGTTTCTATGAGCGACGGAAGTCAACAAACAGCCACGATCACTGTGTCTTCACAAGGAGAAACCTGGGGGACAATCACATTGCAATTTTATCCAGACGTGGCTCCCAATCATGTGAATAATTTTTGCAAATTGGCACAGGATAATTTTTATGATGGATGTACGTTTCATCGGGTGATTCCAGGATTTATGATTCAGGGTGGTGATCCCAATAGCAAAAATGCAGATCGATCAACCCATGGGACAGGTGGGCCTGGGCATCATGTGAATGCTGAGTTTAATGCGAAACCGCATAATCGTGGAGTGTTGTCGATGGCCCGCGCTCAAGATCCGAATAGCGCAGGATCGCAATTTTTTATTTGTGTGGCCGATGCTGCATTTTTAAATGGGCAATACACCGCATTTGGTGAAGTCAAAAGCGGCCTGGAAGTGGTCGATCGTGTGGTGGCTGTTAAACGTGATGGGAACGATAACCCATTGGAGCGCGTAGAGATGACGGTGACACTCGGCTAGTTGTTCATCAATTGTAATGGTCGAAGACTGTTCTGGGCTATGAAAGTTACTTGTATTTCGGAAAGGTCCCTAAGAATACAAACTTGAAGTAGCCCAGAGCAGTGTTTGTCCGTTTGTGGGTTGGTTTTTTAATGAAATTGTAGTCCCTCCTTCTGGTTATCTTTTCCTTCCTTCTCTACTCTTTGGTCTTTTTTTTTGCAAAATCAAGTTCGGCCACGGATCAATCTCATTCCACAACTATTTTCATTTCAGCAATCGATCCTCGAATTTCCCAAGAACCGTTGATTAGGTGTGTGGATAGGAACTGTCGGTAAATAGGTAAAAACCAACAAAATGACCCTGTTCGATAGGAAAAACGTACGCTGCATGGCGAATTTACCATATGGATGGGGGAGGGTATCCTTCAAACAACACGATAGGCAACGGAATGTTTCATTCAGCCAGGTTAGGATAAAAGAGAGAGGGAGGAGGAAGATGATTAAACAAAAAAAACTATGGCTTTGTCTTTTTGTCGTGTCTCTCCTTCTTTTCGGAACGAGTTCAGTGTTTGCCGCATTGTGGGACAAGCAGTGCCAAGTGGCAATTGAAGAGGTCCAACGATTGCAAAAGGAAATTACTGTCAAAAAACAGGAGCTGGATGTAGCCCGTGTCGTAGCAGCCATTCCTATGAACTTTGTGGCCGATGAACTAAATGATTCCCTCGGATCGAATGACCGAGACCAATCAGTGATGGATTTGAAAGTGCTATTTCACAATATGGAATTTGCGGTTTCTAATTTTTCAACCTCATGTCTCAAGAGTAATAGGGTTTCCGAATGACACATGCCCTCAATACCCATTCCCAATGCCTCGGCATACAGAATTCTGATTGGAGGGTTATGAAATGAATCATCTCCGGGCCCAACTCATGATCGAAGAAATGGTCAAAGCGATTCTCAATGAACAATCAGGGTTTGTGCATGTGGGGAATGTGTGGATGGAGTGGGATGGGGAGAATCTGACCTGGGATACCCCACTGTCGCAATGGGACACCAATGCTGTCTGGCGGTCCCTCATGCAACAGGCCACACGGCATCCGGAGGTCGAACATATTGCGAGCTGTGCTCATAACCTCGCGGATTTAGAGGGGACATATTGAAAAGGGGGAGAATCCCGGAGCCTGACCACCCGACAAGGTACTCATGTAATTTTTTGAAGGGTAAAATGAATTAATATGGTAAAAGGCACTCAAAAACCAAATTGTGGAAGATGTGAGGGGACACTGGTTCCTGACCAGGAAGTTGACTTGCTGACAGGCATGTCCTTAGTAGTGTATCGTTGTATTAATTGCGGTCGGCGGACCCGATTAGAAAAGGAGCCTCGTCCTTTAACCAATCAGCCCTTAACGCGTGAGGAACCAGTAAAAAGTTCAACGAAAACCAATCCATAATTCCTGAATGGCTCAAAAAGGGCCAAGGGTCATTTTCTGCTAGTTGTGATAGCGCCGTCGGTGGAGTAAGTTTAAAGGAAGAACCAAAATAGGCCGATATTATAAAGAGAGACTCGCGACCCTTATTGGAGGCTGGAGGGGAGGAGAAAGATGGCAAGTAAACTCGCATTTGTTGTCACAGTTCTTTTCATGGCTTTCGTCGTTGGTACCCTGGCATGTTTCGGATGGATGAATGGACATGCATGGTGGCACCGCAAAGAACGTTACGGAAAGTCATAACGAAGGGTATCTCGTTTTACCCGTTTTGCAATTTCCCCGTCCTTAGCAAACCTAGACTTTTGTTCTTTACCTTCTTAAAACAATTCTTCAAGTCACAGATAAGTTCGCCAGTCATTTCAAGATTTTAACCCCCCCTACTTAGAATCGTCTCCTGTTCCTGCTCTAAATCCAAATATTTTAACCGAGCTATTCCTGTGGAGTACTGCGGAGGGACCATCGAAGTTCCGTCTTTAAAAAAAATGGGAGGGAGATTTAAATTTTTCTTAGAATGTTCGGTGACCCTGCTCGGGGGAATTTCTTCCCACCTTTTGCTGAATGAAAAAAACGCGAAGTGGAAATGAACCAGACCCTCATGCTAGGTGGCCAGGGTTAAAGCTTCTTCTTCAGAATGGCAGATAGGGAGAGAGGAAGAAAATCCAAACAACTCCAAGAGTTCACGAATATGAGGAGCCGGGTTTAATATTGTCATGCGAATACCTTGATTCCGTAATTTTTGCATGCAGAGAATGATTCTGCCTAATCCCGCACTGTCGATTCCCGACATCTCTGAGAGATTCAAAATGATGTGATGACAACGAATCTCCTCCGCACAAGTAATCGCTAAATCAAACTCAGATTTGGCATGGTAATCAAACAAACCTTTGAGTGTAAGCACCTTAGCATCTTTTAAGTAACGGCCAGCAATTTGCATGAGGTTTTCCTCCTTTACACTCATTTTCGGCACATTTCCCTCGGAATATAATGGGTCGAATTTACCTCGAATGTTGCTGTTGATAAGAGTTGATTGGAGATGAGTCAGGGAGGGGAGTGTTTTCCGTATAAAGTCTTGCCAGATTACAAAAACTGAGGTGAGCAGCACCAAGAAAAACCTATGAAAGTAATTTTAGCCCTGGGTAGTCACCTTGAGGATGGGGGGATATTTTTTATATGGAGCTGGCGAGAGGGATTGAACCTCCGACCGGTGGTTTACAAAACCACTGCTCTACCACTGAGCTACGCCAGCCCGCTACCGAAATAGAATCATATCATAGAGAGTAGGGTCGGTACAGTTGTCTGGAAAATTGAGAGAAGCGAAAATACGTGAAGATTATTTTTTCTTCAACTTTTGTCGTGCTCCTTAGTCCATGGTCAGGAGGACTTTGAGTGTTCCTGATGTGGCTGCACGTTCAATGGCTTCTACTCCTTGGTTGATCGAGTATCGAGCTTGGATAAGGGGTTCTACGCTGACCGAGTTTTTTCGAAGGAGTTCTATGGCTTGCGGAAAGGGGCCGCATCGGGAGCCGACTATCGAAATCTCGTGGATTACCAGGGAGGTAAAGTCGAATGTGGTTTGTCCGTGATAGGTGGACTTCAATACAAGCGTACCTCTTGGCCGCAGAAGTTGGCTGGCCAGCTTTAGTCCGTCGGGAGAGCCGGTGGCTTCGACTATAATATCCACTCCGGGGGAGACATCCTCCATGTGTACCGTGGTCTCAATTCCCTGTTGTTTGAGCAGGGCGAGTTTTTCTGGGTGCCGTCCAATGACCGTGAGTTGGCATTTGGTTGTTTGTAGCACTTGAGCGCAGAGTAAGCCTAGTTTCCCATCCCCGATGACTACGACTCGGTCGGTTGGAGCAATCGTCACTTGTTCGAGTATTTGGCCTGCGGCAGCCAGTGGCTCAATGAAGACGGCCTGATCATTTGAGATCTCGTCTGGCAAGGGATAGAGGTTCTCAACAGGGAGACATAGGAAGTCAGCAAACGCGCCATCTCGTCGATCGATCCCAAGTGTCGTTCGGTTAGGGCAATGGGTGAGGCGTCCAGCTAAGCATGTTGCACAGGTTCGGCATGCGGCATTGATTTCTCCCACCACTCTTTTCCCGCTCAGGTGTTCGTGGCCAATAGCTTCCTCAACCCTTCCCACGAATTCATGGCCTAAGATCCCCTGAAATCCCATGTAGCCTTTCACCAGCTGAAGATCAGTCGCACATACGCCGGCTTGTTGAACACGAACAAGGGCTTCCCCTGGGGGCGCGGTGGGCCTGCTTTGGTTGGCCTCAAATTGAAGGGATGAGTCGAGTCGTACGGCTCTCATGATGATTTGGAATCCTTATTGATCGGGTTGCGAGGTGATAGTGTGCAATGCTTCAGAATGTTGTTTTTCGTGGACTAGATTAATGATTTGTTTGGCCTTGCGATCCGAAGTCGTCCATTAGGTAAACGTTCCATTCTGACCTGCTCAAGGATTTAGATCGTGCGTCGAAAAAGGTAATAGGGAATCCAGAACTTTTTGAAAAGGTTCTATAAAGGGGTGCCATTATGGTTTCAGGAATTTACAATTCGTTGTCCGGTTTGGCGGCTGCTCAAACCAAAATCAATGCGGTCGCTCACAACACAGCCAATGCGAACACCGATGGTTTCAAAAAACATCGGACGTTGAACCAAGAGGTTCAACCCCAGGGTGGAGTTACCTCCACGGTAGAAGAGGTAAATACTCCAGGCCCAAATCTTTTTCGCGAAACGGAAAATGGTTTAACCCAGTTCGAGGGATCCAATGTAGATTTAGGCGAAGAGGCTGTCAATCTTCTCATTGGGAAAAGGTTCTATGAAGCTAACCTTCGAGCCTTGAAAATTCAAAATGACACGGTCGGCAGTGTCTTGGATATTATTGAATAAGGTTCGATTTTCCTACCTACTTTGGTGTCCAGAATATTTAAGTTCTTCCCTCCACCCGTAAACGAATCTCCTGATAGAAAACTCCCAATGTTTTTTGATTGGTATCTCTAGGTAATAGTCAATGTGACTCTCTGACTACTCCAAATCGACTAGAATCCTTCCTTACAATAGGGCGGTAGAAGCTCCCGTTATCCATTTCTTCCTTTCTAAGGTTATTTCTTTACTCACTTGTTTGTACATTCCTGGGTGTTTGGTCTTGCCCAGGTTGGTGCAACTATGCGAAAGTCCAAACGAAATGCTTATTTGGTGGTTCGCTGGACTCCCTTTGAAGAGAATAAAGGATTTCGTGTAGAATCCAATCAGAGTGGTGTGTGTGGTTGTATGGCTTCGACAGGTGTGTGAACCAATTCATTTCTAATCTACTTAGGCCATCAGGACTGATCGGTCTAAGTCCCTCACTTTAAAGGATAATTTCTTATGATCACAAAAACCTTTCAGGGATGTGTCACAGTCAAATGCCTCGGCATGTTGACGGCAATCGCCATCGCAGGATGTTTTGGCAGTATTGAATTCCTTTCTCCATCCCATGCGAGCGGATCTGTGCCTGAAGCCTTTACGCAGGGCTTCTCGGATATTGTTGAAAAAGTCCAGCCTGCGGTGGTGAATGTTGCCGTAAGTGGTCGAGAAGCTTCAGGCCCTCGACGATTGCCACCCGGTCCCTTTGGCGGTCCTCCAGGTGGTGGACCTCCCGGTGGCGGTGGCCCACCAATGCCCGGTCCTCCAGGTGGTCGGCCCCCTGGCCCTCCAGGCATGAGTGCGGGCTCCGGTGTGTTGATTAGCCCTGAAGGGTATATCGTCACCAATAATCATGTGGTGGAGGATGCAAGGAAGATCACGGTGACTCTGTTTACCGGACAAGAATATCCTGGAAAAATCATTGGTACCGATCCCAAAACTGATCTTGCGGTCATTAAAATTGAAGGAACTGATCTGCCTTTCGTGTCATGGAGTAACGATGAAACCCTCAAGGTTGGCAATTTAGTGCTGGCAGTGGGAAGTCCATTTGGGTTGAAGTCTTCGGTGACCATGGGGATTATTAGTGCGTTAGGACGAGGAAATGTCGGTATCACAGAATATGAAGATTTTATCCAAACGGATGCTCCCATTAACCCAGGAAATTCGGGTGGCCCGCTGATTAATATGAATGGGGAAATTGTCGGAATTAATACGGCGATCTTCTCGCGAACGGGTGGATCTGAGGGTATTGGATTTGCTATCCCCGTGGATATTGTCAAAGATATTGCCACGAGTTTGATACAAAGCGGTCGTGTGGTGCGAGGGTGGATGGGAATTGCCATTCAGGAAATGACTCCGGCCTTAGCCCAATCCTTTCAACTTCCGGCTACCCATACTGGTGGTGTCCTTATTAGCGAAGTCCATGAGAATGGTCCTTCTGCCACAGGTGGTCTGAAACGAGGAGATGTGATTCTTGAATATCGTGGCGAGAGACTCAAAGACGTGAATCATCTTCGTCACATTGTTGCTCGAACGCGAGTGGGTGACGATGTTCCTATCATCGTACTGAGAGATGGAGCGGAAACCACCTTGACGGTGCAGGTTGGGGAACGCCCGTCCGATGATCTCTTGGCGCAAAATGGTGGAACCACTCCTCCCCCAGAAATGGAAAAGTTGGATAACGTCCTTTCTGGTTTGACTGTTGAATCCCTTACCCCCGAATTGAAAGGTCAATTGAAACTTCCGGAACAGACGGTGGGTGTGGTGGTGAAGGAAGTCAAAGTGGGAAGTGCTGCAGAGGCCGCTGGATTGCAACAAGGCGATGTGATTCAAGAGATTAATCGAGAAGTCATTAGGAGTCTCTCAGATTTTCAAAGTATCGCTTCAAAAATTGAGAAAGAATCCTTGGTCGTGTTGTTATTGAGTCGGCGAGGAAATAATTTGTTTGTGGCAGTCAATCCAAAATAAAAGAATTTGAATTTTATCGGAGACTGTGGCCGGGTTTACCCGCCATAGTCTTCAAAGTTTTTGATGTATGGCTGAAGCATCTCGAATTAAGAAGTGGCTTGATGATACGGTATTTAATCCTCTTGAGGATAAAAAAATGCCGGTCATGCAACATTTGTTCGAGTTCCAAGCTCGCCTGACTAAAATTGTTATTATCGTTGCGCTGTTTTTTGTCGGAACATTTTTTTACGCTGATACTCTAGTGCAATGGCTACGGGTTCCCTTGCAGAATATGTTTGTGCCGGGGGATCTTGCATGGGCTCCTACGGATCTTCCGAAAATCCCGTTTGTCTTTTTGTCTCCCGCCGAAGCCCTCTGGCAAAACCTTAAAGTCGCGGCGCTATTCGCACTTGTCCTTGCAACGCCATACATATTGTGGGAAGTCTGGGCCTTCGTGGTACCCGGCCTCCATTCGCAAGAACGGCGGTTTGTTGCGCCATTTGTGATAACCAGTGCCATTGCCTTTTATTTAGGATTGAGTTTTTCCTTTTTCTTTGTTCTTCCTTTTGCGTTGAACTTTTTGATTTCCTATGGGGTGCAAGCGGGCTTCATTCCTCAAATATCTATCGCGAGCTATGTGGGATTTGCCCTCTGGTTTTTACTGATCTTTGGACTCGTGTTCGAGGTTCCTCTGGCGATCACTCTGATGGCCAAATTAGGGTGGGTGGACGTTCCCTTTCTCAAAAAATATCGAAAATGGGCCTTCCTTGGCGCTTTCCTTTTTGCGGCTATTTTGACCCCAACTCCTGATCCCTTTAATCAATGCCTGATGGCCTTGCCCATGTACTTTTTCTATGAGGTGGGCATTATCAGTGCGGGCTTCTTTAAGAAACCTAAGACTGAAGAAGAAGAGGAGGAGTCTGGCGCTCAACCACCTGCGGAAACGCCAAAGGGTGGAACAGGTGGATTACGTCCGCAAACGGCAACCTCCGGCACGCCAGGTGGGGATGATGATTACGTAGGCGTACCCTAGCTGCTCCTGAAAGAACTGCGCGAATGATTCAAGCTGCCATCGTTGTTGTGAGTAGTAAGATTCTTAACGGGGAATCTATTGATAAGGGTCGAGCGGATCTTGAGCAATATGTGACCGATCATGACATTCAGATCTTGGCGTATGAAATCGTTGCGGATGATCGACAAGCCATTCGCGAATGCCTACTGTCGATCTGTTCGACGGTAGCCCCGCAAGTTATTTTGACTATCGGGGGAACAGGAGTTCGTCCTACAGATTGGACGCCCGAAGCTACACGCGATGTGATTGACAAAGAGATCCCAGGCATTGCCGAAGTGATGCGTGCAGAAAGTCTGAAGACCGTGAAAACCGCAATGTTATCACGAGGGACTGCAGGCATTCGAGGATCAATAATTATTGTCAATTTGCCCGGAAGTTCTAAGGGAGCCAAAGAGAATCTCGCGACTTTTTTACCCATACTTGATCATACTATTGAAAAGGCGTCGAATGTGACTCACTCTATTTCATAATTGAATTTCATGTGTTTTAACATTATTCGGACGCACTTCTTATTTACAATTAGAATTGGATATCGGAGGAAGATATGGCTGGTGATTTAAAAATGTTTCAGCCTGCACCCGGGGCAAATGAAGATTCGTGTACCTACATGTGGGCATGCGCGATCTGTGATGAAAATGAGACCTGCCAAAAGGATAAAGAAGGGCATAGTCGATGGTTGGTCAACAAACGTATGGAACGGATCGACTACAAGATTCTAGTGATGAGCAATAAAGGTGGGGTGGGCAAGAGTACGGTCTCTACGAACCTCGCGGTGAGCTTAGCGTTAAAGGGGTATGAAGTTGGAATCTGCGACATGGATATTCATGGCCCAAATATTCCGAAGATGGTGGGTGCTGAAGGAGAACGCCTGAAAATTAGTACCGGTGGAGGAATTATTCCTTTCCAAGCCTACAATATGAAAATCGCGTCGATGTCATTTTTGTTACAGAATTCGGATGATCCTATCATTTGGCGCGATGCGTATAAGTTTGAATTTATTAATCAATTACTTGGTGGTGTGGAATGGGGCGATTTAAATTTTCTGATCGTGGACCTGCCACCTGGAACCGGGAATGAGTCGGTGACCACGATGGACTTGATTGGGGAAGTGACGGGGTGTGTCATTATCTCTACTCCCCAAGAAGTCGCGCTTTTAGATGCACGGAAGTCGGTGACGTTCGTGAGGGATAGTGAATTGCCAATTATTGGTATTGTCGAAAACATGAGTGGTCTGGAATGCCCACATTGCCACAAAGAAATCGAAGTATTCCGAAAGGGTGGCGGAGAAGCCTCGGCGCATGATATGGGCGTGCCATTTTTAGGTAGGATTCCTCTCGATCCTGATATTGTCAAACAAAGTGATTTTGGTGAACCCTATGCGATGTTCAACTCGGATCTGCCGACTGCGGATGCCTTTCATAGTATTGCGAATAAGGTGGATGACTTCTGTAAGAAAAAAGGTTCGCTCGTACAGGTCGACACGAAGAGCCCGTTTAAAAAAGTTAACAAATAATATTGTCGAGAGAAACGATCCCTATGTCTGGATTAACCCTGCTTCGTGACGCTCAGAAAATTGTCTTGGATGCTGCTTCTACACTTGGCTGCGAAAAGGTCAGCTTGCTTGAATCTTTAGGTCGTGTGCTGGGCGAAGATATTATTGCTCCCCGTGATAATCCACCGTGGAATAATTCAGCCATGGATGGTTTTGCCGTTCGCTGGGAAGACATTAAAAAGGAACACGAAATCACCAGGCCAGCAGAGCTCAAGATTATTGAGGACGTGGCTGCT
>JAJDBO010000011.1 GCA_029261305.1 Nitrospirales bacterium
GAAATAGAAGAGAAAAAGAAAATTTTGGCGCGTGTGGAAGAGCTGCATGAATTTAATCCTATGTTGGGATTGCGAGGCTGTCGGTTGGGCATCACGATGCCGGAAATCACTCGTATGCAGGTTCGTGCCATTATGGAAGCCGCCTGCGAAGTGGCCAAAGAAGGTAAGAAAATTATTCCAGAAATTATGATACCCCTGGTCGGTATGTCTTCAGAGATGAAAGCGCAAAAGGCCATCATCACAGAAGTGGCTGAGGAAACGATGAAACGGTGTGGGAAGAAGTTGTCCTATTTAGTCGGCACCATGATTGAGTTGCCACGTGCAGCGGTGACGGCACGTCAGATTGCTGAAGATGCCGAGTTCTTTTCTTTTGGCACCAATGATCTGACCCAAACCACTTACGGGTTATCTCGGGATGATGCGTCGAGGTTTACAGGGTTTTATCGGGAAAATAATTTATTGGAGTTCGACCCCTTTGCCGTGCTTGATCAAGAAGGCGTGGGCGCGGTTATGAAATTAGCCATGAATGAAGGGCGTGTGACGCGGCCCGATATCAAACTTGGGATTTGTGGTGAGCATGGCGGAGAGCCAAGTTCTGTGGAATTTTGCCATTCTCTTGGACTGGACTATGTGAGTTGCTCGCCGTATCGAGTCGCCATCGCGCGACTCGCCGCTGCCCAGGCGGTGCTCAATGCCGAAGGTCAAAAAGCTGTGGCGAAACCAAAGTCAAAGCCAAAGAAAAAACCTGTAAAGACCTCAGTGAAAACATCGGCGAAAACGAAAACTCATGCTCGTCGTGTCGCTGCGACTACATCACCCAAAGCCAAGTCGAAAGCCAAAGCACAGCCACGAAAAACTAAAGCTCGCCGGTGAGTGACGTCGATCAAGACGTCGCATTCATGAAACATGCCCTCCGGCTTGCGGCCCGAGGGCGGGGAACGACCAGTCCGAATCCCATGGTCGGGGCAGTTATCGTGGCCAAGGGAAAAGTTGTTGGTTCCGGGTACCACAAACAAGCTGGCGGCCCTCATGCCGAAGTCTTTGCACTTCAAAAAGCTAAATCCCAATCTCGTCACTCAACCCTGTACGTCACCTTAGAGCCCTGCTGTCATACGGAGAAGCGAACTCCCCCTTGTGTGCCTTCAATAATTGAATCAGGTGTGCGACGAGTGGTTGTGGCTATGCGTGATCCCAATCCTCAGGTCGCAGGTCGCGGCATACAACAACTCAAACGAGCAGGGATTACCGTGGAGGTTGGCTGTCTCAAACACGAAGCGATTAAGCTCAATGAGATATACATTCATTGGGTGAAGACGGGTCTGCCGTTCGTAATTCTTAAATCTGGGATGACGTTGGATGGAAAGATTGCGACGGCCAAAGGAGAGTCGAAGTGGATCACAGGACCAAAAGCGCGTGAGCATGTGCATCAACTTCGAAGCCAAGTTGATGCAATTGCGGTAGGTGTGAATACCGTCCTCAAAGATGATCCTCATCTCACGGTACGGCTTCCTGGAAGAAAAAAGTCCTCAACAGATATTCGTCAACCAGTTCGCTTAATCTTCGACAGTTGTCTTCGTATTCCACTCGCTGCACGCGTGCTGCAGGACATTGAGCAAAGTTCAACTGCCATTGCGACCACCAAAGTGGCCAGCCACAAAAAAATTGAACAATTACGCTCAAAGTGGGTGGAGGTGTTGGTGCTTCCCCAGAAACGCAAGCAAGTTTCGATTCGCCGATGCCTTGAGGAACTGGGGAACATGGGAATCACCAGTGTGCTAGTGGAGGGAGGCAGCGAGTTGAATGCCAATTTCTTAGGTGAGGGTCTGGTGAACCAAGTTTGCCTATACATCGCTCCGTCTCTCTTAGGTGGCCAAAACGCCAAAGGGCTGCTCGGAGGTCTTTCACCAAAACACTTGGCAGAAAAAGTCAGAGTCTCCAATCTTCACATTCAGGCATTGGGTGATGATATCTTAATCACAGGAGACTTGAAGTCTTAGGTACGATAAGACCAAACTATTGCCGAGAGAAACGCTTAGCCTTTCGGGAGGAAATCATGAAAAAAGTTGCGGTTATTTTATCAGGCTGCGGATTTTTGGATGGGGCCGAGATTACAGAAGCCATCAGTACTTTAGTGGCTATTGGACAACAGGGCGCTGACTATCAATGTTTTGCCCCGAATAAAGATGTAGCTGAAACCAATCATCTCACTCAACAGCCAACAGGCCAAAATAGAAACGTCCTGCAAGAAGCCGCACGCATCGCTCGTGGCGAAATCAAACCGCTGGAAGAAGTAAAAGCTCAAGACTTTGATGCCTTGGCCTTCCCTGGAGGTTTTGGGGCCGCGTTGCATTTATGTGACTTTGCACAAAAAGGAAGTGGGGGTGAGATTGATCCGCAGGTCCTGCGCATCGTGAAAGAATTTCATGAAGGCCAAAAACCCATCGCGGCAATTTGTATAGCGCCGGCGATTATGGCTTTAGCTTTTGGAGACAAAGGAGTCAATGTCACGATTGGAGATGATCAAGGAACTGCGTCCGAAGTAGAAAAGACCGGAGCCAAACATTCCAACTGTGCGGTCGAAAAGTTCGTGGTAGATTCCGCGAACAAAATCATCACGACCCCCGCCTACATGTATGGCACAGCCAAACCTCACCAAATTTTTGAAGGGGTGAGTGGCGCAATAGCGGAATTGATTAAGATGGCTTGATTATTTTTCCGGGGTTCGTCCCGGCGGCCGAGTTCCTTTTGTTTCGGCAAAAGGAACCAAAACCATTTCGCCCGTACGTGGCCCCTCCGAACCTACTCAGAAGCAGGATCTCCAGGGTTCCTCCACCTCCACCCCGAATAAGATGGCGAGAGAACTCGCTCCGCTCAAACAGCTCTCGCCGAAAAGTCGATTCGGGGCTCCAGCTCCGCCATGTCCGAAGGCGAGGCTAGCTCAAAAAACAACAGGCCTAGGGTTGCCAATTTGAAACGCTCAACAAAATACTCGTACTCAGGGCTCGGATGTCTGGAAATGCTCCCCTATTTTTTAGGTTTAAAAATAAGAAGGCCTGTTCCAATTACGATTATGAAAAGTGCAATACTGCCTCCGATTATCTGAAAATTGATTGAAAGAATTCCCATACTCTGTTCCAATAGTTCTCCTTCATTTGAAAGGTGCATCTCATATGGAAATATTGCCGTTAATACACTAATTATGGTCGCTATCCAAAGGCCTATAGCAATTATAAGGACGGACACCGTTCGGGTACGTTGGAGAGCTATGCCTCCGAATATGGAAAGGATAATCCATAATAGAGGTTTAATTTGAATGGCGTAATTGGCAATAGTGTCCATTTGCAGTTCCTACCTCATGGGATTAAATTTGACTCTGTATTGTATCGACGCTAGGGTTCTTGATCTGTGTTTTGACCTTTGGCGTTTTGATTGCTAGTTTGATTCACAGCCTTATTCTTCCCATTTTATCTCAGCATTTCAAGCGCTCATTTCTCCTATGATTAACCCCACCATACTGTTCAAGATGAGTCTCATTTTTTTTGTGCTTTGGGTGCCGCCTTCTTTGGCGGCGGCGGACGAAAGTGCGTTGGCTGATAGGTCGCATGAGGATTCACATGCCTCTTTGGAAAATTTGATCCGACTCTATCTTTCCTCTACTGATTCGGAACTGGCAGAAGAGAGTCTCAACGCCATTTTATTTAAACATGATGCAAGCATTGATCGTGTGACCCGTCTCATTGGAATGGCTCGAATCTTTGAGAACGCACCAATTGGACATCAGCCCAGTCAATCCGTTCAGGTTCGTGGGGACGAGATGACGTTTGGGCTGTTTGTCCCACCGACGTATGATCCAACTAAGAGTTATCCGTTGGTAATGTGTCTTCATGGCGCTGGATTTACGGGGGATTCGTATTTGGAGCGATGGGCGGAGCGGCTTGGGGATTCTTACATTTTGGCTTGCCCAACGATTTCCATGGGGGCGTGGTGGTCGCGGTATGGTGAGGAGTTGGTGTTGGCTACCATGCAAGCGGTTCAGAATCGCTACCATATTGATCCTGACAGAATTTATCTTACCGGCATGTCGAATGGGGGGATTGGTGCGTGGATTATTGGCATGCACCATGCCCCGCGTTTTGCGGCGGTGGCACCCATGGCGAGCGGAATAGATGATGTGCTGTTTCCTTTTTTGCGGAATCTTCGGCATACACCGTTATATGTCATTCATGGGGCGAGTGATCAAATCATGCCGGTGTGGTTGAGCCGGAACATTACCAACGAACTCGCTCAACTCGGGATCGCACATGTTTATCGGGAACATGAATGGTCGCATCCGCATGCGGGCGGGCATTTCTTTCCGCGTCAAGAATTGCCGGACCTTGTGAAATGGTTTGGTCAGCAGCGTCGTGAGCGTTTTCCGAAAACGATATCTGTGGTTCGTGATGCCAGCCACCTCACCGAGTTTGGATGGGTTCGCATTGATAGTACTGATCGGATTGCGAAGTTTTCCGAACAGTTGGTTGATCGTCAAGATGATTTAATGAAAGCTCGCGTCTACGCACAGTTGGATGTCACACAAATTGGTGACAATCGCATTGAGATGACGACGACTCATGTTCGCCGGTTCACCCTGTTTCTGAATGATACGTTGGTTGATTTTTCTCGGCCCATCACGGTAGTGACCAATGGTGTTGTTAGTTTTGAAGAAAAGATTGTCCCTCAGGTTGAGATATTGTTGCGGGAGGCTCGTCGCCGGCACGATCCTTCTCTGTTGTTCCCTGCCAAATTGACTTTGGATATTTCAGAGTAAAGAGCCACGCTTCTTTGTTTCTTTCTCAGGAGAATTTCTCGACTCGCTTCCCATTTTTTGAAGGCCCCCCATGATGTCATGCCCTTCTGAGCATACCCTATTGCCAAATATTTCCTTTTGGTGTCAGAAAATTTTGTCATTTGGTTTTGGTCGAAACTACGTTTAATTTTAGACAGTTACGATAATTTCCTGAAGTTATTGGCATTTTAGTGTCGGATAAGTTTACAAGAATGATTTTCTTGGATATTTGTTCAAAATATTGGCTCCAAAATTTTGCGTACTTTTTGAAAAATTATTGTCTTTGTTTTCGCACTCACCAGATATTTCGTATTCCGTCATGTTTACTCTTCATTGATAAATTCATTATGGCAATCAACGAGTTAGATAAAGTGGTCGTGAGTGAAATTTATGAGGAATTTGGATCTCGCTTTTGTGTGTTGGAGCCATGGTAAATGGGAGTTCTTTGTGGCTTTGAGGTATTTTTTTATCTTGGCATGCGTACGTAAAAGTCTTGGCCTTGGAAGGTTCGTCTAAGAAAACACGTCAGAAAACTTTACTAAACTCAAATGAATCTCAACCATCCTAAAAAAGAAAACAGTGAGAGGGTTGCTCTGAAATAAAGAATTGAATCAATGTTTTATAGGGAACTTCATGGAGGAAATCGATTGAAATTTAGAGCTGGCACGAAACTTGTTTTATTTAGGATTTAGAGCATTATTGCGAATTTTTTTTCATCAACTCTAATTTAGAGACAGTTAAATCTTGGAGATCTTACGCTAGAGCAAAAGTTCGTAAAGGAGTTTCCGATGGTCGGTTCGAAGGCGATTGGTGATTCGGAAACAATGTTGGCTGTAGTTTTCCTTCTCATCTAAGGAGGTATTCGTTATGAAGTGGAGATCAATGTTGCCCCAATTCCTGCTCGGGGTTTTGGTTGTCTTTGGGCCGGGGCTCCCGCAAGCCCAAGCCAACTCTATTTGGAATTATGCTGGTTCGGGTGATGGGCATGCGGTGACGGCATTTTTGGAATTGGATTTTGATTTTCCTGTGGGGCTAGTCATGCCGTTTGGTACAGGCAATGTGGTGAATTCTGAATTTACTATCTCTGGTCCGATTTTTGAGACAGGTCCAATCTTGTCCTCATTGACCCCGGGGTCGTTCACGTTTGAACATTCTTCATTTACCTTTCCTGCCGATATCAATGCGCCAATTGGTGAAGTGAGTCCTCCTGATATTCTTGGCTGCGCAGAGAATATTGCGGACGCATGCACTTGGATATATTCTGGAGCGGAACCCGGTTCAGAGTTAGTTCAGATTTTAGTGGCCACGATTTTTAATGGCGATGACTGGGAAGTCAGTGGATTTTTAGATGGAGCCGTGCCCGGGGCTATAAGCAATGGTCCAAATGGAGGCAATCTTATTGGTGAATTTGTCTTGAGTGGAACAGGGCAGTGGACACCTCAGATCTCAGGGACCAATCCTGTGCCAGAACCTAGTACGATGATTTTAATGGGTTCAGGACTTGTTGGGCTTGTGGGCTGGCAGATGAGAAAAAGAAAAGCCTAGTCTCACGTCCAATCATAAAAATTTTCTGTGGATCAAAAGTCTCATGCTGAAGAGCGGCATGAGACCTTTTTTTTACCTAAGATTTCGCATTCCATGGTGTTTGAGCGAAATCTGTTGATCCTTTATGGTGAAAAAAATATCTCGATGGAGCGAAAATTTATGCCAAAAGCCTTAGCCATTTTAGGAACAGCGTCTGATGTTGGAAAGAGTCTGGTGACTGCGGGATTGGGACGACTCTTGCACAGGAAAGGCGTCAATGTTGCACCGTTTAAGTCGCAGAATATGTCCTTGAATTCCTTTGTGACAGTGGATGGAGGCGAGATGGGGCGAGCGCAAGTGTTGCAAGCCCATGCCTGCGGTTTGTTCCCTCATGTCGATATGAATCCCATCTTGCTCAAGCCTGAGGCTGATCATTGTTCACAAGTGATTGTCCAGGGAAATGTTTGGGGGCGTCATGATGCCAAGGGATACTTTGGCTGTCGGCCTGAGCTGTTTTGTTTTGTTCAAGAAAGCTATGACCGATTAGCCGCACGACATGATGTGATTCTCATTGAAGGCGCGGGGAGTGCGGCCGAGGTGAATTTGCGAGATCGTGATTTGGTCAATTGGCCGGTGGTGGAAATGGCGAATGCGTCCGTCATCCTTGTGGCCGATATTGATCGAGGTGGAGTGTTTGCGCAAATCCTTGGGACTCTCGATTTGTTGGAGACACACGAGCGTCAGCGTGTCATGGGTGTGATCGTCAACAAGTTTCGAGGGGATCGACGGTTGTTTGATGATGGTGTGCATATCCTTGAAGAACGAGGAGGAGTGCCTGTCTTAGGTGTGGTGCCGTTTATGCGACAACTTGAATTGGATCAGGAAGATAGCGTGGCTATTGATTCGCATGAAGCCAAACCTTTTTCAGTGGAAACGGTGAACGTGGCTGTCGTGTTGCTCCCGCACATGAGCAACTTTACGGATTTTAACGCGGTGGCTGCTGAACAAGACGTCGTGTTTCATTACATAAAACGTCCCGAGGAACTTGCGGGAGCTGATGTGGTGATCATTCCTGGTACGAAAAATACCATCGGTGATCTCCGGTACTTACTTGGGATGGGGTTTGGCGAAAAAATTCACACCCGTGTTCGAGAGAGCACTGGAGAACTCCTGGGGCTCTGTGGCGGTTTCCAAATGTTAGGAACGATGATCACTGATCCTCAGAATGCGGAAGAGGGTGGTGAAATCGAAGGCCTTGGTGTGTTGGATATCACTTCCGAGTTGCTGCTGGATAAACAAACGACACAAGTGACAGCCAAGCCTTTATTTTTGTCAGACTCTTGGGATTGCGAAGTGCAAGGGTATGAGATCCACATGGGGCTCACACATCGATTTTCCGGTTATCCGTGTTTTGAAGTGATGAACAGGCAGAATGGTCGTGATGGTGAAGGCTCAAACGATGGGGCCGTTTCGGATGACGGGTGCATTTGGGGGACATATCTCCACGGGGTGTTTGACCAGCCAGGTTTCCGACGAGCCTGGCTGAATCGTATTCGCCGACGTAAAGGATTGCAGGGGCTTGATGTGTCAGTCTCTCAAGCGGTTTCTGGGCGCTTGGCATCGGCTCTGGATCGATGGGCTGATCATCTGGAACAACATATACAGGGCCCACGCATTTATTCACATTTACACGTGAAGTAGTTATTATAAATTAGGTAATGTTACTTTAATCTGAGAGATCTCTAGACATCGTTGACTTCTATGGGCTTGTCATGTTATTTGCAAGAGACTTGCACTAGTGCGCTATTCAATTCTTGTAGAATATTTGTAGTCGCGATAGTTTATGAAAACCTCCTTAACAGATGAATTACGGGCCGCAGGTAAGCGAATGACGCGAACCAGGAAAGCGGTGTTGGCGGTTTTGGAGGCGTCACAGTTTCCCTTAAGCGCCACTGAGCTCTATACCCAGTTGACCAAAGGCAATGTGGCTATTGATCTGGTGACGGTCTATCGCAACTTAACCGCATTAAAAGATCTGGGTTTGGTGACTCAATTGGAACTGCATCAAGAGGGGCAGTTTCGCTATGAAATTAAAGAAGGCCGCGAACACCACCACCACATTCGATGCAAGAGTTGTGGGCGCATTGTGGATCTCCTTTTGTGTCCTTTGAAAAAATTGACCGCATTGATTGAGCAAGAAACACGGTTTGTGGTTGGAGACCATTCCTTGGAATTCAGTGGATGGTGTCCCAAATGCCAGTAGCGATTGAACGAAGAGGAAACGCATGTCTACGTTAGGTGCTCGATTATCCAAGGCCGGTTCGATGATCTCTTTGGTGTGCGCAGTGCATTGTGCATTGACGCCCTTGGCCCTGCTGGCGCTTCCCTTACTAGCGGCTCAATATGGCGGCGCGTTTGAGGGAGTATTTGGGGTGGTCTTCTCTCATTCGTTCGAATGGGTGTTTTTAGGGGTCATCGTGGTGATTGCTGGGTTTGGCGTGTTGGCGACGTATCCCGTTCACGGTGATCGTCGTCCTGCGATGTTAACGATTGCAGGTTTTCTCGTGCTACTGTCGACCCGGCTTTTTGCCGTGCCCGGGACGTCGTTAGAAATCTTTGGAGATTTGCTCGGCGCATCCATTATCGCCTGGGGTGGTTTTCTCAACCGATCCTTGTGCCATTGTCATGGCTGCCATGAAGAGGATAATGACGGAGTATTTTCGGAGGGCGGTGAAACGCGTCCGGTTCCTGCCTCAACGATTCAGTAATTCGCTTGCGGGGGCTGGGAAACTGTATAATTTAGTGAGTTATTGTTGGACTGAAAATGCCAGAGTGGTTAACATTTATTATTGAACTTTTTAGATCTGGTCAGGGGTTACCGTTTCTGGCTGTCCTTGTGGTGGGGATTCTTTTTATATACCTCTGTGGCCTTATCGTAACCATGCTTCTCCCACTTTTACGTGGTAACCGCAACGCACCTTAATTCTGGTGTGCTGGTTTGGAATTTCCTGCCTTGCTTCTCGTTTCAACTCCCTATTGGGTTAAGGTGTTGTCACCGCTCCATGGTTGTCACAGTGGGAATCGTGGGCGAAGTGTAGATGCCCATCTACCAGGTAATCGGTGTGGTCGCCGTGGGGAATGGCTTCATGGCCACAGCTTGGTCCGTGAATATGTGCAGAATCATGTCCGGTACATGAATGGCTGGGGGTACAGTGTTGAGGGTTTTGGTCGGTGATGGGAAGCACATGTTCATCAATATGTCCGTCGTGAATATGGTGAAGATGCCCCTCATGGAGAAAGTCCGTATGGTTCTCATGTTGAATCTTTGTGTGGCCACATGTGTCATGGTGAATGTGATCGTGCGGTTCATGCATGTGATGGTCGGTCATGATTAGCCTCCTTTATTGGGCTACGGAGTGTTTTTGTGACGATTTGGCCAGGCCTTCAGCGAGTTCATTCAGCAAAGTTTCCGTGTCTTCCCAGCCAATGCAGGCATCGGTAATTGAGACTCCGTAGTCGAGGGTTTTTCCTAGTCCCCAGGATTGCTTGCCTGGTTGGAGGTTACTTTCCAACAGCAATCCCAGGATCCCATTTTGTCCTTCACAATGTTGCTTAAGTACGGAATGGGCGACTGGTATTTGTCGAGTATGGTCTTTGTCTGAATTACCGTGTGAACAATCAACCATGATTGGGCGGGTGATATCTTCATTCGTGAGGCCATCCAGGGCTTGCTTGATATGTTCACGTCCATAGTTTGTTTTTCCGCCGCCGCCTCGTAGAACAATATGACGATCAGGGTTTCCGTTGGTCTTAATGATGGACGTCACGCCATCAATATTGATTCCCACAAAACTATGAGGTTGGCTGGCTGTGACCATGGCATTGAGTGCGACTTGTAGACTACCGTCTGTGCCATTTTTGAAGCCGATGGGCATAGAGAGTCCGCTTGCCATTTCCCGATGGGTTTGACTCTCCGTGGTGCGTGCGCCAATGGCTGACCAACTGAGCAAGTCCGAAATGTATTGTGGCGTCACTGGATCAAGCAATTCTGTCCCGCAGGGCATTCCCAAATTATTGATGTGTAATAAAATGGTTCTGGCCAATTCAAACCCTGCCGCAATATCGCAGGAGCCATCCAAATGTGGGTCGTTAATGAGGCCTTTCCATCCAACCGTCGTACGTGGTTTCTCAAAATAGGTCCGCATAATGACCAGCAAATGATCTTTGGTGGCCTCGACAATACGTTTCAAAGACTCAGCATAGGCATAGGCTTGTTCCGGGTCGTGGATTGAGCAGGGGCCGACGACCACGAGCAGGCGGTGTTGGTCCCGGCCATAAAGGACATCTTGAATGGCATTTCGGCTTTCAATCACGACGCGTTCGGCAGCTGTCGTCAAGGGTTGTTTTTCTTTGATCTGTCGAGGGGTGACTAACTCTTTGATATCAATGACATGCCGATTATTGACGAGTTCTTTCATGACGACGACCTTTTTCCGGAAATGGGAGGGAAGGGCCAGCTCCTTGATGAATAAAATAGTGTCCTCCCATTTGGCCTGCATCCAGAAGATTAACAGTACCGGAAGATGGGAAGTCCCCATTTTAAGAAATCTGCTGGTTTGCCTGCAAGGGGAGGTATTGTGTCGATTGAATGGTGCTCCGGTAGGGTCCCTATAGTTTGTGTGGTGCTCGACAGCTTCAATTTGCTGAAATAAAGGGGAGAGTTACGCGACGGTATTTATCAGCTTGGCTTGTTGCGAACCGAACCATCGTTCTAGATCAAGACAGGCGACATCTTCCACTGAGGAAAACTGAAATTGGATGCCCATTTGAAGTTCAGGGTTCGGAGTGATCCATTCAATTTTTCCATGAAATTTGGAGGCATGATCAAGGTTCGGCAATCGACAAGACAGGATGACCGTTAAGGTGGCGAGATTCGGCCATGTGGTTTCGGAGGTGGTTAATTGGCAGCCCATGGTGCACAGGTCAATGAGGGTGGCTGGGAGAACGGCGAGTACGGTTCCCTCATAGTCTGTTGGACGTATAGTACATGAGATATCTACGGGCACCCGTGGATGTGTCCGCGGCGGTCTGCGGGTGATTCTTGTGGGATTATGTAAGAGTAACGCGGGCTGATCCTGGCGTACCTCCTTGATGGTGGTTTGAAATTGATAGGTCTCTCCTTCAATAACGGTATGCCCATGGCATGTCATGCCAACTTTGAATTGTTGCCAGGTGGTATGGGTTGGAATTCCGCAGAGCATGGAGTGATCCGAGCCCATCCCGATGAGGTGTCCTCGCAGCATGGCGGGGTTAGCACCGTCTTCTACGCGGAGCCATACAGTATTCACGGATGAGGTTGAGGTGGTCTGAGAGGTTTGATACATCTTCTGAATGTATTCGGTTGTTTTCCCCAAGGCTTCAGTCTGGATGGTCCTTAGGCCTTCCAATCTGTGGGGCATGTTGGATTTTGATGTTCGTTGTCGTTGCAGGTAGGCTTCCCGACGCAGGGGAGAAAATGCTGATTATTCGTAAATGTCATGAAAGAAAGAAGAAGCGAGACCAAGTGGTGGAACTTAAAAATTAAAAAATTGAGCTAGGAGGCTTTTGGGGAGTTTGTTGGATTTGGTGGATTTTTTTGCGACGTACCCTCGCTGACGATTTCCCGAATGATTCGGTCGGCCACAAGCTGAGGGGAGATGTTGTAGGTGCCCGCTTCAAAGGATTTTTTGATTTCTTCTACACGCTCCTCGCGAATGTCCGGGATTTCACCAATGCGTGTTAACACTTGGGCGTATTCAGTATTCTCGGGGGAAAGTGTAACACTGTCGCCGGGAGGCGAGGGGGGGGAGGTTTTTTTTTCGATATGTGGCCCTGGTGGTGAAGGCTTTGATGAGGAAATATCTGATGACGGTTGGGGAAGGCCTTGGAGTTTATCTGGTTCTGCCATCGTGATACCTGTCTCGAACAGAAAAGTATATTGCACCAAAAATCTCAGAGAATCTTACTCTCTTCACTTGCTGGCCACAAGAGACTCATGTTCAGGCGCGAGAGTTAACCTTACGTAATTGATGACGAGACGGTATGATGGTGAGGAAATTCTAAAACCACCAACCTCGGGATTTTTTAAGAAGGAACAGGATTATACATGGCGCCACGCGAGCTATTTGTTCCGGCAAGGATCACACAGATTGAGACCTATGACCCAGGGGAGGTCAGGAAAGTGGTGGTCACCCTGCCGGAAAGTTATGAAGTCGATGGTCACCTACTTCCTATCCATGATCGGATGCACCCGGGTAGTGCTTTCCTCGCTCGCCCTTTTGGACAACGGACGGGAAAGTTTCGACGGAGAATGTATACCCGGTCGAATTGTGCCACGGAGGCCCCTCGAGCATTGGAAACCATTATAAATGATACTCATCGAGAAAAGGCGGATACGTCTCCTTGGTGGCAAAGCGAGGCTATCCCCGAAAAAATGCTGAGCCGTGGAACGATTGATGTTCGTGTGGATGTCGATGAAGAAGCCAAAGAATTGGTGGTCTATGAAAATAGTCAAAAGCGACAACCCAACAATTTAATTTTGGAACCTGATACAGAATGGCCGATTATGCGATTCTTGGCCTTGTCGTTTTCTACGGGAATCACACCGTTCTTATCTCATCTTCGGTACATGCGGGAACATGCGTTTGGAAAGTTGGGGACGTGTCCTGGAGTGGAATTCACCTTGGTGGCGACTGTCCGAAATCCTCGGCAATTGATGGAGCATGAAGAGTTGTTAGAGGTGGCTCGTACTTTTCCCGATCATTTCCATTATCATCCAGTGTTAACACGTGAATGGCCGGAAGATTGGCCGTACACGAAGGGTCGAGTCATGACGATAGAGGATGGTGGTGGATCTGAACCCCAAGTACGGCTAGAGCCATTGCTCGCGTTAGTTCCGAATGTTGGGCAATGCCATATTCGATTGTGTGGAAATGCCAAGGCGCGTGACCAGCTGACCCTTGGGTTGCGTCAGCTGGATATCTCTCCGTTGAGTTTTCGCGCGGAGGTGTGGTGAACCAATGTTTGCGAGGTTAGGCTTGAACGGCTTCTTTTGACGTTTCTGGGCTTTGTTTGGGGATTTCTGGTTTGCGAATGAGGCGAACCATGGGCTTGCCAATGAATGCGTGATGGCCACAAATCAGGCAATGAATAGCCAAGACGGCTAACAGTTCTTGGTTCAGTTGCTCCAACCTGACCGTTCGTGATCCACATCGTGTGCATCGAGGAACGGTTCGTGTTTGTGTGGACGGAGCGGGTGTAGCTTCTCGGCTCGTATTTTTTGTGCGACGAGCTGGTTTAGCGGAAGACTTAGCTTTCGTTTTCATTCGGCATCTCCTGTGTGCAGAGTGGTCCTGCTACAAATACATTCAAGTTGGATGCCAGGTTTTGCCAGTGAAAGGTAAACTAATTTACGATGCGTCTTTTTGTGTTCTTTCTCGTTGGTTTTTCCTGCTCGGAAAAAGATTCCTAGTGATGCGGCAGATTTGGGTCGTTGAGCCAGGAATTTTGCTGATACAAGGGGGAGGAGCCTCGGTTACGGGCGTGAAACGGTACGTGGAGAATTCGAGGCTTGGATTTTTCTGGCTCGATGTTCCAATGCCGTGGCTTCTTGCACTCGATGGGCATCTCGAAGCAGCGCAGCGTATTGGTGGAGAATGATGGCCACGTCCTGGTGATTAGGTCCATAGACGTGTTCCTTCAATGAAATCGCTTCCTGATATATGCCCTCGGCTTTTTCAATTTCATGGTGCTCACGATAAAATGATGCCAAGCTATACATCGTGCTAAGCAAGAGAGGGTTGGCTGGTCCCAAATTGCGAGCCTCAGCCATAGTGTCCAACAGTTGGCTCTCTACCTCCTGGTGTCTGTTTTTGTCCGTGACCTCAGTGTGTGTTTGGTTCTGGGGAAGGCTGGGTTTTGTCCGGATGCTACTGCAGCTCACGAGTCCGAGGAGCAACCCAAAAACTATAAGTAGGCGACTCCATTTTGTATGGTGAGTTGTCGTATTCATGAATGGGGTTCAATAGTCATATAGAAGTTGTTTCTTTCAAAGGTGGAATAACTCTTTTTTCGTGAATCGTCAAGCGCATGGTGTAAAGGAAATAGTCGTGAGCGAAGCTTGGAGTAGGTCATGTCATTAATTTGGTGCGCAATTTCCGGTCATGGGTTTGGGCATGCGGCTCAAGTAGTACCGGTGCTCAATGAGTTGGGTCGGCGGAATCCTTTCTTGAAGGTGCTGTTGCGGACCACGGTGCCGAGTCACTTTTTTAGGACTCGACTCACGGTTCCTTGGGAGCTGAGTGTGGAGGAGCAGGATGTGGGTTGTGTGCAACAGGGACCCCTTAACATTGATGTCCCTGCTACATGGAAAGCCTATCACGATTTTCACGATAACTGGGAGTATAGGCTACGAGAAGAAGTTGATACTATGAAGCGCTACCGGCCAGATCTCGTGCTTTCCAATATTTCCTATCTGGCTTTGGACGCTGGAGAGCATGTCGGGGTTCCGACGATTGGATTTGGTTCACTATCTTGGGACCAGGTCCTTCAAGAGTTGGTAGATTCTCCTACTGCTGAGCAATGCCGCATTATTGGGCACATTCAGGAAGTCTATAAACGAACCGAACTTGTCATTCGACTTGCTCCATCTTTGCCCATGAATTCGTTTGCTCGACATTTAGATGTTGGGCCCATTGGTCATAAGTCAACAAATGAAGATCGATTTCGCAATGGAAATGGGTCTCCTCCAACAAAAGCCCTGGTCGTTCTAATCGCATTGGGTGGCGTGCCTTTGGATCCCTTGCCTTTTGATATCCTTGATCAGCTTGCCCCGTACCAATTTCTTTTAGATATGAATCTTTCAGCAAACTATGCACGGGTGAAATCGACGCGTCATATATCAAAAAGTTTTGTTGAGTTATTTGAGGAGGCGGATATTATTCTGTCCAAGCCTGGATATGGAACGGTTATGGAAGCGGTCGCTGTTGGAAAACCAATTGTCTATGTGCGGCGTTACAATTTTGCCGATGAAGGAGTGGTGGCTGAGTATGCTCACCGATATGGGAAGGCGTGTGAACTTTCGAAGCAAAAGTTTTATGCTGGTGCATGGGGCGAAGCTCTAGAGGAGGTAGTTGACCTTCCGGCTCCAACTGAATTGCCACCTGAATCTGGAGTAAAAGCTGCGGCTGATATTATAAATTCTTATCTTTCAAAAACGATGTAAGCCTTTGCGTCAGAAATTGAACGTTTGGCTTGGTCGGGGAGTAGTGGGGGGTAAAACCATACATTCCGGGCCTCCAGATTGTTTTCTAGGACATGACCATTGGCGAATCGTTTCTTCCAAAATAGTCCTTGGACTTCGACCATGCGGTCGCTCGTTAGTTGAATGTCTCCTTTGGTCCGGTCATGACGTCCAAATACCAGGATTCGCTGTTCTCCCTGTTTGACAAAAAATACAAAATCGATGAAATGGTTTGTTTCATCAAGATGCAATTCAAGACGCGTAACGGTGCCTCGTAGGCGAATAATTTTCTGATGATAGGCGTCAGGGCGCTGTAATACCTGAGAAATGGAAATGAGAGATCCCTCATCGTTGTTTTGTTTCAGAACCTTTCTGGTTGGTGTAATGAAATTACTTGATGATCGTTGGTGCCCCAGGGAATGATGCTGTGTGGGAATGGAGTCGAGGGGGAGTCCTTGTCCAATTATCCAAATTGATGTGAAGAGGAAGGGTGTAAGGATGTTCACGTTACGCCTGGGGCAAAAGGCCTAGCTGTACAATAATTAATAAATTGAATTATATGATAACAACCTGTTATCATTTTCATGATATGACGAGGCAGCAACGATATCAACGGCGCCACAAGGAAGCGGGCCTGTGTATCTATTGTCCTCGCAAAGCCGTTAGTCAATGGTTTTGTGAAATCCATCTGCGGAAGCGACGGACAATGATGAGGGAGCGGAAAGGAAGCCGACCCTGGCATCCAGGGGGACCTGGGCGACCTCCTTTAACCAGACGCACCCGTTCAACATAGACCACCTGATTTTCCTTCCCAGGGACTTTTGAGGCACGAAGCCCGGAAGGTTATTTGCGCCTTTAACTCCTCCACCTAGTGTGATCATTCTCCGTTTCACTTCCCATTCTATCAGCACCGTCTCCCTCATCACCATTTAAAACAGTGTCCATGAAGGTATATGCTAATTGATAAACGGCAGGATGGGTGCTTTGTCGTGGACCGGCAATATTGAGAATGTGAATGTTGTGCTGAATAAGCCAAGAGGAAACCTCAGAGGGTTTTGGATTTTGGTCTAGGTCAATGACCAGGAGTGGTTTGTGGTGACGTTTCGCGAGGCGAATCGTGAGTGTAGTTCCACCTGTTGGTTTGCCACAGGTCAGCACGAGGGTTCCATCCGAGTCTCGTACATTCCATTCGGTTCGCTGGGAATAGTTTGGAGATGGTGTGTCGTGCAGCGGGTAGTGAGATGGAATAGGACCGTCTTCGGCATGACGATCTTTTGGGCACCATCCGGCAATGGGTAGGTTAAAGGCCAGGCCAACATCCAGAGCAGCCCGATCCACACCAGTTTGGCCACCAGAGACAATTTTTTGTATAGGAAGTTTCTTGACTAGCATATTCCAAAAGGATGGCTCTTGGCGCCATGAATGTCTTATCGACCTTGGATCAAAATAATCTCAATATCCCTGTTGTTTGGCGTTCTTGGAACCGAAACTACAATGTAGTAGATCTCGCAAAAGAGGTCTAGTCTTTTGGTGTAAGGTTGGAGTCGCGATGATGAAGGAGATGATGACAGTAAGTCGAGCTTGGAATTTTGGCATTTTTTTGAGTGTCGGGTTTTGTGTCATACTTTCCGGGTGTATTTCAGATTCACTGAATCAGTATGCAGAGGATGACTATGGTCCCAGCCGAGGTGAGCGGTTGTGTCATCCGTATTGGGATTGCCAACAAGGTCAATGGCAGCGGGTGGATAAATCCGAGATCGACACGATTGTGGACTATGCAAAATGCGAACAGGAACTCGAAGCCTATGGAGAATGGTTCGGCACATTGGTCGCCTTAGGAATGGAGGCCAGTCGGTGCATGGAAATGAAAGGGTATACGCTCGTATTTCCCAATCCACTTCGCCAGTAGGTCCTTGAAAATCAACAAGGCTTTGGATGCGTGCCAAAAAATGTATGACTGACAAGGTGCGAGTATAAATGATGCCCCCCTCTCGTATTTTCCTCTCAATGCAAACTCTCAACCCCGTTCATAATAGAAAATCCTAGGCGCTTGCCCTGCTCTTCACTCCATCGATATGATCGGTCTCCCCGGGAGACTGTATGGAGAGCGCGAAATATTTAGAGCAAGTAAAAGTACAATGTGGATTACGCAGTGATTATGCGTTGGCAAAATGTTTGGGCATTACCCAACCTGAAGCCAACTTGATTCGTCGGGGTCGCAAAACGCCGAATCCTGAATTGTGCGTCAGGATCGCCGAGCTGTTAGGTCTTAATCCAGTTGAACTGTTGCTAATTGCGCAAAAAGATAAAGCCCCTACCTCCGTGAAACCGTATTGGAATATGGCCTTAACCGCGGTTGATGTCATGTCGCAGGTCCCCAAGCGCCCTCGGTATCTTCCTCTGAAGATCAAGGCCATTGGTCAGGAGCTTCGGCAGCTGACTAATCAAGTGCTGTTCTATGATGGGGCATTGGCTCATGCGGAAGCCGTTCGGCTCATGGAAACGACAGTACGCTCGGTTGATTCCGTGATGGAACGTTGGCATCTTTGGCGAAAGGGCGAACCGTTTTATCCCAATTATTTGTTAGTGAATCAGGGCGCCATTCAAAGGGCCGTTTCAGTTCGACGTTTATTAATCTTAACCAATCGAGACTTGAAGACGAGCCAATCGGTGGTTGAAAGTGTGCAGGTAATGCAAGATCAAAAGCGAGTGGGGGTTGCAGTATTTTATGCCTTGCGCGAAGAATTAGAGCAATCCGTGACCTTTCAACGGTTAGCGCATTCATTCAAAACATACGGTGGAATCGATGAAATTAATTTAGCCCTTTTTGATGATGAACTGTTATTACTGTCTCGCGGGTATGATCAAGTCCCTTTTGGATTGCCAAAAAACCGGCAATCATTTTCCCACATTGATCAATTGCAAATTACTTGGAAGCCTGAACATCTTCATCATCTTAACCCGGCACCTCTCTTTGATATGACTCGCTATGTGTCACCATTTCGAGGGGAGCCAGCCTTCCATCGACAAATTGCCCGTTGGAAGACCACTGCCAAAACTGGCCAGGTCACCAAGAAAGCTTCGGCGAGGAAACGTTAGGATCGTATGGCGAAATATCATATTGACTATTATGTGATCTTGGATGTGACGCCTCAGGCTACTGATGAGGAGATCAAGCGATCCTATCGTAAGCAAGCGTTAAAGTATCACCCCGATCGAAATCAAGGGAGTAAAGAGGCTGAAGAGAAGATTCGTGAACTCAATGCGGCCTATGAAATTTTAGGCGACCCAGAAACCCGAAAATCTTATGAGCGAATGCGGTTTGGCGGGTTTGGTAACAAAACCGATCATCATGATGATGTGCCTGAACCAACCATTGACCCGGGCGAGGTGCTTGGAGCGATGGAGAAGAAGTTAGCGGAGGAAGGGCGGCTTGAAATCTTTCGGATCTTGATGAAGGATATTCCCCGCGTGAAAGCCGAATTAACCAGAATTCGTGAGGGCACGGTCGCTGTCTTAGGCTATGACAAATTCCGTGAAGATATCGTCAAACATTTTGCTCGGGCTATGATTCCTAAATTGGTATCCGAAGAAATGGATGAACGCAAAGAGAAGTTGATTGACGTGGGCCATGTGATGATGCTGTCTCAAGGCGTCGATGGTCTTGGAGGGCAACAGGGGAGCGAGTGGGTCCGAAAGCAACTAGCCGAAGCCTACGACCGTGGTCGTCAAGATGGATATTGCGAAGCCTGTGAACTGCTTTATGTGCGGCAGTGAGAAAGAGTTTCGATTTTATTTCCTTCTCGTGCCTCCGCTTTGCCCCGGTCACCCCACAAATAAGGGCCCTCTTGCAATCTTGGTATTTTTTCTCTGTTGCTGGCGGTGGACGTAGTCTGCAGCAGCAGTCTCTCTGTTGTCCAGAATTTCCATGCGAGGGACCGGTTCGCGGGTGCCTACCCGGGTCACAAGCATGGAACTCTTTTCTGTTCCCATTCCCGCCTAAAGAACCTAACGGTATTCCAGTGACTTGCCGGATAACAGTTAATCATTCCCCTCCAGCACACAGTTCCTTCTTTAACAGGGAAAGTACAGGGAATTTATTGATTCCAGGTACTTTTGTTTGTCATTTGAATTTGGGAAATAATCGAAAATTCAAGGAGTTCGCTCCCATTCCTCCTTGCTAAATGATTTTCGGAACAGGGAATTAGCAGGGAATTGAGAATTTTTGAAATAGTATGAATAGTGAGGCTGGATGAGTATTTTGACCAAACGGGTTCTGGTCCTATCCCTAATTATTGGGCCAAGAGTTGACGATTGAAAAAATTGATTGATTACCGTGAAATGTGAATACCTGGAAAAGGTAAAAGCGCCATTATTTTATTCTTATGAAATTTTGTTGTATTTAACAGATACACCCTTGTAGCCAGTTGGATACAATTTCATAAAAAGAGTTGATACATCAATCTGAGCTTTTTTGGTTATTAATTAGATAATTCAATAGCTTAAATCCCTCCTGCAATTTAGTCATCACAGGCATCAATCCTGCAATTACATAGTTGGTGAGACCATTCGGCATTGTTGCATAATTTCAGTTGACTCATTGCTTTTTCGCCATTTCCAAATTTTGGTTAGAAATGGGTAAATTGCAAATTACATGTGAATTGTTAGGAATTATGCAAAAACGTCAAATTTACTTAACTTGACAATGCCCCCGGGAGAACTCCACTGAGGAGGCGCAAATGGCTGAGCAAGACAAGATTCACATCGGTGCATTCTCCTTCGATCCGCTCAAGAAGATGCCCAAACGCGCTGGGGACGTCGCGGCCCTCAGACGCGCCGCTCCCAAAGGGCGGCGCCGTCGACTCGTCCAATTCAAGAAGTCCCTGAGCCTTGCGGACCGGGAAGCACTTCAGCGCAAGCACCGGTTGCGGCTGACCGACTACATCCCGAACCGGGCCTTCGTTGAAGAGTTGGACGAGATACAGCTCGCGCGCTTGTCGAAGGAAGACGCGTTCCGGGCAAGTGTCCCGTACGTGCCCGCCTTCAAGATCTCTCCAATGATTAGCGCTGTCGACCATCGGACACCGGAGCGGCTCGAGATGGACGGCCTTTGGATCGAGATCGTCCTGTTTCCGGAGGCCCGGCTCACCACCATCCGCAAGTCGTTGAAGAGCCGCGGGGCGCTCGAAGTTCAAGTGCGCGACGATCGCAAGTCTGGGGGGCAGCTTCGGCTTCGCTGCATCGTCGACGACAAAACCGTGGTTGCAGAGCTAGCGGCGATCGACGACATCCGCTGGATTGAGGAGATTGCCGAGACGATCGACGACAACAGCGCCGCGGCGACCACCATCCAATCTGGAACGCCCGGCACTGGGTCGATCTGGGATCGCGGCCTCCACGGGGAGGGTCAGATCATTGGCGTGCTCGACAGCGCCCCCTTGGACATCAACCACTGCTTCTTTCGAGACACGACCAACAACACGCCCGGGGGAGGGCATCGTAAGGTCGTGGCGCTTCGAAACCTCTCCGCGACCGCCGCCGGCGGTCACGGCACCTTCGTGTCGGGCTGCGCCGCGGGTGATGACCTCAACACGCCCGGTATCGCCGTTCGCCGAGGCGGCGCGTGGGCGGCCCGACTGGTTTCCGGCAACCGGCGCGACTTCACGTTCAACTCGCTGTTGACCGAACTCAACCTGGCCGCTACGTCAGGCGCGACGATCCACACCAACAGTTGGCATGACAACACGGCTGGTGCCGGCAATCCGGCAACCTACAACCAGAATGCGGCGGACGTCGACACGTTCACCTGGAACAACGAGGACCATCTGGTTCTCGGATCCGCAGGCAACAACGGAGAAGAACAGGGACCGCCGGGAACCGCCAAGAATGCCATCTGTGTCAGCGCCGCGCAGTCCGACCCGAACGAGATGAACTTCGGCGACGGCAACCCAGGTCCCACCGCGGACGGACGGCGCAAGCCTGACCTCATGACGGTCGGATGCCAGATCCAGTCGGCGATGGTCAATACGGCTTGTGGTACGGGCTCCCGGTCCCCTTGCGCCACCAGCTACGCCACGCCGCACGCAGCGGCCGCAGCTGCACTCATCAGGCAGTACTACACGGAAGGGTGGTACCCAACCGGGACACCACAGGCGGCTGACGCCCTGATACCCTCGGGCGCGCTCCTGAAGGCCACGTTGATCAACGCAACGATCGATATGACCGGTATCGCTGGCTATCCCAGTGCCAACGAAGGCTGGGGACTGGTTCGGTTGGAGAACGCGCTCCACTTCCCAAACAGTTCTCGCACACTTTGCGTATGGGACGTCCGCAACGCAGGCGGGCTCATGACGGGCGATACAGCGGAATATCGCGTCGACGTCGTCAACGGAACGGAGCAGTTGAAGATCACCCTGGCTTGGACGGAACCGCCTAGTACGGCTGGTGCCGCGAATCCCATGGTCAACAATCTTGATCTCGAAGTGATCTCACCCAGCGGCGCACGTACGTTCTTGGGTAACCAATTCGCCTCCGGCGCCTCCGTCCAGGGTGGGACTCCGGACACAAACAACAATGTCGAGATGGTCCTCATCAACGATCCCACCCCAGGCTATTGGACTGTCCGTGTGGTAGGCGCCGATGTCAACGTAGGTAATCCCGGTCAAGGCTACGCACTGGTTGCTTCAGGCGAGCTGGCCAAGCACAAGGAGGAAGAGAAAATGGGCATGGCAAAATTGAACATCTTTGTTTCGGCGTTGGATGATCCATGCGGGATCTCCGACAGGACTTGGTACATCACGATCTACGATTGCGATGGCAACGTCCTGGAGTGGTGTGGCGAGCGATACGCGGTCATGCGGGCGCCCTGCGGCCACCTCGAGGTCAAAGTGCCTCCGGGCTGCTACTACATCAAGGGCGTCTGGAGCTACTGGCAGGTCAGAGGGGGCTTCAGAGCCGGCTATCGAGCCAGTCACTTTACCGACGCTGCGATCGTCCAGGCCTGCTGCGAGCAGACCACCTGCGTGAAACTCTTCAACCCGAAGGTCCACCGTTGTGGGCTGACCCTCCTGGAGGCGTTCGAAGATCTCGCGCGGCAAAGGCTCGTCCCGCCGGCGGCGCTCAAGCAGGTCACCTATGCTGTGCGGGGCGCTCTCGGGAGGGTGAAGGACCCCCCTCGAAAAAAGTTCGAGCTGGGCCATGCCAAGGACTTCGAACGCCTTGCAAAGGAACATCGCGAGTAAGAGCCGTGCTGTCTATCCGGACATTCTGGACTTTGGGAAATGAGGGTATTGTCAATTTAAGTTGCACTTTGCAGGGCCTTGGGTTCTGTCGCAAATACTCGATCAAGACGAAAAGAATTTGGTGGATGGCCTGTGCACTACGCGGCGAGGGCATAGAACCCTTCGGCAGGAGAGGTCGCGTCTCCCGCCGGCGTTTTTATCTGACCTTTCTTGATCATTGCCATGACTTCAATGCCCGCTAACGTCCGTTGGGCCGCATAAAAGTTTTTGAAGCCTAACATCGGTCGTGTGAGCCTTTTGATGCGTCGGTGGTCTTGCTCGATAATATTGTTCAGATATTTGCACTGACGGATTTTAATACGTTTATTATTATCTCGATTCAACTGTTTCAGGCCAGCTTTGTTCGCACCACTCTGATCGATATTCACCAGATTCGGTTTACCGTTTTCATTGATGGCTTTCTTCAAAAAGCGTAAGGCAGCCTGTGTATCTCGTGTCGCGGTCAAGAGAAAATCGATGGTTATCGATGGCCCGACAATAATATTTCCATTGGCCCTCAGTTTGATATGAGTCATGGCCTTTTTCCGCTCCTAAATTTCCCCTTAGCGTTTCATTTCTTTTCTCAAATACCTTCAAGATGAAAACCTAGATACACTCATGTATCTAAATGGATACAGATTTTGGAAACGGAAAAATTTTAAAATTTAAATTTCTACATTTAGTGAATCTCATAACGTATTGCTATTATTGATGAATTACTTGTTTTTTTGCCACAATTTTTAAATAGATATTTTGGCACGTCTCATGCTTTGAGATAATTAAAGGCGACTGAATGATGAAAAAATTAACCTGTTACTCTCGATTTTCTATTGGAAAAAAATAAGACCTGAGGTAGTGTGAGTCACCCAGCTTGTCAATGGGGTGATCGCCTCAGGAAGGACGAGATGCCTCTGTACTGGACGGAAAATTAATCCATTTTATCAGATGGGTCATTGCGCCATGAAGGCTTCGGACATATCCATTCTCTCTTTCGCTGATAAGGGAGAAGATCTCGCCATCCAAGGTATGTTGGCTAAACTTGGGTATGGCGTGAAAGTGATTCCCACCACAAATTGGCTATTAGGGCAAGCCAGGAATGTAACCGAGGTCTCCATCATTGTCTTAGCCTGCCCGGACCTTCCCAAGGAACGAATTGTGGCGCGTCTTGCAGAGGAAAACTGTGCGTCTTGGTTTGGTATTTTTAAGAGTGGAGGTACCGACTGGGATTCCTCAATTTTGGAGCAATGCGAGGAGTTTTGCACTTGGCCATGTGAAGAACAAGAACTTCGAGTGCGACTAGAAAAGCTTGGTCTGCGCCGAGATCAAGGGGCAGCCGATGAATGGGACGAGATTGACCAAGATTTCGTTGAGCTGAATCTTGTTGGCCGATCCCCAAATTTTTTGCAGAAACTGTCTTTTGCGAAAAAGATTGGGCAATGTGATGCTCCCGTCGTTATCCAAGGGGAAACTGGGACGGGGAAAGAAATCTTCGCCCGTGCGTTACATTATTTAGGCAAACGACGAGACTATCCATTTGTCCCAGTCAATTGTGGTGCCATTCCAGATAGTCTCCTAGAAAATGAATTATTTGGCCATGAGCGGGGAGCCTTTACAGATGCGCATGACCGGCATTCCGGCTGGGTAAGTCAAGCTCAAAATGGCACCCTTTTTCTGGATGAAGTTGATACGCTTTCTCCAAAAGCCCAAATCGCCCTCCTTCGTTTTCTCCAAGACCAAGTGTTTTATCCATTAGGGAGTCAGGAGCCCTCCTGCGCGAATGTACGAATTATTGCGGCAAGTAATGCAGACTTAAGTGAGCAGGTGCGAGCCCAACAATTTCGCCGAGACCTGTTTTATCGTCTCAACGTACTCTCTCTCATCCTTCCTCCACTTCGGAAACGATTAAGTGATATTCCGCTTTTGGCAGATCACTTTCTTCGGCAGATTGGTGCTCGATATGCTATGCCTCCCAAAATCCTTCATCCTCGAGTTTGCCGCTGGATGAGTCAGTATTCTTGGCCAGGAAACGTACGTGAATTGGAAAATTTTGTGCATCGAAGTGTTGTGGTCACAGAAGGTTCAGTCATTAATCACGTAGTGGAGGCTCAGAGTTCAGGCAGTGATCTTGAGCAGGATAGTGATCAAGAGCTGCGGCTTCATAACCAGAAACTCACCCAGGCCAAGGCCAATATTGTGGCGGATTTCGAGAAAGGCTATTTGGTGGACTTGATGAAGGAAGAGAAGGGAAATATTAGCTGTGCCGCCAAGCGTGCGGGTAAAGAGCGACGATCCTTCGGCAAGCTCCTCAAAAAATACGGCATTTGTCGAAAAGATTACCTTCCACAGAATTAGCGGTTTATCGAATTTACGCTGACAATTGTCTTCGCCTTTCAGTTCCTTTGACCTATCCCTCCCTTTACAGTTCTTGGAATACCCATATTCTGTCTCAACAAGATGGCCAAAAAATATTCTTTAGAAGAGTCGCTAGTAAAACTGGGTCTTTTATGACCCACCCCGGGTATCCATAGACCTACCTAATTTCTTCGTAAATCCTTTCTACTCTCAATTCCCTCTTCATTGGTCCTGGGGTGGAAATACCCCGGCCACTTTTCATGCGGTTCTAAAATTTCAAGGAAATCAACATTTCTTTTTGTTAGGCCACTTGGCATGGCTTGTGCTCTCTGAATTACTGGCAACGCTTAGGCCGTGGATCCAAAAGTATGAATATACCGGAAACGGAAGATTTGGCGAGGAAGATCCAGGCATACCTCGCCGCGCATGAACATGCAGCCGATAGCGTCCAAGGAATTGCTAGATGGTGGCTTGGTGATACGCAAGGAAAACATTCTCTCGGTGATGTTGAGGTGGCATTGAAAGCGTTAGTTCGAAAGAGCGTTGTGAAAGAAACCCTCAATGTGGATGGCACGGTGATTTATGAAGGAACTCAAAAGTCTCGTGTGGGTCAAAACGATACTCCTTAATAAGATGATTGACTTCATGTGTCTGCCAAAATTCTAGAATAGAACTTATGATTCATTTTGCCCTGCAACATATGGTCACGGAACTCAATGCCTATCTGAACCTTCGAACCCCTTCATTGGCCACAGAGCGGGTGGTCGCGGGGAGTCTCTTTAACTTGGATGGGATTGTGAATGATCGTGCAAAGAATAGAGTGGTCGTGTCGTTGGTGAATATTGAAGAAGATCGTGTGTATCGATCGGTAGAAGTGTTTAACCGCCGGGCGGATGGTAGCAGTGAAATGGTCAAGCCGGAAGTCAAGGTGAATTTGTCTGTGCTGTTTGTCGCAAACCTTGATGTGTATGACGAAGCATTAAAAGCTATCTCTCACGTGGTGGCATTTTTCCAGCATCGCCAGGTATTTGATTTTGCCACGATTTCTACATTGTCGGATCGTGATGGACGTATGACCTTTGATTTGGTTTCCCTCACATTCGAACAACAAAATCATCTCTGGGGATTACTGGGTGGTAAGTATATGCCCTCGGTGATGTATAAGGTTGGGATGTTCGATATTCGCGATGAACAGGTAGAAGCTACAGTGCCACCTGTTGAGGAAGTGCTCATTAACGAATAACTCTTATGCGCTTGACATTCAAAAACCTCTTTCGTGTTCAATTACGGCATACCTTCTATAAAGATGGGCGAAGTGTGGGAGATTTTTCTCTCCGGCCCAGCCCAGGCACGTGGAAAGTTCTGCAACAATATGGGGTTGTGTTCCGCCCATCTGCCGATGGTTTTGCCCTCTATGTTCAAGTTGAATCCGGTCATAGTCCTCATAGGCTCATCAACTCCATAGGAAATGACACGTTACGTTTGACGTTCTTGTTGCAGACCCTCAATCCCTCTGCGTTGAACATCTCAGCGTTGCCTGTGTTTCAACCTGGGCGATCCGTATTTTATTTTAATAATCTTCGTGATGATCAGGGGGGGCAACGGTTGCATTTGGGCGATAGCGTCATTGACGCCCGTGTGGGTGATTCCATTGAGCTTGTGGCTGGGGATGTCTACACCCATCACTTTGAGTCGGCCGTGAGTTCTGCAGATATCACGATGACTGATATGTTTGGCACCGTCGTTCATACGGAGTCGTTTCAACATCCCATCACCTCTGACCCAACATTGACCTATCGAATTCCCTTGCAAAATATATCAAAAATGGTCGAAGGGCGTTATGTGGTAACGGATAATCATGGTGGAAGCCAGGCGATTTATGTCGGCCCAGAATTCGGTGCTCTTCGCCCCTTTGGCATCGTCGAAATTTTTAATCGTACTGATGCCTTAACGTCATCCAACGTAGATGTTGTGCCCAGTGATTATCGGTTTTTGAATGGCGATGAATTGATCCCAAGGGAGCCTTATACCATTCAGTTTGATGCTCGCTCGACAAGATGGGTGTACAACGTGATGAAGCAGTATGACACCAATAGCATTCCCTTGCAGGATGTCACGATTGTGGGAGACCTGGCTTTTACAAAAACGGTGCAATCCGACCGTGCGGTGTTCACGGCCAATGCTACTGAGGCCTTGAGGGAAATTCCTCGCTCAATGGAATTACATCACAATGGAGCAATGATAAAAAAATTGCCAAGTCCGCAAGTCACCACTCCTCTTCAGGAGGGGGATAGTCCCAATAACTATATGTCAGAATTATTTGTCTATGTCTAAATCAGGGAGAGGGTAAATCATGGCTTACAAAACTCCGGGCGTGTATGTCAAAGAAATTTCCGTGTTCCCTCCATCGGTGGCTGAAGTGGCGACGGCGATTCCGTCCTTCATTGGCTATACCGAGAAGGCGGAACGAAAAGGCCAAAATCTCACGAATGTTCCCACGCGAATTTCCTCCTTATTAGAATACCAAGAATTATTTGGAGGGGGATTTACGATTACCTCCGTAGATGTCGTTGTTGATCCGGCAAACAATCATGCTGTGAGTTCTGTCTCGGCGGCAAAACGGTTTTATCTTTATGAAAGCCTGCGACTTTTTTTTGATAACGGTGGTGGGGGGTGTTACATCGTAGCGGTTGGAAACTATTCTGCTTCCGTGACGAGTGGAGCCTTGAGGACCGGAATTGATGCAGTGAAAAAGTCCGATGAACCCACGATATTATTATTCCCCGATGCGGTGTTGTTAGACGATGATGGGCAAATTGCGACTTTACAACAACGAGCCCTTTCGCAATGTGGAGATTTGCAGGATCGGGTAGCCGTGTTTGATCTCAAGGAAAACGATACGTCCCGCACGTTTCAAGAGACCATTCTCACATTCCGCAATAATATTGGCATTAACAATCTGAAATATGGTGCGGCGTATACTCCTTGGCTCTATACCACTTACGCCAAGACTATTGATTTTAATATTTTTGGGAGTCATGTGACGGATGGAACTGATCCTGTCAATCTCGCCACGGTGAGCCCTGATAGTGCAAAGAATGCTTTAGTTGCTACGACGAATATTACCATTGGGGATAAGAGTACATTAGCGGCTCAGATTGCGGGATTAAGAGGTACGGCTCCCACCTTGAAGGATGCCTATGCAGCGTTACGGAATGCAGTAAGTTCCGTGGATAATGCAGGGGCTTCGGCTGTGTTATCGAGTCTCGTGGGGTTTGTCAGTACAGTGGCCCTGGCGATTCCAGGTTGGCGAACGGCCATTCAAGGTCAGAATCTTCTTCTCGATTTGGATGCCTATGCCGTGGATAAGTTGAGAAGTGCGGTGGAAGCATTCATCGCGCTTAAGAAAAATGATGATGTTCAAGAGCTGACCACAGAGACCGATGGCGGCGTAGCGGCTGAATTTGCGGCGTATGATGGAATCGGTTGGCTTAGTAATACGGCAGCCGTAATTGCTGAAACGACTACGAACTACGGAGATCCTGCCACTGCTGGGGCATCAACCGCGGCCGCGATCACTGTGGATATTGATGGTATTTTTGATGAAATGGATCAATTTATTGGGGACATGATGGCAGCAGCGGGTACCCATGTAGCGCTTGCCCAGCAAACCTTGTACCAAGGCCATTCGATTATCGCCAACATCGTGGAACATATAAAAAAGGATTTTGCCGCCGTGCCTCCAAGTGGGGCGGTTGCAGGAGTCTATGCGTTTGTCGACCGTACGCGGGGGGTGTGGAAAGCTCCAGCGAATGTGAGTATCAGTGCGGTGCGTGGACCGGTGGAAGCCATTGATTTTTATGACCAAGAAGACCTGAATGTGGATGTCACGGGAGGAAAATCCATCAATGCTATTCGGTCTTTTACTGGACGTGGGGCAGCCATCATTTGGGGGGCGAGGACGTTGGCCGGCAATGACAATGAATGGCGCTATGTTCCTGTTCGTCGCTTCTTCAATATGGTCGAGGAGTCTGTGAAGAAATCGACAGCATGGGCCGTATTCGAACCGAACGCGGCTCCACTCTGGACTAAAGTCAAAAGTATGATTGAAAATTATCTTATCCAGAAATGGCGAGAGGGAGCCCTTGCCGGCGCAGTGCCAGAGGATGCCTTTTTTGTCACTGTCGGACTTGGCGAAACCATGACGGCTCAAGACATTTTGGAAGGTCGGTTGATTGTGGAAATCGGGATGGCTGTGGTTCGTCCAGCTGAATTTATTATCCTCAAATTTCAACATAAACTTCAGGAGTCCTAGACCTAGGCGTAGGATTTGAAAACAAATTACGAATGACACAGTTAACTGACGGAGGGACACGATAATGCCTTATCCATTGCCAGTATTTCATTTCCAAGTTGATTGGGGTGGAACGCAACTCGCATTCTCAGAGGTGACCGGATTGAATATTGAAGTGCAACCCATTGAGTATCGTGATGGGTTGAGTCCTGAATTTTCCATGATCAAAATGCCAGGTTTAAAAAAATACGGGAATATTACTCTTAAGCGGGGCGTTTTTGTTGGGGACAATGAATATCACGATTGGCTGAAGACGATAAAGCTAAACACAGCCGAACGTCGCGACGTCATTATTAGTCTGTTAAATGAAGAGCATGCGCCGGTGATGACCTGGAAAATTGTGAACGCATGGCCAACAAAAATTACCTCTCCAGATCTCAAAGCCAGTGGAAACGAAATGGCGATTGAGACCCTGGAAATTGCTCATGAAGGTATTGAGATCGAAAACGGATAAGGTCATTGCCGAATGAATCTTGGGAACGATGTGGCTGGGTATGTCTGGGGTCATATCAAAGGTGGCAATTTTAAGCCGTTTTTTGTGATGGAACATTCCTGATGCACAATATTCCAGTGGTCTTTCATTTTAAGGTGGAATTTGGTCCGACGTCTGATGATCAAGACAATCGCTTTCAAGAAGTGACTGGTCTGAGTGGGGAACTGACGACGGAAGAATTCAGAGAGGGAGGGCTCAATGAATATGCTCATCGTCTTCCTACCGGAGCCAAATATGGCAACCTCGTGCTGAAGAGAGGATTTATTGCAGATTCTTCACTTGGGACATGGGTGCAAGATGCCGTGGAGAAATTTAAATTTGAACCAAAGGATGTTCTGGTGACCTTGCTCAATGAAGAGCATGACCCTTTGGCCTCATGGAATTTCCTTGGCGCCTATCCGGTGAAATGGTCGATGGCTGATTTGAAAGCCCAAGACAATGCGTTGGCAATCGAATCATTGGAGCTCGTGTATCGACAAATGCGAAAAGGATCATAGATGCCAATTGAGATTAAGGAATTAGTCATTCGAGCTACCATTGATCCGAAAGATGAAGGCCAGAAAGGCAGGACCAAACCAGGCGTAGAGGCTCACGGCGAAATTATTGCTGAATGCGTTGAGCAGGTGTTGGAGATCTTGGCCAAGCAGCAGGAGCGATAAATGGAAACTGCATCGGATACGGGTGAACTCAAAAAAATGACGATCGAAGCGTATCGAACCCCGGATTATTCTGGGGCCATCGTCGAAACTTTTGTGGTGATGTTCAACCCGAATACCTATACGCAAAAGTATGAGGTGGAATATCAGGATCGACAAGGTCAGGGGGATACCGGGAGTCCACAAGTCTTCGGGAAAATCAAGCCGCAGGAATACACCTTTGAGTTTTTATTCGATGGGACGGGGGCGGCTCTCCCCTGCATTGATGTGCAAAAAACGGTGGAACGGTTTTTGTCTGTCACGGGAAAGCATGATGGCGAAATCCATCGCCCCAAATATTTAAAGCTATCCTGGGGGGCATTGATTTCCAAATGCGTGCTGAAGTCTGGAGAAATTACCTATACCCTATTCAAGCGTGATGGCTTCCCCCTGCGAGCGAAGATTAAAGCGACTTTTGCGGAAAATATTGAAGATGCGTTGCGTGTCGCCGATGAGCGAAAAAGTTCTCCTGACCTGACGCATGTGCATGAGGTCAAAGCTGGTGAACATTTATCCCTGTTGGCTCATCACTATTATGGCGATGCCTCACGCTATGTCCAAGTGGCCCAATTCAATAATCTCAAAAACTATCGCCATTTGATCATTGGACAAAAATTGGCTTTTCCTCCGATTAAACAAGTGGCGAAATCGTCAGTGGGAATATGACCGCTGAACGGAGTGTCCCTACGTCAGCTCCTGCGGATCGACCGACGTTTACCATTCACGCGGGTGGGGCCCAGATTAGTGGGGAATATCAAATTCAATCAGTCGTCGTGAGTCGGAGTGTGAATCGCGTGGCCTCTGCGGATATTCTGGTCTTTGATGGAGATCCGGCAACAGAAGATTTCACAGTGAGTAACGCGACAGACTTTGTTCCAGGGGCAGAGGTGGAAATATTTGCGGGCTATCATGGCGAAGAAGAAAAGATTTTTTCCGGAATTATTGTTCGACATGGTCTGCGCGTCTATCAAAATAAACCTTCGGTCTTGCGTGTGGAATGTCGCGATGCTGCCGTCAAGCTGACCGTGGGACGGAAGAGTGCGTATTTTTATGATGTCGCTGATTCAGATGTGATTGAGGAGATGGTAGGGAATGCAGGGTTGGGGAAAGACGTGGAAGCGACAAATGTGAGTCATGCCCATATGGTGCAATTTTTTTCCACAGATTGGGATTTTATTCTGACTCGGGCAGAAGCCAATGGCAAATTGGTGATGACGAACGATGGCACGCTCGTCGTTGCTGCTCCTGATGCGAGTAAAGAGCCATCCCTATCCCTCACCTATGGGGGGAACATACTGGACTTTGAAGCGGTCGCCGATGCCCGAGATCAATTCGCAGGAGTGCATTCATTTTCCTGGGATGCCGCGAACCAAGAGATGTTCGATATTGAGGCAGGATCTCTTTCGTCAGTGACCCCAGGTAATTTGACGCATGATAACTTAGCGTCGGTGATTGGCCTGGAAGCTCTTCATCTGAAACATGCTGGACAAATTCGAGATTCGGAGCTGCAGGCATGGGCTGATGCTCAAAAGCAAAAGAGTGATTTTTCAAAAGTTCGCGGGCGTGTTCGGCTTCAAGGGGTGAGCAATATTCAGCCAGGGGATGTGATTGATTTGGGTGGTGTCGGAGATCGGTTTACGGGGAAGGCCTTAGTCGCTGGGGTCCGGCATGAGATTACCACACGCAATTGGGAAACGGATATTAGTTTTGGATTGGATCCTGAGTGGTTTGGGCGTTCCGCAGAACGCATTGTGGAACCAAAAGCCAATGGCTTATTGCCCGGAGTCTCGGGGTTACAGATTGGATTAGTGACGGCGCTGGAGGGGGATCCGGATGGCGAAGATAGGATCCAAATACGTATTCCGCTGATTGACCCTTTAGAGGAAGGTGTCTGGGCTCGAATGGCGACACTCGATGCAGGGGAAAATCGCGGATCGTTTTTTCGTCCGGAAATCGGTGACGAAGTCGTGTTGGGGTTCCTGAATGATGATCCTCGAAATCCAGTGGTCTTGGGGATGATGAATAGTAGTGCCAAACCTGCTCCCCTTCAGGCGACTGATGATAATCATGAAAAAGGCATCATTACGCGCAGTGCGATGAAGTTGTTGTTCAACGATGAAAAGAAAACCGTGACCATTGAGACGCCGAATGGAAATACTGTGCACCTGAGTGATGAGGATGGTGCGATTTCGGTGAAAGACGAAAATGGGAATACCTTGGTCATGAACGCGGAGGGGATTGCCATTGAAAGTGCGGCTGATGTCTCAATTAAAGCCAGCGGGGATGTGAAAATTGAGGGAACAAATATTACCTCTTCAGCTAATGCTCAGCTCAAGGCTGAAGGCAATGCTGGTGCAGAGCTGTCTTCAGGAGGACAAGCCGTGCTCAAGGGCGCGATTGTTCAAATTAATTAAACTAGGTCCCAAGGCTAGGAATCGGAAAGGGTAGTTGGCATGCCTCCTGCGGCACGAGTGACTGATGTGAGTACTCATGGTGGCATTATCATTGGGCCGGGAGTCCCAACTGTGTTGATCGGAGGGATGCCCGCCGCGGTCGCCATGGATCAGCATGTATGCCCCATACCACCTCCAGGGCATGTGCCGACGGTGAGCCTTTTTCCCATGGGCAGTGCCACGGTTTTGATTGGAGGGAAACCGGCCCTGCGTGTTGGGGATACCTGTGTGTGTGGTGCAGCCCCTGCGGTGGGAACGCCTGCTGTACTGATTGGCTAAAAATTTATGGACGAACAACATTCTTTTCTGGGTACCGGGTGGAGCTTTCCTCCAACTTTTCATCGAAGTGCTCTGGCGGTGGAGATGATTGCGGATGAGAAAGATATTGAATCGAGCCTGGCAATTTTATTGTCTACCGATGTCGGGGAGCGAGTGATGCAACCCAGGTACGGGTGCAATTTGCATCGCCTCTTGTTTGAACCGTTGGATACCTCACTGCAGGCGTATATGAAAGACCTAATCAAGACGGCCATTTTATATTTTGAACCTCGGATTATTTTAAACGACGTCACACTTGAGCCTGATCCAGAAGAAGGACGAATTCTCATTACGGTGGATTACATCGTGGCGACGACGAATACACGAAATAATTTTGTCTTCCCCTTTTATAAAGAAGAAGGTACCGAAGTTGGCTCATAGTCATGGCACTCACCTGTAATATCCTTAACCCACTGCAGCGAGATGGGACGAGTCAACGTCAACGGTTCCTTGAAGCGTTGAGTCCTCAATCCGTCTTAGTGGATGAGCGAGACCTCGCGGATTTATTGTTGTATGTCCGGCAATATGCCTCCTTCCTTCGATATTACACTCCCAGTAATGGTCATGGTGGGAATTGGGTGGCGTTCATTGAACAGGATATTAGTACCTTGGTGTCCATGATTCGTGATACCGACTTTCAAAAAGAAAAACAAGGATTTGTTGAGCAAAAAGACCAAGCGTTCATTGCCCAGGGAACAGATCAAGCTGGACACATACGCGTTCTTTCTGGCCTTTTTTTTGATCTTGCCCGAGTCTTTGATGGATGGATTCGAAGATCTATTCCAGGGTTGGCCCTTCATACGGCATTAGTGCGTCTCCTTCAATCCGTTTTGCAGGATACTCTCCGTGAAAGTCTCTCCGTCGCGTTTCGATTAAACGAGGTCGGCTTTTCTGCGGAGATTCCTGAGCTGACAGAGTGGTCTCCTCTTTGGAATATATCCCAGCCTCCCTCGGATTCTTCTTTGTTTCCTTCGGGAGACATGGGGAATGGGGACGATGTGCGGGGTGCGATTCTTCGACTCTCCAGTCTCTTTGACCGTTTGTACGAGGCCTTAGTGTTCCTCGTGGGGAATGCGGATTCATATTTAGAGGAAACATTGGAGCGGTACCCAGAACATCAGCCGCATATGGCGTTATTTCTCTCGTTTTTGAAAATCTTCGACTATGCCCAACAACACATGAATTTGCTGACCGGCAAACATCTGGACTTTTACTACCACAAAGTCTTGGGGCTTCAACATCGTGAGGAAATCCCAGATCATGTGCAAATGGTGTTTGAGTTAGCCAAGAACTTTACGCAACACCGAATTCCTGATGATACGCCATTGAAGGCAGGAAAAGATGCACTAGGGAGGGACCTGGTGTACTCCACGGATTCTGAACTTGTGGTGAACCAGGCACGGTTGTCGAAGGCTCATGGCTTACAAGGGGTGTATGTCGATGTTGATGACGAAGGAGTCGTGAAGAATATTTATGCGGCCCCTGTTGCGAACTCCGCGGATGGGCATGGTGAGGAGATTGTCGGTGAAGAAAAAAAGTGGAAGGCGTTTGGAAGTCCGGATTGGCCATATGCCACGATTGGATTTGCAATGGCGTCTCCCATGTTTTTCCTCAAGGAAGGTAAGCGGACGATTCGTGTGCAATTCAATGTGGCAGATTCTTCAGACTTAGGTGCTACAAAAACGAGGAAAAAAATTGCCCAGGAACTTCGTCACAATGTCGAAGTGTGGGCAAGTGGTGACAAGGAATGGTTGCCGATCACCATCCAGCGCGTGGAATTTGGGGGAGAAGTTTCAGACCAAAAAGGAATTTCCGCAGAAAAGGATCCGGGTATTGAGGGATTGTCTTACACCCTGTGCCTTGATGAGACCCTTGGAGTTGTCGCGGGTTACGATGATGCTGTTTTCCAGGAAGGGTTTGCCACGACATTTCCAGTATTGAAATTTTTGCTGAAGAACTCAGGTCTTTCGGCCAAACAGGTGAATCTCACCCGTGCCCCGACCGTGAATGCCTTTAATGCTCGAACGACGCGTTTCGAGTATGGGGATCTGGTTCATGTCGGACGGACGATGTTTCGAAGTAAGTTTCTTATTGAACGACCAGGCTTTCATCCTCAGGCCTATCCTGCCATGTGGGATACCCTCGAACCCTCATATGCCTATAAGTACTTTCAAAAAATAGATATTTCGAGTGTGGAGATCACCGTGGCCGTGACGGGGGTGCGTTCTCTTCTTCTCGAGAACGATGTCGGCATGTTGGATCCGGCCAAGCCGTTCCATCCATTTGGACCAATTCCTCGAAAGGAAAGTAGTTTTCTTATAGGGAGTCGGGAAATTTTTCAAAAATCTGTGACTCGCATAGATCTTGACATGAAATGGGCAGATTTGCCCGAAGAAAATTTTAATGGACATTATTCAGAATATCCGAATGTTGATATTGCGAATAAGGGAAATGAACATTTTAAGGCGAATGCCTCTTTGTTAATGAGGGGTCAATGGGAAGATGCTTTAGATGTAGAAATACAGGCGAAAAAAAAGGGAGATGAAGGAACTCCAATAGGTGAGGGAGCATCCAGTCCATTATTTCTTCCAAGAAATAGTGCCGACCCACCTACCAGTGACCTTGGATTGAGTCTCAAGCTTCCTCCATTTTCGCGAGACTCCAAATTTCCGGAGTTCGTTCGCTTTGATACGACACTGCAGCAAGGGTTTTTAAGATTGACGCTCAATCAAAGTTTTCTCCATGGGGAATATCCACGCGTGTTAGCGCAAGCGGCTAAGACCCCATTGTCCGATATCCCCAATCAACCCTATACGCCGTTAATGGCCTCGCTTTCCCTCGATTACGAAGCTCAGGAATGTGTGGAGTATACGTCTCTGACGAAAGATGATTTTTCTTCTCGGGTAGAGCAGTTGTATCAGATTGGGCCATTTGGCAAGCGAGAAATTTTTCCCATCAACGATGAATCACATTCTGATGAGGTGCTGATTAGCAAAAAGTTGGTCCCGGAGTTTGAGGTCACGAAAAAAGTTGCCGGGGGGCAGGTTCAACTCGTGACCGCGCAAGGGACCTTTTATATTGGATTGGAGAATGTCCATCTTCCTCAGAATATCTCTTTACTATTTCAAATGGCTGAAGGCAGTGAAGATCCGGAAAAGGCCATTCAAACGATTATATGGTCTTATCTGACACGGCAGGAGTGGAGAGATTTTTTACCTGGGGAGATTATTTCCGATAGCACGAACGGTCTTCTGACATCTGGGGTGGTCAAGTTTTCGCTCCCCCAAAACATGGTGAATGAAGGAACCCTTATGCCTAAAGGTCCCTATTGGATCAAGGCCAGTGTTCGAGGGGCAGTGGATGCTGTTCCGCAATGTATTGCCGTCCATCCCCAAGCGGCTGCCGCGAGTTTTCGTAATCATGGGAATGATTCAAGTCATCTTGCCCAAGCCTTACCTGCAGAAACCATCTCCAAGCTGCAGATTCGGGAAGCCCCGATCAAGGCCGTGAGTCAACCGTACGCCTCATTCGGTGGTCGGATGAAAGAGACCGATGAGGCGTTCTCCATCAGGGTGAGTGAGCGGTTACGCCATAAGGAACGTGCGGTCACCATTTTTGATTATGAACGTCTGGTGTTGGAACATTTTCCTGAGGTATATAAGGTAAAGTGTGTCAATCATACCTCGTCACATTCTGAATATGCTCCGGGTTCCGTTCGTGTGGTCGTGGTTCCCAATCTTCGCAATAAAAACGCCGTGGATCCTTTCCGCCCCTTGTTGAGTCTGAATGTGCGGGAACGCATTAAAGAATTTCTGAAGAGCAAATCGTCAAATTTTCTTTCCATCGAGGTGGTGAATCCACAATATGAACACATTCAAGTGCTATTCGATGTTCGGTTTCAAGCTGGTCGAGACAAAGGGTTCTATACGACCCAACTGAACCAAGACATCATTCGGTTTCTTTCCCCTTGGCTATACGACAATGGGGCAGATTTGACATTTGGAGGGCGAATCCATCGTTCCGCCATTCTGAATGTAATTGAGGAATCGGAATATGTGAATTTTGTCACCAATTTCCGCATGCATCATCAGCGTGCTGATCAATCCTGGATATATAACGTGGAAGAGGCGAGGGCCACGAGTTCAAGCGCAGCATTTGTCTCACATGAGCAGCATCAGATTGGTCACGATATTGTTTCTTGTGAGGATGTCCCTCAGGTGGAAGACTCCTTGCCGGCGCCCTCAGAAAGCGATGCGCCTACCCATGAAGTGCCGCAAGGAGTCCAGCGGTATGTCGGCAATCGGGTCTCTCTTGAAATTCATGATCTGGCAAACCCGAAACCCCAATGCCAAACAAATGAAATTGCTGAGGATCGTCGGATTTATTTCCGCAAAATCGCACAGGCCACAGCTAAGGGGTATGATTTTTGTGCGTACTGTTTTAGTCGTGGGTTATCAAAGCGATGAAAGATCCGTTTGAAAAATGCGTGAGGCATGGAGAATCATTCGGTGGGTGAACCTGCTCTCAACAATCAATTTATTTCAAAGGTGCCTGGTCTCTCCCAAAGCCAGGACTATGCGTTTCTGCGTGACCACGGCCTGGTGCATATTGAGAAATTGGCTCGGACCTTATGGACGGATTATAACGTTCATGATCCCGGTATCACCATCTTAGAGCACCTCTGTTATGCCCTTACGGATTTGGGGTATCGCACCTCCTATGACATTCAAGACCTCTTGACTGAAACAGAGCAAGGTCAACCGATCAATCGCAGTAATTTTCATCAGGCACGTGAAATTTTCACCTGCTATCCCGTGAGTTTTGATGATCTTCGAAAGGTCTTGATTGATATTCAGGGGGTCAAAAATGCCTGGATCGAACCACACCGCAGTGTCACATATTACCTCAATACCAAAGATCAAGAATTGGCCGATGTGCAAGGGCCAATGAAATTTGTTTCAGCGAATCCTCCGCTCAATGGCCTCTATGATGTCTTCATTGAGTATGACGAATCTGTTGAGCCATTGCATGCGGGATTGTTGGACGAAACGACAAGTCCTGAAGGATTTATTCATCCAGGTGGACGTGGTCTTCGGTTCCATGTGGCCCATGAGTTGGTATTAGAGGCCGTGAGTGTGTATCCGGACAGTCAAGGGTTTCTTCAGGTCAGGCTTTTGGACGAGGCTGACAATGAACGTTTCAGTCAGGTGGTGGACATCAAACAGGGAAATCAAAAATTGAGGATTCCTCTCGGTTGGCGAATTCCTCCAGGAGAGAATTATCGCCTGGAAGCTCTGGCGGCCAAGTCATCCGCAGTCAAGCTCCACCGTCGTTCAGATTCGGAATTTCCCTATGGGATTGATCATCTGGTGTCTATTGTGAGCGGAGTGAAAGGGGCAGAAGTCCAACGACCGTACTTTTTTTTCTACGACTGGGAAATCTTTTCAGTCATGCCGCATCGCGCCTTTGTGCAACCAGCATCACATGAGGTGTTCGGAGGGCTAGATGATCGCGAAGGTGACGGTAGTTTTATTGAACCACAAAATAAGGGCTTGAATTTTGAAGTCTTCAGGGATCTGACGCTTGAATCAGTCACCGTGTACCCTGAGACGGTTGGTACCTTGCGGATTCGTCTGATTGATGCGGTGACGGAGCAGGAACTTGGTGTGCGGGAGCAGGTCATGTCATCGGCTGTTGAGTCGGCGGATATCACTCTCGGATTTACCCTCAAGCCTGGAATGACGTATCGATTGGATGCGGTTGGAAGCACGACAAAATTATTTCGCAATACCTCCCCCTCGTTTCCGATGGTGAAGGAGCATATATTCCACATCATCCAAGGTGTTCCGTCGGAAAGCACATACTACTTTTTTTATCACTGGCGCGTGACGTATCCTGCTTTTCCTCAACCCGTTCGATTATCTCCAGGCGAAGTACATTGGGCTGTCAAGGACGGACTCCATACGCATCGCAATTTGTGTGAGGATTTTGTCAATGTGTGCGATTTAGATACCGAAGAAATCGCCCTTTGTACTGACTTGGACCTGGAGCCTTCTGCGGATGTGGAAGGAGTCGTGGCGGAGGTGTTTTTTCAGTTAGAACAGGCGATATCTCCGTCCATACGATTTTATAATCTTGAAGAGATGTTGGCCAAACATAAAACCACGGATCAAATATTTGAGGGCCCCAGATTGCGCCATGGGTTTATTGACGATGATGAGTTTCAAGCCATTCAACGAAAATGTGAAATTCGAGCCTCCGATATTTACCAAATTATTATGGATGTTCCAGGCGTTCGAACCGTCAAAAACCTATCATTATTAAGTTTTGTGGATGGGCAATTTCGAACGCAGGAGTCATGGATCCTTCGGCTGGCCACTGATCGATTTCGGTCGCCGACATTTTCCGTCGATCGTTCCAAGATCATTTTGTACAAACATGATTTGCCTTATTATGCCAATCGAACGCGAGTGGATGAACTCCTGACGGAACAACGTGCCGCGAATATTCCTTCGAAATTACATGGTCAAGAACAGGAGCTCAACCTTCCCATACCGATAGGAGAAGATAAACAACTCGAAGCCTATTACCCCATTCAAAATGAAATGCCAGCCAATTACCGAGTTGGGAGACTTCGAGTGGCTGATTCGGAAACGTCTCTGCGAAAAGCCCAATCCCGACAGTTAAAAGCCTACCTCTTGCTCTTTGAACAATTGTTAGCCAACTATCTTTCGCAGCTGGCGAATGTCAGAAAACTTTTTTCGTGGGACCAGGGAGTCGCGCACACGTACTTTACCCAACCACTTCAAGGGGTCATGGACCTGGAGAGCCTCTATTCTGAGGAAGGATTGGCAGAGGTGATTCGAACATTGAATCCGTTGCATCCTGGATTGCCAGAACATGCTGTGATGGGCACCGATGAGGAACGTCGTGAGCATCTCATGGAGACCCTTTTGCCAGCTGGCTTGAACGCCATCATTGAAGATGTTGAGGTGGCTGAATCTCGTAAGGAACGGTTCTTGGATCATTTGTTGGCGCGATTTTGTGAAAGTTTCACCGATTATAGTTTGTTGATGGGGAATATTGTTAAAAACCAGTCGCTGGCTCGGGTGATCGAAGACAAGAGGCTGTTCCTTGAACATTATCCGATGGTGAGTAGTCGTCGAGGAGTTGCCTATGATTATCGTGCGCCTGAAGAGGAAAAGAATCTTTCGGGATTTCAGCATCGCCTGTACCGGTTGTTGGGGTTTCGAGGTCTGACACGACAGGATTTGGCTTTTTCTCAGCTATGTATGGAGGAAGTCCCACAAGAAGAAAGCGAAGATTCTGAGACGGAAAGCTCTGAATCTCGACCATGGCGTTTTGTCCTCAAAGACCAGGAAGGCGGCAATATCTTTGAGAGCATTGCTTGTCGGTCAAAAGAAGCCATTGAAATGTTGTTAGACTTTTCGCTGCATATTGGTGGGGATCCAGCGAATTATGAGTGGAATGAGGAGGCGCAGGTATTTCAACTGATGCGTCGGTGTCCTGACTCGACACAAGATGAACCCATTGGTCAGACCACGTCCCAAGACGAAGCCATAAAAGAAAAGGTGCGAGGGTATTTTGATACGTATGGAACGATTGAAGGTTTTCATATCATTGAGCATGTCCTCCTGCGAAAACGAACACCAAGTGATTCATTTATGCCTGTGCAATTATCCCAACCTGATCAATGTGATTGCGTGGAAGTTCGAGATCCCTATTCGTTTCGTATGACGATTCTCTTGCCCTCGTGGCCAACTCGATTTCGTGATTTGAAATTTCGGCAGTTTGTGGAGCAAACACTTCGCGCTGAAGTTCCGGCGCACATTTATCCAAAAATATGTTGGATCAGCCATGAACACATGAAGCAATTTGAAGAATGTTACGGAAATTGGGCGAGACAGCTCGCGGCCCTCGAACCTCGATTGGGGCAATGCCGGAGTACGAGTTTTTTGGAAACGGAATGGCCATTGAGTGGAGAAACTCCATTGCCTGAGGCCACGTCGTATGAGAATTATCCGGCGTATCGGGACGCGTTGGATGCACTCATCAACAAGTTACATCAGTTGGTCACGGTGTTTCCTTTGGCTCAGTTGCATGATTGTGCGGAAGCTTCCGGTGAGGCACCGCAAGTCTCCTTGAACAATACTAATCTCGGGACGCTTTAACCTTTGTGAGGACAACTATGGGTGCCATCACATCTTTTTATCCAGAGTTTGTTGCCAATCAAATTCTGACGAATGCCCAATTAAATCAATTACGTGATCATCTTGATCACCAGGACCGTCTTACTCGAGTTCGGTTAATCGGAACCGGAATTGTGTGTGGCCTCAATTGGGCTCTTGAATCGGATAAATCTTCGATTTCCATAACGGAAGGATATGGCGTGACTTCCGATGGTTACGTGATTACCTTACCAGCAACGCAATTCACTCATTATCGAACCTATCTGGATCCTAGAGAAAAAGATAATGGCCCTCGGTATGGGTTATGGGCGTCTCTTGGGAAAGACGTGGT
>JAJDBO010000101.1 GCA_029261305.1 Nitrospirales bacterium
CGAAGTGAAGGGAAAAGAGTCCGAGGTCAAAGTCACCATTCAAAGTCTGGTGCCGCATAATTTACCGTTGCCACATCCCGGATGGTCACGAGTCGAAGTGGACCTCACCATTCTTGGGAAAAATTTGCGAAAAACCTATGATGAACAGCGCCACTATGAACGGGTATTTGGTGACAAAAATGGCAAGCCCACAGTGTTTGATTTCGAAGCGGTCAAAGTCTTAAAGGAAAATGTCCTGACGCCAGAGGAAACACGCGTAGAAACCTTCACCTTCCCCACGCCACAAAATGCTCCATCGATGGATGTCATCGTGACTCTCACCTATGCACCGATTCATGGGCCTGATGAATTTGTCAAAGAAGTTGAGCAACGTGCCGCGCTTGGGAAAAAGGATCGAGCCTTTAAGCCCGTAGAAATTGTACGGTTTAAAGAGAACGTGAAGCTCATCGGGAAGAAATAATACAGTGTTGAGTGTGTAAGGCGGGAAGGCAGATGTCTTCCCGCCTTTTTTTATGGGAAAATTGACGCAAGGAGGAAACAACATGGCTTCAACAGGTTCTCTGTATTCCAGACTTGGTGGGTATGATGCCATCGCGGCGGTGACAGAAAATCTTCTCCCCAGGCTGATGCAAGATTCTCAGCTTGGGCGGTTTTGGGCGCATCGTGGAGAAGACGGGATTCAACGGGAAAAACAATTGCTCATAAATTTTCTGTGTGCCAGTGCCGGAGGACCGATGGTCTATACGGGTCGAGATATGCCGACTTCGCATAAGGGCATGAAGATTAGTGCCAAAGATTGGGAGATCTTCATTGGGCATCTGAAATCCTGCTTGGAGAGTTTTCAGGTGCATGATCAGGAACGGGGAGAGGTGTTAGCGTTTATCGAGAGTACTCGATCGGAAATCGTCGAAGCGTAAAGGCGAAATTCAAACATGGAAACCCTCGCCTGTTCGACGATGATAGGTTTTATTGAATTTTTTTGTCGTGAATGATGATTAGCAGGGTTTCGCCCCTGCAGACGACCTCCTTTTGTTTCGGCAAAAGGAGGCAAAACCATTTTTGCCCGTGCGCGTCCCCTCCAATCTTGCTCAGAAGCAAGCTCTCCGGGGTTCCTGGTCCGCCACCCAGAATCATGATGGCTCAGAAACTCGCTCCGAGGTGCATGGCCACCTCTCCACTCAAACAGTCTTCGCCGAGAGGTAGGATTCGGGGCGGCGGCCCAGCCGCGCCCAACGCAAGAGAGAACGCGGAAATGGAAACAAAGTTTATTGGGAATAGTAAGGTCTATTTGTGGTTTTTCATTCTGTGGGCACCCCCGCCTTCGGATGCGGCGGAGCCGTAACCCCGAATCGACTTTTTGGCGAGAGCTGTTTGAGCGGAGCGAGTTCTCTCGCCATATTATTCGGGGTGTAGGCGGAGGCACCCTGGAGAGCCTGCTTTGAGCAGGGTCGGAAGGGCCGCAGACGGGCGGAAATGGTTTTGGGTCCTTTTGCCGAAACAAAAGGACCTCGTCGTGTGGGGACGACACCCCACATCAATCTAATTTAGAGAGATCTCGCACTGCGCCTTTGTCGGCACTGCTGACGAAGGCGGCATAGATTTTTAGGGCGGTACTGATTTTGCGAGGGCGTTCCTTGGCGGGCTTCCAGCCCTTCTTGTCTTGCTCCTTGCGACGAGCTTGCAAGACGTCATCCTCGACTAGCACATTGATGCTGCGGTTGGGGATATCAATCTTAATGCGATCTCCATTCTGTACTAAACCAATGGCTCCGCCTGCGGCGGCTTCGGGAGAAATATGCCCAATGGACAGACCTGAGGTGCCACCGGAAAACCGTCCGTCAGTAATGAGGGCACAGGCTTTGCCGAGTCCTTTGGATTTGATGTAGGAAGTGGGATAGAGCATTTCCTGCATTCCAGGGCCGCCCCGGGGTCCTTCATAGCGGACAATAATGACATCTCCCTCTTTGATTTTTCCATCGAGAATATTGGCCACAGCCTCTTCTTGGGATTCGGTGACATGCGCATTACCTGTGAAGACAAGAATGGATTCATCCACACCGGCTGTTTTGACTACACACCCGTCTTTGGCGATGTTGCCCTTGAGAATCGCTAGTCCTCCTTCACGACTGAAGGCATGTTCGACGGAATGGATGCACCCGTGTTCTCGGTCTGTATCCAATGTGTCCCAGCGTGTGGCTTGGCTAAAGGCTACTTGCGTGGGAATGCCCGCTGGCCCGGCTCGAAAAAACTCAGCGACTTTCGCATCCTGATTTCGCATGATGTCCCATTTGTCGAGGGCGTCTTGTAGTGTGGCACTGTGGATCGTGGGAAGCTTGGTATGCAGAATACCAGCCCGATCTAATTCTCCGAGAATGCCCATGATGCCTCCGGCACGATGCACATCTTCAATATGAAATTCTGGAGTATTGGGTGCGACTTTGCAGAGTTGTGGAACTCGTCGTGATAAGTTGTCAATGTCGTCCATGGTAAAGTCCACGCCGGCTTCGCACGCAATGGCCAAGAGATGGAGGATGGTGTTGGTAGACCCTCCCATGGCAATATCCAGCGCCATGCAATTTTCAAACGCCTGTTTGGTGGCGATGCTTCGAGGCAAGATGCTGTAATCCTCAGATTGGTAATAACGTAGCGCGATTTCCACAAT
>JAJDBO010000102.1 GCA_029261305.1 Nitrospirales bacterium
GCATGTGAAGATTCAGCTTTTGAATACCAAGCAGAGTACATTGCATTATTGGAACGCGCGTCGGTTCGGGCGATTGTCTTTGCTGAATGCGCAGGAATGGGAAGCCTATCGGGAGCGGCGGTTTGGCGTTGATCCGTTGACGGTCCCTGAGAACGGGTTCGTGGCGTTAATCAAAGGCTCTCGGGGGCGTGTGAAAGCCCTGTTACTGAATCAGCAACGTATTGCGGGCATCGGAAATATTTATGCCAATGAGATGCTCTTTCGTTCCGGCATTCACCCAGATGCCCAGGGTCAGCGATTATCAAAGAAGAGAATTCAAATGTTGTTTTTTGAGATGAAGAAGGTGTTGCTTGAATCAATTAACAAAGGCGGTTCATCCATTCGAGACTATCTGTCCCCTAACGGTACGCGAGGTCAATTCCAAAATTATCATCAAGTCTATCAAAAGATTGGGCAACCTTGTCCCAGTTGTGGGACTCCCATCCTTCGATTGGTGAGCGAACGCAGTTCATTTGTCTGTCCCACTTGTCAGAAACGGTAATCTTCCGCCTTTCTCCCTCCAATGAGGTCTTGAATTGTTTCCCTCGAAAGAGGGGGCTGTCTGAAATTTTTCCACTGTTGCTCGTTGTCGATCCTTCTCTGGTTCATAGGCCATTTCCCTTGTAAATAGTGATGATAGGGCCAATCCCCTTTCCAATTCCAACATAGTGACTTGGAATAGCCTTCGTTCCTGTCAGAATTTTTTACATACTGCTTGATATGAGCAAACACTGCATGAATACAGAAGGTTCTCGTTTTTCGTGATACTCCTTACTCGATTGGTGTCGGAAACTTTTCCGAATTTCTATGGAAGGCCAACCGCAAATGGTCGAGAAAATGCATAAAAAGAAAAGAAAAATCACACAATAAATCAAGATGTTAGAGAACCTCAGGAAAGTGTGGATGGGCCGCAAATTCAAGTTGGCATGGTTTTGGCTTAATAACACCATAGAACAGAAAATAATTGCAGAGCACGCAAGGCAAGCAATACGAGTAAGGGTGCTCAGCCAGGGATTTCCCTCAAACAAAAGGAGATAGTGAAATGAGAACTCATCAAGAAACAACATCAAAGACATCAAGGGTAAAACAAGGGCTGGTCGGGCTCTGTTTGATGGTGGGGCTTACCTCTATGGCCTCCACAGCTCAAGCGGTACCGGTGATCGTGAATCCTCTTGGTCAAACTGGGGGATTTAGCTGGGTGACGAGTGCCGGCCCTTTACCACAACCAGTTGACATGATCGACGGAATATCTAGCAATCAATTTAGTTTGACAGTGGGGGTTGATTCCTACGTCGACATTTTTCTTAAGGATATTGGTACTGTTGGTGATGAATTTCTCTTACGATTGAATGGCGGACCTCTTCCTCCAAGGACATCCAATCCTGGTGGATCAGGTCTCTATCAGGCAGCGTACCTAGATGTGTTCCTTACTGCGGGTACCCATATGCTTCGACTTTTTATAGATGAAGATTGCTGTGGAGAAGGAGCTGGAGAATACGAATTTAGTGAGACACGACTGGAAGCTATTCATGCGGTTCCTGAACCAGGAACGATGTTACTCTTGGGAACTGGGTTAGTTGGAGTCGTGGCTTGGCGGATGCGGAAGAGCCAAGTCTAAGTATTATCTTTGCACTGAAGGAATCAGTGGATTAATTACGAGCCCCACACCAACAGTGTGGGGCTCGTTGTGTTTTTTCCGCACTGCTCGTTTCGAACGCGTTGCTCATTTTGGACTCACCTTTCAAAATCAATTATTAGAGCGGGGTGTCGCCCCCGCGCGAAGAGTCACTTTTGTTTCGGCAAAAGTGACCAAAACCATTTCCGCCTGTCTGCGGCCCCAAGGGAGTCCCTCCGCCTACGCCTCGAATAAGATGGCGAGAGAACTCGCTTCCCTCAAACAGCTCTCGCCGAAAAGTCGATTCGGCGCTCCGTCTCCGCCGCATCCAAAGGCGGGGATACAAAAACAAGAAAGATTCATTCGATCGCGGCGAAGGTTTTTTTACCTGCGTCTACTTTCTTCCAAATCAATTTAATTCTGGGTTCGGCTAGGCCTCCGCCCCGAATCCTACCTCTCCGGCGAAGACTGTCTGATCGCAGCGAGTTTCTGAGCCATCTTGCTTCGAGGTGGTGGACCAGGCACCCTGGAGAGCTTGCTTCTGAGCAAGTTCGGAGAGGGTGAAACCCTGCATTCAATCAATTCATAGCGAAGAGACGCATTACTTTTTGTACTCCCTCAACAGAACAAGGATGTTTCTGTTGAGGCCCCCCCGCTCCTTTGTTAGAATGCCCTTGTTATTCCATTCTCATTAATTCAGGAGGTTTAGGACGTCGCACGTGCGTAAAGTGAAACTTCGCGAAGGGGTTGATCTGGCTAATCTCTATGGACCGCAAGATAGGCATCTGCGGTTGATTGAGGAAGGCCTACAGGTTCGATTGTCGGCTAGAGGTGATGAAGTCACGCTCGAA
>JAJDBO010000103.1 GCA_029261305.1 Nitrospirales bacterium
ATTGTCGAGGTCATTGCTGGAGGGGACATTTCCACTGAGGCGTTTACGGGCGATGGAAAAACTGTGAATTCAGATTTTCTCAATGGCTTGGCCACCCCAGAAGCTAAACAGCGTATGAATGGATGGCTCGTCGAACATGGGAAGGGTGAGAAGACGATCAATTACAAACTGCGTGATTGGCTGTTCAGTCGCCAACGCTATTGGGGCGAACCATTTCCAATCATTCATCTTGAAGATGGAACTACGAAATTAGTGCCAGAAGCTGATTTGCCCGTACTTTTACCAGAGCTAGAAGATTTTCGTCCAAGTGGTGAATTTGAACCACCTTTGGCACGAGTACGTGATTGGGTGGAAGTCACCGACCCGGAGACGAAGGAGAAGGCGATACGCGACACCAACACCATGCCTCAATGGGCAGGCAGTTGTTGGTACTACCTTCGATTTTGTGATCCGTCCAATGATACCGAACCTTGGTCCAAAGAGGCCGAGCAACATTGGATGCCCGTGGATCTCTATGTGGGTGGTGCAGAACATGCGGTGCTTCATCTGCTGTATTCACGCTTTTGGCACAAAGTGTTGTTTGATCTCGGACTTGTGCATACCAAGGAGCCCTTTCAGAAATTACTTAATCCTGGAATGATCTTGGGGTATAGCTATCGATACTTTGACAATAATTTGTCCGATGATCCTCACATTGAGGTTAAGGCGTTCCCTTCCTCGGAAGTGCGTATTGATGATGAAACCCCACTGCATAAAAAATCTGGTGAGGAATTAAAGGCACGATGGGTTGGGGCGAAGGATGTAAAGTGGTCCGAAGATGAAAAACCTTTGCATCCGTTTCTTGAAGGCTTGGCGCTGGAAGAAGTGACGGAAAAGATGTCCAAAAGCCGTGGCAACGTGGTGAATCCCGATGACGTGATTGCAGAATATGGTACTGATGCTTTGCGGCTCTACGAAATGTTCATGGGACCTTTGGATAAAGGCGCGCCATGGTCTACGGATTCTATCCCTGGGGTCTCACGATTTTTGCAACGTGCCTATCGATTGTTTGTTGGGGAACAAGAGGGTGTGGACACGATTTCATTAATTGGAGGTTCCGGAACTCCAGAGCAGGCACGTTTGACAGCTGAAACCATTCATGGCGTGACGCAAGACTTGGAAGAAATGGGATTCAATACGGCCATATCCAAACTGATGGTCTTCGTGCGAGATATTTGTAAAAATGGACCATTGCCGCGTGCATCAGCCGAATCATTTTTGATGCTTCTGTCGCCATTTGCCCCGCATATCGCTGAAGAGCTGTGGATGCAAATGGGGAATACGCCGAGTATCGCCTTGCAGCCCTGGCCGACGTATGATGCGATGTTAATTATCAAGGAGGAAATGACCATTCCCTTGCAAGTGAATGGAAGGTTGCGAAGCAAAATTGTGGTCCCTGCCGATTCAAGTAAAGACGCAATCCTTGCCCTAGCTCAACAGGATGACAAGGTGGCGGAATGGTTGAAGGGGGCTACGCCTCGCAAGGTCATTTATGTGGAAAAAAAGTTGGTTAATTTTGTCGTGTAGCCTGAATGGTGTCCTGATGAATGCTTACAGATATTCGCGACCAATCCTTTTATTCGTGTTGAGCGTAAGCTTTCTGGTCTCGGGTTGTGGCTATCGCTTTACTGTGGAAGGAAGGGGGCCACAAATCGGGGGAGGGAATATTCAGGATAGTGGCCCACTTGTTCCGTTGATCATCCGAGATTTCCTCAATCGAACGTTTCACAGCAATCTGGAATTTACCTACACCAAATATATGCGACAAGAATTTTCCGCGAGCAGTGGAGCCAAGGTGGTTCATGATGATGGCCAGGCTAATTTTGTGATGAAGGGGGAAATTGTGTCGGCTACTGTGCCGACTTTGACATTTTCCACTACTGTGGCGAGGGAAAGTCGAGTGAATGTCGTGGTCAAAGTGACGGTCGAAGATCGAAAGACTGGACGAATTGTGTGGAGTGATACCGCGACGGGGACAGCAGAGTTTTTTGTGAACCAGTCTTCTGATACGGAAACAGGGCAAGACCAATTGCAATTTAACCAAGTGCTTCAAGATCGCGCTTTGGAACAAGCTGGGCAAGAGGTGGCGGAAATTCTCGCCGCTGATTTCTGGGATGCTCGCGATCTTGGTACCTTTTCGCCTGGTGGAAAAAAGCCAGTGGCCAACTCTTTGGATCCTGATCCGCGATCGTCTGCGACCGGCATTAAAAATTAGAAACCCTTTTGTCGTTGGGGCGTAATCCCCAAACCTAATTCATGAAACCCTCAGAACTACCATCCATCCTGAAACGTAATGGTCTCGATTCGCTCTATCTCGTCGTCGGGGAAGAGGATTATTTTCGCGATGAGGCCATAGCGACACTTCGTGCTTGGAAGAAAGCGGATGATACTGGAAAGAATGCAGACGCGAGTGGTAAGGACGACACGGTTCAGGATGATACCTTCTCCTGCGACCTTTTGTATGGTGACGAAACCGATGCACAGGAAATCCTCTCTCGCGTGCAAGAAGTTCCGTTTTTTTCTGATCACCGATTGGTCATTCTAAAATGGACCGATAAGCTTTCTGCTAAAAATGGAGAAGCTTTAATCCCCTATTTTCAAGCCCCTAATGACTCCTGCACCTTTGTCCTTTCTGCGGGAAAACTCGATGGGCGAACAAAATGGGTACAGACGTTAAAGTCTAAAGCCACGGTGATTGATTGTGCGCCGTTGTTTGACAATCATTGTCTAGGATGGGTGAAACAAGAAGCGGGTCGGTTGGGATTGAAATTAGATCAAGAAGCGGCCTTGTTGTTAAAGGACATTGCCGGTGAAGGATTGTATCGGGCTCGGCGCGAGTTGGATAAACTGGCGTTGTTTATCCCGGCGGGCCAAATGATCACCGGGAATGATGTGGCTGCCGTTCAAGGAGCAGATACCGGAGCCTCGGTCTTTGACTTGGCTGGAGCGATTGCCGCCAAAAACCCTAGCCAGGCCCTGACGATTGTGGAGAAAAATCTTGAATCCGGAGAGGCGCCGCTTCGAATCTTGGGAGCGTTGTTGTGGCAGTATCGTCGGATGTGGAAAGCGAAAGACAGTTTGGCACGGGGAATCAATGAATCGAAAGTCGCTCGTTCGATTGGGCTGTCACCATACCGTCAGGGAGAGTTTTTTTCCTTAGTGAATCGATTCTCGTTGTTGCACTTTGGGAAGGCCTGGCAGGTCTTTGCCGAAACGGATTCGTCCTTGAAGGGTGGATCGTCTGGGTCCCCTCAGCGCGTGTTCCACGTACTGGTGTTTGCGCTGTGTCAGACTACGCAGGCGTGAACCTGTCAAAGACGCACTTCTCCCTCCAAGGAAAAAGAGAGGTGCTTGAAACCGTTAGGACTTGGTTTTTGTGGCGTTGACGCCCTTGGCAAGTCTGGAAATTTTGCGAGAAGCAGTTTTACGGTGGAGCGATCCTTTGGTGACGGCCTTAGAGAGGGCCGAAGTCGCATCCATAAGCAGGGTTTGGGCCAATTCTGTATTCTTTTCTGCCACTGCAGCCTTCACTTTTTTTATCACGGTTTTAGTCCCGTGAATGATGGCTTTATTGCGCTGATGACGTTTGATCGATTGGCGAGCCCGTTTAATTGCAGATTTATGAACAACTGGCATGTAAGTCCTCCATGAGTAATTCTGGTCACGAACCTTTAATTTTTAACATAGGACCCCCAGAAGGGTCAATGGGAATTGTGAAAGAAGGGCAATAAGCGTTGTCGATAATTAATGCCATAGATCGGTTGATGGTGGCTTTGGATGTTCCTGATGCTCGGTCCGCCGAGTCACTGCTTGATCGGCTACAGGATTCCGTTCGGGTGGTCAAAATAGGGCTAGAGCTATTTACGAGTGAGGGACCAGACATCGTCAAATTGGCTCAGGATCGGGGGAAACAGGTTTTTCTAGATCTCAAATTTTTCGATATCGATGAAACTGTAAAGCGAGCCACTGCTCGGGTAGCAGATCTCGGAGTACAATTTCTCACGGTTCATGCGCACCGAAAAACTATGCATGCGGCTATGGATGGGAAACAGGCTCAGCCGGAGTTGAAGATTCTGGCCGTCACCGTATTAACGAATTTTGATCTACGGGATATACAAGAAAGTGGATCGCCTTGGAGTATTTCGGAATTAGTTGTGGCCAGGGCCAAAGCTGCGGCAGAAGTGGGATGTCATGGTGTGGTCGCTTCAGGTCAAGAGCCGGAGGCCGTTCGGCAGGCGGTTGGTCAAACGTTGGCGATTGTGACGCCCGGTGTTCGACCAGTTGGTGCAGACACCCATGATCAGGCTCGGGTGACAACTCCAAGTCAGGCCATTGATCAGGGCTCGGACTATTTAGTGGTGGGGCGACCAATTCGGGATGCCGGTGATCCCCAGGCTGCGGCACAGGCCATTGTGATGGAAATGCAGGGAGCCTTTGACCGTCGCATGCCCAATAGGTAACCCGGACAATCTCTGACAGTTCGTGGTGAGGCGATGTGGTAGTAAAACACCAAGTCCTTATCTTGCAGGCCTTCAGGGCATTTGCTAGTATCCCTTTCCGCTCTTGAGCAAGTCGTTTTCTCGTTCATAAGCAGCTCTGGATGGTGGGTGTAGCTCAGTTGGTTAGAGCGCCGGGTTGTGGACCCGGAGGTCGCGGGTTCAATTCCCGTCACTCACCCCAAAACTATTTCTTCCCTTTTTCTCTTTCCTTATCAAAGTCATAGAATTTTTTTTCAACTCCTTCCTTACATCATTCCCGCAACTAAAACTTCATTTTAACACCTACACTAAGGTTTTAAATAAAACATTTTCCTTAAGTCTTTGCCACTACTAACTTTGAGGGATTGTCACCTGCGCTAGTGCGTACTTATAATCACATCCCTATTTAGAGGGGATCTGCATTTCACTTGCTACGTCATTCAATTCGACTTTTAGGAATGACGATTTGAGTGATTGAAGGTAAAGCCTTTAGATAAAGGTCTTTTAGGAAGTCTTCAATTGTCATTCATGGAGGAATGGCAATTTTAATATGCCTCCAGGAGGCTTTGAGCGCGCTTTCGGACGCTTTGAAAGATTCAAGGTACTTTTCATGGTCCAGGGATGGCATTTACGCAGGCAACACCCTATTTCCTTTTGGTATTGTATTATTGGACTTGGGGTGCTTTTCTATTTTTTCAGTACCATTCCCTTCTCTCCCGTTCGTGCTAACACATTTGGAACTTGGGCACTTACCGGAAATTTAGGTGCCGCCCGAACCAACCTCTATACTGCTACTCGTCTCAATGATGGCCAGATCTTAATTGTAGGAGGCCAAGAGGGTGCCGATGGGATGGGTTTGGGAATTTCGAATGCCTCCCCTTCCGCCGAACTTTATGATCCCAATACCGGAGCCTTTACTTGGGTGGGCTCACTGGTTGTCCCTCGAAGTGGTCATACCGCGACACTGTTGTCCAATGGGAAAGTGTTGATTTCTGGTGGGATCGGTCAAGGATCAAATTTTATCTATCATAATACCGCCGAATTGTATGATCCAAATACGGGAACCTTTTCCATAATTGGGTCCATGGCAGTT
>JAJDBO010000104.1 GCA_029261305.1 Nitrospirales bacterium
CACGGAGCCACAGGCAATTGGCGTTTTTCCGAACCGTTTGAGGGTCCAGCGGACAAAACATCCGTTGGATTATTACTCATGACCCTTGAAGATTTGACAGCCTTAGAGTTTATTGACAAGCAGTCTGAAAAGGAGGCCTTACTACAACGTCTCCCTCCACCTCTATTCACGGCCACCGTTCATACAGGACAACGCGCTCACCTGGTAACGTTTTTTCAATCACCCAAACTTGCCGAGGAAACCTATGCCATCACGGCCGCGGATCGCCCCATATATAAAATTTCCCCAGCAACACTAAAAGGGCTCCCCACACAAGCATTTGATATTCAAGACAAACGACTCTTTGGCATTGAAATGGCTGAAATCGGGTTACTCACCGTCACCACGGGCACAGGAACATTTACGGTCTCACAGCAGCATGGTGAGTGGTACCTCGATGGGGCCCCAGACATTTCTATTGATCAGCTCGAAATGCAACTCTTTGTCAGTCGAGTCGTCGATCTTCCTGCTGAGCTGGCGATAAGTTTCTCTCAGGAATATTTGGGAGAGTATGGTCTTGCCACACCAACAATTGAAATTATCGGTGTGGATACGAGGGGCCGACCACGTGGGTATTTAGCGTTGGGAATAAGAGGGAAAGGATTGGTCTATGCTCTTGGATCAGGGTTGCCTGGCGTGTATCAAGCGCGATCGGCCATTCTCACTCAAATGCCAACGAGCGACAATCTCTGGTCAGGAAAACCGAAATAAGGCTTCTCAGAAAAACTTGGCTGGATTCGTGCCTAGAGTTGAAAATTCACTGTTTAAAACAAGGTAACGGCCGCTTCCTGGATTGGTGCAGATTGAGTTGTTTTTTCTCCACTACCAGGCTTGCGACCTTCTTGAATTTCTTTCATGAGAATCCGTTCGGATTCCATCGTATAGTCCGTTGAAAACGACTTGAGTTTTTCTAAAGTCTGTTGTTGCACGACGGGATCCTGATCATCACAGTGCAGAGCACTCAAATGATCCATTATTTTTTCTAAAGGGCTATACACATGTTCAACTTGTTGCCTCGTAATATCTTGAAATTGAATGTACATGACGACCTGGGCAATATCTTTGGCTAACTCAGCCGTCGCCTGAGCATTTTGAGTTTCCTGGCTGGATAACACTTTATGCGAAATAAGTTGAAACCGTTCGATCAAGTTCCCTGCCGCTCGTTCCGTCTCCTCCACAACACCTTTCAGTTGACCTATGAGTACTGGAATAATCGGTTTGATACTCTCACCAAAATCTTCCCAGGCCTTGAGCTTGTCTTCTGTCGTCATGATCTCTCCTTCGCCGACACAAACGTTTAGGGGAAAAATATTCTCTGATAATGTCGGACTATCCAAGACCATCCTTAAACAAATTCATCGAGCAGAGAAACATCGGCACCAACGGTTGATAATCATCACGATCGACTATTGAAAATAGTCCTTAAATACGACGGACCTCTGGTATTTAATTGGCCTATTCTTTTTTCTCTTCCTGTTCCATTTTCTGAAAAAATCGGTCTGAGTCCCCTCGCACATCTTGTGTCGTCCGAGAAGAAGATGGCTCCTCAGGAGTTGACGAACATCCAGCCCCCAAAAAGGCTATTAGACCAATAATCATGAGTGCCATAATTTTCCATTTCCGATTCATCCTCAACATAATTAATTTCCTCCCTTTGGGTGATAGATTCGCTATCAACATGAGTACATTGGCAGATGACTCATTATACGCCGAACTCAACATTGAGCGAATACCCAGGTTTGACGGCCTCCTAGAGTTTTGATAGCGTTTTTTTTGAAATATCAAACCCCAAAGGGAAGCAACACATCGGTCATCACAAAGCACTCATTACAGCCACGTTCTTGCTTCCCCACAGGTCTCGAACAATCTTCACACTATCGGTCTTTTCCAAGGGATTCCCAAACCACCTATGACACTGTCAAACCTTCTTCGGACCTTTCCACTCTTTGCGCCTCTTTCCCAATCGGATTTCGACCTGCTTCTCCATGATGTTCAAGAGATTCCTTACAAAAAGGGAGAGTATATCTTTCGCGAAGGAGACCCAACAGAATGGTTTCATATCGTCAAGGATGGCACGGTAAAATGCGTGAAATCCTCAGCCGACGGAAGAGACATGACCCTAAAGGTCTTAACGCCTGGGGACCTGTTTTGTTGCGAAGCTTCAGTGTTTGAAGGTTCAGCTCATCCGGGATGCGCCAAGGTCTTGGATGGCGCCACGGTGTTGAAAATCCCCAAAGCGCGATATTTGGAAATTCTTCGTCGAAACCCAGAAATGGCCATTGAGGTCATTCAATACCTTGGGGAACGATTGCGGGAAGCTCAAGATAACGCCAAAGGCTTGGTGTTTCACCGAGCTGAGCAACGGATGGCCACGATTCTGATCTCTTTGGCCTTCAAGGCAGGACAGCCTGATCCAGATGGGATACGGCTCCAAGCTCGACTCACTCGTCGTGATCTTGCGGATATGGCCGGACTGACCGTAGAAACAGCAACCCGCATTATGGGGCGATTCAAAATAGAGAATATTGTCGTTGGGAAGGCCAAAAAACTCGTGATCTGTAATCTTGACGCCCTCAAAGCCTTGGCTCACTCACCTGGTGAATCCAGGGGTCAGACTCCATTTTCACCAACACTTCATCAGATACACAAATCAAAAACATGACATTAGTCATACTTTTTGGCTTTATCTTCCTCTATACTGCACCTCGTCAAGCGACAGTTTCCCAGATTTATAATTTCACAAGGAGCGCAGTATGAATGTGTCCAATAGCAAATTTTGTTCGGCCCTTATGATGGTATCCATGATCAGCCTGTTACCATTTACCGCTATGGCAGAACAACCGACGATTCAGTCAACATTGACCTTTGCACCCCAAGTGCCACCACCGATCACCCGCTCAACACCCGCCCGTGTGGTGGTCAAGTTTGAAGCTCATGAGTTCATCGGAGAATTAACCAGTGGCAAGCAGTATACCTATTGGGGCTTTAACCACTCTGTTCCTGGACCAATGATTCGTGTTCGCCAAAACGATACGGTTGAGTTT
>JAJDBO010000105.1 GCA_029261305.1 Nitrospirales bacterium
TGCCTACACCATGCCGTATTTGGAAGACCAAAAGGTGTTGGATGAAAGGCTCCAGTTGTTACAAGAAAATGGGATTTCTTTTGATGTACTTGTTCCAACCCAGGAGGAGATCAAGGCCATGACCCAATATGTATGGGATCATGGTGACCCGTTTCAAATGATAAACCAGGATAGTGATTTTCAAAATTTTAAAAATCCTGATTTGCGTATGCATCCAGGGTATATTGCCTCTGCCATGATCCATCACAAGGCACGAGAGTCCGGGCGGATCATTAGTCTGTCTGGCCAGGGGGCAGACGAGATTTTTGCGGATAATTTTAATCCTCACTCGAACCCAGCCATGTCGGAATTGAAGGGGAATTGGAATGGAATTTTGGGGCCCTGGAAAAATTTCCATGGTGGTTGGAATCGAGTCTTTCTCGGTGCAGGGGAACGGATTGCTGGGCTCTTTGGAATTGAAAGTCGTTATCCATTTTTAGACGGGGCAGTGGTCCAAGAATTTTTATATCTTCATCCTCAGTTAAAGGGTAAATACTATAAGGCACCACTCACGAACCGTCTTCGTGAGTTGAATTTTCCCTATCATGATCGAAAGTTTGGATTTGCCGGGTACGATGCTTCGCAAGGGGAATCGAGTTTCTCAAATAAAAAAGATTCACCGGTATTAGTCGCAGCAGAATAGTACCATTTTGACGTTAGGTGAGGTTTGGTGAATTGGACATGTTAAAGCCGCAGATTATCGGAAAATTATATAAAGAGCCGCCATCAGAATTTCGGCTCGACCCTGGATTATGGGCCAATGAAATCCGACGGCTAGCCCTTGCCATGATTTTTCACGCAGGCTCCGGACATCCGGGCGGATGCCTCTCCTGTGCGGATGTTATGGCGTATCTTTGGAATGTGGAGCTTTTTGGAGAGGGGGATGGTGATCATTCAGGTCGTCATCGTTTTGTTCTTTCAAAAGGGCACTCGTGTCCCTCGCTTTATGCCGCCGGTGCCATGGCTGGTTTGATACCATTTTCCATGCTAGCTGGGTTTCGAAAATTAGGTTCACCGTTACAAGGCCATCCTGACGTGTTGTCCTTGCCATGGGTGGAAACTAGTACAGGGTCTCTTGGTCAGGGGTTTTCTTCGGCTCTTGGAATGGCTCTGGGGCTACGACATCAAGGTATTGGTACTCGAGTTTACACCATGCTTGGGGATGGTGAGCTTCAGGAAGGAATGGTGTGGGAAGGCGCAATGACTGCGGGGCATTATCGATTGGCGAATGTGTGCGCCATCGTGGATTACAACAAAATGCAAAGTGATGACTTGAACAGCAATACGATGGGTCTTGAACCCTTACGCGCCAAATGGGAGGCATTTAACTGGCATGTGGTCGAGATCGATGGACATGATCCAGATTCTATAAAGCTTGCGTTTGCCGAGGCCAGAATGATGACTGAAAAACCCACGGTTATTTTGGCGCATACGACAAAAGGAAAAGGGGTCTCCTATATGGAAGGTGATCCCCTGTGGCATGGAAGCGTGAAATTACGTCAGGAAGAGTTAGTCGAGGCGTTTCAAAATTTACACACTCCGGAAGAGAGATGGGCTTGGTATCTCGATGGACACTTCAGTTAAGCATAACCATCCTCCCTCATTAATTGGGTGCGAGGGAGACTCACTTCGTGAAGCGTTTGGGAAGTCCCTTGTTCGATTGGGGATGCACCACGATAACTTCGTGGTGTTTGATGCTGATGTTGCTGGGGCCACCGGCACGCATCATTTTCGAAAACATTATGCCGATCGGTTTTACCAATTTGGTATTGCCGAGCAGAATATGATGGCCATGGCCGGAGGTTTTGCCAGTACTGGGATCATTCCCTTTGTGGCAACGTTTGCAGTGTTTTGTCTCCGGGCATTGGAACAAGCTCGACTGTCCATTGCGTATCCACGGCGAAACGTGAAAATTATCGCGAGTCACCCTGGCCTTGATGTTGGTCCGGATGGTGCTTCGGCTCAATGCTTTGAAGATTTGGCCGCCTTTCGAGCGATTCCTGGCATGGTTGTAGTTTCGCCTGCCGATTCCCTGGAAATGGATCAAGCCACTGAGGAAATTTTGAACTATGATGGACCCGTGTATATGCGAACGGGTCGAAGTCCAGCTCGACGAATTCTTACGACAGCGAATCGTTTTGCCATTGGCAAAGGCGTGATTCTACGAGATGGTCGAGATGTGACTATTGTCGCCTGTGGAGTGCAAGTGGCTCGAGCGTTAGATGCGTCGGATCTTCTTCTTCAGGACGGAATTCGAGCACGAGTGGTCAATATGTCCACCATTAAACCGATTGATTCAGAATTGTTAAGTCGTTGTGCGGAAGAAACCGGATGTTTTGTGACCGCCGAAGATCACAACATTCATGGAGGATTAGGAAGCGCAGTGGCGGAATCCTTAGCACAAAGTAAGCCCTGCCCTATCGAATTCATTGGGGTTCGAGATACCTTTGGTGAATCGGGAGAGCCGGCGGAGCTTGCTGGAAAGTATGGATTAACAGGCCCCGGTATTGCTGAAGCTGCTCGACGGGTTCTTGGCCGTTCGGGAAAAGGAACGCATGCTGTTAAGCGGTAAGGTCGCATTAGTCACGGGTGGGAGTCGTGGAATTGGGAAAGCCATTTGTCTTCAGTTAGCAGCCTCGGGTGCCAAAGTCATGTTGACGTATCGGGAGCAAAGTGATTCTGCGGCTGAAACCATTCGCACCATTCAACAATCAGGAGGAACAGCAGAAGCCGTACAAATGGATGTCCGCGATCGTGAAGCCGTGAGACGTGCAATCCATAAAACAGAGGAATCCTTTGAAGGCCTGGATATTTTGGTGAATAACGCTGGGATTAACAAACCCACGGATTTTGATGCAGTGACTGATGAAGATTGGGATGATGTTCTCAATGTGAATTTGAAAGGCGCATTTATTTGCACCCAAGAAGCCATGGCCGCACTGAAACGGCGTGGCCGCGGGTCGATTATCAATATCGGATCGGTTAGCGGGCAATATGGTGGACCGAGAACGGTCCACTATGCGGTCAGCAAGGCAGGGCTTCAATCATTGGGCCAGGTGAGTGCGCGTTTTGGTGCGAAAGAACATATCCGTTGTAACACGATCGCGGCCGGGTTGATTGCATCAGATATGGCTACTGAAGGCATGCAAAGTGTCTCTGTTCAAAAAGCTGCAGATGGGATCTTGTTGGGGCGACTGGGCCTGCCAGAAGAAGTGGCCAACACCGTGGTGTTCCTAGCCTCGGAGTCATCAAGCTACATCACGGGGCAAACCATCAATGTCAATGGCGGTTTGTATTTTTAGTATGTGTGACTGAAAAGAGGAGCAACAACAATATGCTGTCTGATAAATTATTTGAAATGCTTCAACCTGTACGTGTGTTGTTTGGGCAGGGACAATTAGACAAATTAGGAGAGGTTGCCACTTCGCTAGGAAGACGGGTCTGTGTCGTCACCATGAAGGAATTGGTCGAGTTGGGATTAGTCGCGCCTGCGACCGATATTTTGAAAAAAGCAGGTTTGGAAGTTGTGATTTTTGATGGAGTCAAGCCAGAGCCTACCTGTACGGATGTCGATGGTGCCGCCGATACGATTAGGGAATCTGGTGCAGAACTCATCGTGGCTTTGGGCGGTGGGAGTGTCATGGATTTCGCGAAAGCCTTGGCAATTCGCGCTACCCACTCGGAACCGATCTGGGCTTATGTGAATTTATCCAATCGGCCTCCGTTGCCGATTGACCCCACGGTGTTGCCCATTATCGCGATTCCCACTACATCAGGGACGGGGGCGGAAGTAACGCCTTATGCTGTGATGTCCAATCCTGAAACCATCCAAAAGGGAACGATTAAAAGCCCACACATTTTCCCAAAGGTGGCGATCGTTGACCCTGAGTTGGCCCAAGGTCTTCCAAAAATTATGACTGCTGCGACAGGAATTGATGCCTTTGCTCATGCTTTGGAGTCATTCTTAAATAAGGCAAACCGAACACCTTTTTCGGATATGGTGGCGTCAGAAGCCATGCGAACAATTTATCAGTCTTTGCCGCAAGTCCTGAATCAATTAGGAAACCTTGAATTACGGAGGGATATGGCGTGGGGCAGTCTATTGGCTGGTGTGGCGATTGCCAATGCAGGGACGACGGTAGCGCATGCCTTAGCTCAGCCACTTGGGGCTCGTTCGCATCTTCCCCATAGTGTGACGGTGTCGATCTTTACGGTGCCTGTCCTTCGACATACCTGGGATGCAGCCATCGACGAATTTGGAAGCTTGTGTTCAGTTTTAGACCCTCGGATTGGGCAACATCTTATGGGACATCAACGTGCGAAGAAAACGGTCACCTTGGTAGAAGATCTATTGGCTATGGCGGAGATGAATCATCGTCTTGGCACCTATTCAATTTCCGCCGAACAAACCCAAGGGATTGTTGATGATGTGTTTAGCTATATGAGCCGACCGCTGGCTCAGCATCCCAAACAGTTCTCTCGACAGGAAATTCAAGCTATTATTCAGGAAGCGGCCTGAGTATCTATGCGGGCTCCGCAACTCTATTCTCCCCCCCCTCCCAAACATAATCAGCAAGCCCTATTTTTTGTGGGCGCAGGTATTGAATGTGTTGAAGGGATCAAGCTTGCGAAACAACAAGGGTTGCGGATTATCGTTAGTGATGCCAATCCCAAGGCCCCAGGGGTTCAATATGCTGATGCCTTCGTGCAAGCCAGTGTCTATGATAGTGAAGCCACTCTTCGTGCAGCACAACAGGTGCTCCCTTGTGATTCCATTCATGCGGTGATGACCTTGGGGTGTGATGCCCCACATACCGTGTCCATCCTCGCGCAATATTTTGGTGTCCCCGGTCATTCCCTGGATACGGCAGCATTGACCACCGACAAACTTCAGATGAAGGCGAAACTCCTGGCTTCTGGTGTTCGAGTTCCTTGGTTTGCCGCCATAGAAACCCTTGAGCAGTTACATGACGAATGTCGGAATCGAGAGGGCTCAAAAGTATTAAAGCCTGTCGATAGCCGTGGATCAAGGGGAGTCCTCCGTCTTGATGATGATGTGAATCTTGATTGGGCCTATCACCACAGTCTTTCCCATTCACCCAGGCAACGACTTATTTTGGAGCAATGGATCGAAGGGCAGCAGATTAGCACCGAGTCCATCGTTTGGGATGATCGAGCTATCCTCTGTGGCATTGCCGATCGTGACTATTCAAGAACGGAGCATTTACGCCCATTTATCATTGAAGATGGTGGTGAAACGCCCGCTGCATTAGATAATTTGTCAGTACAGGATATTGGGAAATTGGTTCATGCAGCTGCCAGGGCATTGGGCGTGAGTCGTGGCACGGTCAAAGGTGATGTGGTGTTAGCCGCTGGGAAGCCCTATATCATTGAAATTGCAGCCAGACTAAGTGGCGGGTATTTTTGTAGCCATAATATTCCGCTCGTGTATGGCATTGACATGGTGGGGAATGTGATAAACATGGCTTTAGGCCAGGAGCCTGATTGGGATACGCTTCGGCCACAAGTACATCAACATGTGGCGAATCGGTTTCTGTTTTTGCCGAAGGGAAGAATCAAGGCTATCGATTATGATAGAGAATTGGCACGACATCCTCAGGTGAAATTGTTCCGATTGTATGTGAGCCCAGGAGACCTTATTCAGGGTATCACTGATCACACCAAACGCGGCGGAACTGTACTCACTGTTGGGCAGACGAAAGCTGAAGCGATAGAACTCGCCGAAAAAATTATTCGTTCCTTTACTATTACCTACTATCCAAAGACGAGTTAGAGTGTCAATGAATTGGCACTTTGTTTAGACATTTGACTGGTTTCTGGAAGTGTTTTCTCAACTCAACTTCTCATAGGCCTCTCTTTCCTTACACTGAAATCACCATGAATAGGTAGGTTTTGGCGTTTTTCCGTTGTGACGAATCAACCTTTCTTGACTATTTCTCATTTGAAAATGCTGGCATGCCAGTTGCTCATCAAAGGATGACACAAATATTTTCAATCGAAATGTATATTGAAAAGAATGACGGTATCCTATGCAAGATGGTGAAAAAGAAGTCTCAGAGAGTCATCAGGTGAATATTGGTTCCATAACATTAGGTGGGCGAAAACCTTTGGCCCTCATTGCTGGTCCATGTGTTGTGGAATCCTCAGATGTGATGTGTCGAATTGCTGACGATATCCAAACAGTCACCTCCAAACTTGGAATCCCATACATCTTTAAGGCCAGTTACGATAAGGCCAATAAAACCATTGGAGATTCCTACCGTGGTCCAGGTTGGATGGAAGGGTTAGAGTCGCTTCGACTCCTCAAGCAAAAAACGGGGGTACCTGTCTTAACCGATATTCATACCGCAGAACAGGTTGATGCCGTGGCCGAAGTTTGTGATGTGCTTCAGATTCCAGCCCTTCTCTCGAAGCAAATTGATTTGATTCTCGCTGCGGCCAAAACCGGGCGTCCTGTGAATATTAAAAAAGGGCAATGGACGGCACCGTGGGAAATGACCAATGTCGTGAATCGTCTTAGTGCAGAGGGATATGAAGACGTCATGCTGACTGAACGGGGCACCTCGTTTGGCTTCCAACTGTTAATAAATGACTTTCGCTCTTTGGTGATCATGAAGTTCATTGGGAAGCCTATTATCTTTGATGCATCTCATTCGGTACATGGTGCGCCAACAGTCGGAGAAAGTGTGGGGGGGAATCGTGAATTTATTCCCGCTTTGTGTCGGTCGGCGGTGGCTTGTGGCGTGGATGCCTTGTTTTTAGAGGTACACCCCGAACCTGATCGTGCATTGAGTGATGCCCAAGGAACATTTCCCCTTGGGAGAATGGCGGATCTCTTGCACATGATTCAACCGTATGCAGAAGTGAGTCGTCGAGGAACTTGAAAGACCGTTGGCAATGATTTCCACTATGAGACAACAGTCGCTTTGTTCGACGAAACGAGTCGACCTTCAGAAATTATGTCGGCTCGTCCGCCGTGATGTGATTGAGATGATTTTTTCAGCCAAGTCTGGGAATCCGGGCAGTGCATTGTCTGCAGTTGAATTTTTGATCTATTTGTATTTTCAGTATCTGAGTATTCGCGTGGACGATCCTGATTGGCTAGAGCGTGATCGCTTTATTTTATCAAAAGGCCATGCGGCCCCTACGTTGTATTCGGTGATGGCTCGGCGCGGGTTTTTGTCGGTTGGTGAACTCACTACGTTTAGAAAGTTCAACAGCCGTTTGCAAACGCATCCGGAATATGGATCGCTGCCTGGCCTAGATTTTACCAGTGGAAGTTTAGCGCAGGGGCTGTCTGCAGGTGTTGGGATGGCCTTAGGGTTACGCCTTCGGGAGCAATCTAGTCGGGTGATGGTGTATCTCGGTGATGGCGAAATTCAGGAAGGGCAAGTATGGGAGGCCGCGATGTCAGCGGCCCATTATAAACTTGGCCAGCTGGTTGCGATTGTTGATTCCAACAAATTTCAAGGAGACGCCTCGGTGGCAGAGGTGATGGACCTGGGTGCTCTCGCCGATAAGTGGCGAAGTTTTGGATGGACGGTTCTTGAAGTCGATGGGCATGACTTTGATTCCATCAATGCTGGATTTTCTTCCCTTGATACAGATGATGGCATTCCCAAAGTTGTGATTGGACATACCATAAAAGGCAAAGGGGTGTCATTTATGGAAGGGAACAATCGATGGCATGTTGGTGGACATATGACTCAAGCGGAGTATGAGTATGCCGTGACTGAACTGTCAGGTGACACACGATGAATGTTGAGACTCAACGATATAATCTTCGTGAAGTGTATGTTGATACATTGTGCCAGTTTGCTCAAGAGCAAGACCATATTGTGGCTCTTGATGCCGACTCCAAGGAGGCCACGCTCCTAAATCGATTCGCACAACAATTTCCCAAGCGAACGTTTAGCTTTGGCATTGCGGAACAGAACATGGTGTCTGCGGCAGCAGGGATGGCGACGATTGGCCTGACTCCTTTTGTTCATACCTATGCGTTGTTTTTGGCCATGCGAGCACTTGATCAGGTGAGAAATTCTGTGGCGTATCCCAATTTGAATGTGAAACTGGTTGTCAGTCATTTTGGTTTGGATGTTGGGGCTGATGGTGTCACTCATCAAATCATAGAAGATTTGGCCATTATGAGAGCTGTTCCTAATATGACGGTGATATCACCTGCGGATGATATTGAAATGGCTTCAGCGGTAAAATTCATGTTGCAGCATCGAGGGCCTGTGTATCTTCGTACCGGAAAATCAAAGGTTCCTCGTGTGCATGATCCCAGCTATACCTTTGAACTTGGGAAACCCTCGGTACTTCGCGAGGGGCATGATGTCACGATTTTTTCAGTAGGGGTGATGGTCGGGTATGCGTTACGAGCGGCGGAGACCTTGTTACGCCAAGGGGTGTCAGTTCACCTGGTCAATTGCGCGACGTTAAAACCCATCAATGAACAGGCCGTGATTGAATGTGCGTTAAAAACCGGGGCAGTCGTCACGGTGGAGGACCACAATGGATATGGTGGGCTTGGAGGAGCGATTGCGGAAATCCTGGGAAAAAACTGTCCCCTGCCTATGGAAATGGTGAGTGCGAAGGACCAATTTGCTGAGGCTGGGACTCCTGAACAACTCTATGAACGGTATGGATTGAGTGAGGCGCATATTCTTCAAGCGGCTTCACGGGTGGTTCAACGCAAACAATCGAGAGGGACCTGTTGAGTTTTTCATTTTACTTTCCTACCAGACTGATTGTTGGAAGAGGAACGTTTTCTACGCTTGGCCAAGAAGCAAGGCAACTTGGCCGGCGTGCTCTCTTGGTCACTGGAAAGGGATCGTTAAAGAAGTCAGGGTTTCTTTTTAAAGCCTTAGATATTTTGAAGGAAGCGGCTGTTGATGTGGTCCTCTTTGAGGGTGTCAAAACCAATCCGACCGTCAACGATGTTGATGCAGTTGGGAAGCTTGCCAAGCGGGAAGCTTGCGACTTTGTGATTGGCTTGGGTGGAGGAAGTTGCCTCGACGTTGCCAAGATGGCCGCGTTACTCGCGGTTCATGGCGAGTCATGTTGGGATTTTATTAATACTCCTGAACGCCCTGGTCGGTCAATTCCAGCTGGCGTGCTTCCCATTTTGGCAATTCCCACCACGTCAGGAACTGGAGCCGAAGCGACTCCGTTTGCTGTCGTGACTAATCCTGATATTCCGATGAAAAAGGGAATGGGGAGTCCATACCTGTATCCCAAAGTCAGCATTATAGATCCAGAGCTGTTGGTCCATATGCCAAAGGATCTTACCGCGTGGACAGGTAGTGATGGAGTCGGTATGGCTTTGGAATCATTTATTTCAGGGAAGGCCACGCCGGCGACGATTACCTCTGCGCGTGAAGCGTTACGATGGATTGTTGAAAATCTTCCGTTAGCCTATGCAGATGGGATGAATCTGGACGCCCGTGAAAAGGTGGCCTGGGGCGTGGCGTTGTCCGGGGTAGCGGTTGGTCATATTGATGTCAATTTGGCTCATGCGATGAGTCATCCCTTAAGTGCTCGTTACGATCTTCATCACGGGCTAACGGTTGGCCTACTGACTCCCATTGCCATGGAATTTAATTTGTCTTCGGCTCCCGATGAATTCGCCGAAGTGGCATCACTGTTGAGTGCTCCTGGTCATTCTACCTCTGAGGCGACACAGAGTGTTCCGGCGATGAATGCGTTCCTAGAAAAACTGAGTATTCCGTTGAAAATGCGAGACCTTGGTGTGCCACGGCAAGATATTCCTGTTCTTGCTGAGGAAGCCATGTTGATTGGTGCGATTCGAACAAACATTCGGCCTGTTTCCTATGAAGACGTGGTCGAGCTATATGAGCGAGCATGGTAAAAATTCCCTCGAACCACAAACCCCGTTCCAGTCCTTCCGAAGTATATCCTTTACTCAATCTCTACACGGTTTTTCATTTAAACCTTTACTATTCGTCCATTGAAGAAACTCAACGTTCAGAGGTCATCTCTCGTTGTTATTGGCCATTGTTGGATTTAGTAAAACGCTACCAATTACCCTTTGGCATTGAGGCCACGGGTATGACCTTGGAAGCTATTGCCGAAGTTGATCCTGCTTGGTTATCCGAATTACGCGAATTGGTTTCAAGTGGTCTCTGTGAATTTATTGGAAGTGGGTATGCGCAAATCGTAGGGCCTCTCGCCCCCGCTGCGGTTAATGCCGAAAATCTGCGAATTGGTCATCGGGTCTACGAGGAATTATTGGGAATGCGTCCCACGATTGCGTTGGTGAATGAGCAAGCGTTTTCAGCCGGACTGGTTCATCACTACATCCAAAGTGGATACCAAGCGATTATGATGGATTGGGACAATCCTGCCCAACAGCATACAGAATGGGATCCAGAGTGGCGCTACTTTCCTCAATACGCTTGTGGTGAGGATGGCGAAGCCATTCCCCTTATTTGGAATACCTCCATTGCGTTTCAGCAATTCCAGCGTCATGCCCATGGTGAAACGAGTTTGAATGACTATATGCAATATCTTTCCAGACATGTGTCACAAAATTCGAGATTGTTTCCACTGTATGCGAACGATGCCGAAATCTTCGACTTTCGACCAAAGCGTTATGCGACTGAATCTGCATGTTCAGAGGAAAGCGAATGGGGCAGAATTGGCCAATTGTTTGAGGCATTCATGCACGATTCGCGTTTCATTCTGATTCCTCCTAGTCAAGTTCTCAATTCACTTGATGCGCCTGAAGCTGGACAGCGCTTACATTTGGGATCCGCGCAGCAGCCGATTCCGGTCAAAAAGCAGGGGAAATATAATGTGGTTCGATGGGCGGTAAGCGGACGTTCTGATTCACGTATCAATGCCTTATGTTGGAAAGCTTACGATGTTCTTAAGTGGCGTCATGATGGGAATGAGCAGGATTGGCTGGAGCTGTGCTATCTCTGGAGTAGCGATTTTCGTACTCATATTACCGTTAAACGGTGGCAAGATTACGAGGCGCGGCTACACCATTTTCTTGGGAAATTCGACGTGGATATCGAATCCTTCTCTTTTCCAAGGTTGAGTCAAGTCAACGCAGTGCAACTATGCCAGTCCTCATATTTTGCCCAGTGCTATGATGAAGAGCACAAACGTGTCACCATTGAAACTGATCTGCTTACAGTTAAACTCAATTGTCGGCGAGGATTAGCTATTGAAAGTTTGTGTTTTAAAGAGGTCTCCTCTGATCCGCTTATTGTGACGTTGCCGCATGGGTATTATGACGATATTTCCAAAGGCGCTGATTTCTACTCTGGCCATTTGGTGTTGGAAACTCCAGGCCAACATAAAATCACTGATCTTGGCATTCTCAACCCAAGCATTGAGATGGTAGGGGATGGAAAAGAAATTCTTATTCAGGGGAGTATCTCGACGCCGTTGGGTCGTATCTATAAAACGATCACGATTGGAGAGGGGGAGGTGAGGATCGCCTATGAATTAGACTGGGAAGAATTGCCTCTAGGCTCTCTTCGGTTGGGACATGTCACCATAAACCCCAATGTTTTCAACCGAAAACATTTGTATTTTGAGACACATAATGGCGGCCTTCAGCCCGAACGGTTTTCGATGACCGGTCTTGTGATCGATCATGGTCGTCCGGTGTCTTTTCTGGTTTCGGCGAGTGAGGCGCTGGGGATGACAGAAGGCGCCGTGGAGATTGGAGATCAACATCAAGCGATTTCGATTCATGTGGATCAGGGAAATGGGTATCTGGCTGGCCTTATGACCTACATGCCCGTGGGGGATTCCTATTTTTGCCGATTAAGCTTTTCTGGGGCGGAATGTGATGATACCAGTCTCAATAGGTCAAGGACTTCTTTTCCACGATATTATGAAATGAAGCTTTCCGCCAAAAAGACTGTTCGACCTGTCTTTGAAACTCAACATTTGACATCGGCCCTGGAAACTGTGTAGGGCCGCTACGCTTCTTTTGCCGTTTGGCAGGGAAAAGATTGCCGATCTAAGTCTTTTCTGAACATCCTATTTCCTTTTCAATTTAGTGAAATACACAAATCGTAGGGTGAATAGGCCGAGGTGTGGGTCTTTTCTCATTCATGCGGGTTAGTTTTAGATGGTGGAAGCCTTGGCATGAGTTTTGTATTTCAATCCACTGATGCTCCCTTTCCAACATTGCCCACATCATCATATCTTATCGAAAGATCACACCCGGCATTTCGCCTTTCCTGATATTTGTCAATTGGCTTCGGGCTCCTTATTGGTCGTCTTTCGTAGTGGTCAGGCCCATGTCGATCTCTCTGGCCAATTGATGTTGAGTCGTTGTGTGGACCCCAATGATTCACTTCAATTTTCCCCGCCCCAGGTGATTTGCAATACCGATTGGGATGATCGCGATCCATCCATCGCTCAATTGTCAGATGGCACCTTGGTGGTGAACTTCTTCAGGCTCGCTGATCAGCTCAGTGACATGCGACTGACCATTATTTGCTCGGGAGACGAGGGCCACACATGGAGCGAACCCTATGATATTCCCTTGCCTGGCTTTCCCAATAACCTGGCTACCAGTGATGCGGTTGTCGAAGTATCACCAGGAGAGATCATCATGCCATTGTACGGGGTAGCAGAACAGGGTGAAGAGGGATCATATTTGGTTCGATCTTATGATTTCGGAAAGACTTGGCCAGAAGTTAGCCGTATGGCCGTTCACGAGTCTCCGATTTTTGAAGAGCCCGCCTTGTGTCAATTAACCGATGGACGCCTGTTAGGAATGTTGCGGACAGACCACAAGGGCCTTGGATATATCTATCAAACCCTATCGGCTGATAAAGGGCGTACATGGAGTGAGCCGGAACGTCTAGATCTTTGGGGTTATCCCGCTGATCTGTTGTTGCTCTCCACTGGTCAGATCCTTGCCACCTACGGATATCGTCAATTGCCAGCAGGAGTGCGTTATTGTCTCGCGGGGAATGACTTACATTGGGCCATTGAGTCAGAGGGCATCTTGCGTAGTGATGGTCATGATGGAGGAGAGTTAGGCTATCCTTCATCAGTAGAATTATCGAATGGCAACATTTTTACCGTGTACTACTTGACGGACCGAGGTGGTGGTTTTCCCTATATTACCGGTACTCAGTATCAGCTTTCCTGAGTTTCCGCTGACATCCTGAGTAGTGACCCAACATTTTAAAAGGTGAATAAATATTACAGTGTTCTTTTGGGAGGAGAGGCATGAAGACTGCACTGAAGACAAAAAAACATACGGATGTCGTAATTGCGAGGGACATTGAAAAGCATCTAGCCTTTCCGGACGTGTGTTTGTTGAATGATGGATCTCTGTTAGTGACGTATCGGGAGGCTGTAGGTCACTTAGATAGTCCAAGTCGAATTATGGTGGTTCGATGTCCAAATCCAATGGAATCTCTAGAATTTGGGACTCCTCAATTGGTCTGTGAAACGGACCTGGATGATCGCGATCCTTCATTGGTACAGCTTGCTGATGGCAGTCTCCTCCTAAATTATGTTCGATATCAAAAAGAAACATTCTCTGTGGTCGTTGATATTACTACCGGTGAGGAGAAGGGTCGATTCCCGGATAGTGAACAGCCTGCGACTCCATTGGCGCTTGTTCGATCCTTTGATGGTGGTGTGACGTGGGAGCCTTCTCAAGATATCTATTTGGTGAATCCACCAAAAGATTTCGGAAGCCGAATGGCGACAACAGCAGCCATCATCAAACTTCCCTCTGGGGAATTGCTTATGCCGATTCACAATCCTCGTGGGTCTTACCTCATTAGGTCCCGTGATGATGGAAACACATGGGGGGATGTCACACCTATTGCCGTTGCTGAAACCCCAATTTTTGAGGAACCAACGCTCACTCAATTGCATGATGGGCGTTTGTTAGCTTTCCTCAGGGCGGATAATCGTGGCGACGGTTATTTATATCAGGCGTTATCATTGGACGAAGGAAGAACCTGGAGCGAGCCAGAATGTCTCAACCTCTGGGGATTACCCGCACATGTGCTTCAATTGAGCGATGGTCGCATTGTGGCGACCTATGGGTATCGTCGAAATCCTTGTGGCGTGCGCTATTGTGTGGCGAGATCAGGGTTGTCCTGGTCGGTTGCCGATGAATATGCCCTACGGAAAGATGGTCATTCATATGGGGATTTGGGTTATCCATCATCCATTGAGCTACCCAATGGTGAGATATTCACCGTGTATTATATCACTGAAGAATTCGGTCTTTACCCTGGCCTGACCTATATTGCCGGAACTAAATATCGACCGAAATAAGGGGCAATACCATAATGACGATTTATGAAAAAAATCTCGAAGCACTGAAGGAACGTAATTCTGATGTATTTGAATTACTCCAATCCCCGATTTCCACGGATCATATTGAAATCGTCGAGGCAGCCAGTGGAGTGAAGCGATTATTAGTGAAAGCCGAATCTGGTGAAACTATTGCAATTCATAATGCTGAAGATCCCTTGGCGGTGGCTCAACGAACGGCGGAAAAGATTGAAATTGATCGGGGAGGGGTGATTGTCTTATTTGGAATGGGGCTGGGGTACCTTCCTCTCGCATTGTGCGATCAAATAGTTGTGAACTCTTCGTTAGTTATTTTTGAAGCGGACCCTGCCATATTTTTTACTGCGATGCATCATGTGGACTTGACTCCGTTACTCCAATCCCCTCGTGTAAGATTTCTGGTCGGGCCTCATGTAAAGATTGCAGGCGAATGTTTTGAATTGTTGATTCGGAATGGAGGTGAGTACGTTCGAGCCATTCGGTATGAACCTGCGATGCGTTTGAATCCAGCACTTTACAAGGAAAAACTTGAAAAGGAACTAGCGCAGTATACCCATGCGGCTACCATGAACGTGGCGACCCTGAACCGATTTGGTCCTTTGTTTAGTCGAAGCATCTTGGAAGCTGTACCTCATATCATCAGTGCCTATGGTATTAATCAGCTGAAAGGCCGATTTCCTGGAATTCCGGCTATTCTTGTGGCCGCCGGGCCGTCGCTTCAAAAAAATGTGGACTATTTAAAAGAGGCGAAGGGGCGGGCCGTGATTATCTGTGGGGATACGGTCCTGGGGTATCTTCTCTCTCGAGACATAAAGCCAGATTTCGTGGTGAGTGTTGATAGCCAAGAAATGACCTTCAGTAAATATCACGGAGTGGATATTCCCGATGACATTGGCTTGGTATTTCATCCTGGATGTTATGAAAAGATTTTCAAGCAATTCCCAGGCCCCAAGTTTGCCTCGGCGACAAGTATGCCCATCTATCATTGGTTGCAGCATTGTTGGACGGATAAAGGGTCTATTGATGGAGAAAACCAATGCCAAATGCATATGGGTTTCACTCTGGCCGCATGGATGGGATGTGATCCAATAATAATCATTGGACAGGATTTGTGTTTTACCGATGAACGGATGCATGTCAAAGGGGGAAGTTATCTGACCGAAAAGTCCGAAGCCGAGCATGTTGATAAAGGTCCACTGACCACAAATATTTTTGGGGAACAGGTAAGAACGTATTCGACATTTCTGAGTTACCGTTCAACTTTTGAGCGAAAGGCTAAAGAATTTCCCGGTACTGTGATCAATGCGACAGAGGGTGGATTGCCCATTGACGGGGCGGAAAATCGTCGGTTAGAAGATGTCATTCATGAGTATTGTGTTAAAACAGACATTGATGTTGTAGGGGTATTCAAATCTTGTAGGGATGAAATTCCTCAAACCTTCTGGCCTGTCCTCTTAGAAGAAATTCAACTGCGAATTAGAGATTTTCACCGTTTGGAGCGGGTGTCTCGGCATCTTTATCGAATTTTAGAAGAAATGGCCTTGGAGCGAAAACAGTCGGAGAACATTTCAGATCGTTTGGCCATACTATCAGCCAAGGCTGAACGTTTAACCCAATATATTCCTCGATATGCCAAAGCCTTGGGTTTACTAAAAATTGTCAATTACAACCTCGAATTGTTTATGCACCGAGAGGAAACGGAAGCCGTAGATAACGTTGAAGATCCCCTAGAAAAACTTGACAAACAGATTGAGAGGGGACTGCGGTATTATGGGGATTTGCTCAGAATCGTCCCTATCGTCGGGGAGGATGTGATTCGACTTGAAGAACGATTGAGTATTTTTAGAAATCTCCAAACAATGCAAGGCCCTGATATTCCGGGTGTTCGGGAACGTCGAGAGGCTGAGAGCTATCACGACATTGGAATTTTTGATCGTTCTGGGAAGGCCATTCTTCAATGTCTTCAACAACCTTCGGTGACAGTTCGCGATTTTCAATTTGCCATCGAGATCTTTTTGCAACTCAATCAAGTGAGCTTGGCCTATACACTAACTCAAGAAGCTAGGAATCAATTTCCAAATGATCGCCAAATTATTTTGGTATGTGAACAAGCTGAAGCGGCCTGGGAAAAGTGGCAAGAGAAAAAACGGGATGCCAGAGGAATGCCAAGGACTCAGGGGACATCCCTAGCAAAGGGCGACTTTTATTTTCGAGCAAAAAACTTTTCTAGGGCTATTCAGCATTATCAATTTACAGCGGAGAGTTCAACGGAACTTTCAGGGGAAGCTTGGTACCGGCTTGCTAAGACCTATCAGGCCTTAGGGCAAAAAGATGATGAGGTGGAAGCGTTAGAACAAGCTCTGATGGTTGCACCATCCGATCCAAGAATTTATTTTGATCTTGGTGTGATGGCATTAGAAAATCATCAAGGGGATAGTGCTGAACGCTTCTTTATGAAAGGGGTTGAGGTATCGCTGGATGATCCCAGGTTCTGTGAGGCTTCAGGTGCGGTGTTATCTGCAGCGGGTTTTCAAGCTCAGGCCGTACCCTTTTATGAAAAAGCATTGAATCAATGTCCAGGAAGTCCTGAATTGATCGACGAACTTTCAAAGGCCTATCAGAAAATTTTTGAGCAGGTTCCATCAGCTTGAATTTCGTTAGAGGTGGAGTATGGCAGTAGGGTGGAGCAAGGGGGGTTAAGGTTTTCAAGGATAAGCCGATACAGGAGACTAAGAAAAAATGATTCGGGTTTTGATCATGGTGATAGAGGGAAAAAATAGGAAATAAGTCTTTCTCCTCAAGAAAACTGATTCAAGAGCCGATAGTGCCAAATAAGTAAGGTTTCCTGGTATGGAAAAGAAAACGATTCTCATTGCCACGAATGGCTTAACTCAACTACACGATTCAAGGAGGAATCACTATGCCACTTATTGTTAATACTAACATTGCCAGTCTTAACACCCAACGGCAATTAACGGGTGCCAACACCGCCATCAACAAATCTCTCGAGCGGTTATCTTCGGGATTGCGGATTAATCGTGCATCTGACGATGCTGCCGGTCTAGCCATTGCGACACGATTGCAAGCGCAAGTCCGTGGTCTGCAACAAGCCTCAAGAAACGCGAATAACGCAATTTCTTTGGTTCAAACGGCTGAAGGTGCCTTGAATTCCGTCACCAACATTTTGCAACGGCTTCGAGAACTCGCAGTGCAAGCCGCATCTGATGATAATACGGATACTGACCGAACCGCATTAAACAACGAAGCCACACAATTGCGGAATGAGTTAACACGTTTGGCGCAAACCGTGGAATTTAACGGAACGACATTGCTCGACGGGACGTTCAGCGGAAAAAAATTCCAAATTGGTGCCAATGCTGATCAAACCTTAACGTTTGAAATTGCTGACGTTCGGGCTACTGCCATTGGAAAATTTGCTACTCAAACGGCTGATGTCGGCGATGGAATTGCTACCCCTACAACAGATGGTGCTGGGAATCTTTCTGCCAGTGAATTCACCATCAATGGAACTGGCACGGTTGCCACTTCGGATAGTGACGATCAGGTATCAGTTCTCGCCTTGGGTAGTGGGACCAGTGGTGGAACTATTTTGGCCAGTGGCGGTGGTACTCTAGCCAGCCTCGGGTCTTTTTCGGCTGCGGTGGGAAATCTTGTGATCAATAGTACCAGCATCGCGCTCAGCACGCTCTTTGTTGGTTCGAATGGAGATTACACGAATACAGAAAGTGTTATCACCGATGTCGTCAGTGTGATCAACGCCGCTAGCATCACGAATGTGACGGCTAGAATTAGCGGAAGCCATTTGGTGCTCGAAGCTACCAACGGAACCAATTTCGAAATTACAGTGGCTGGTTCAACAGGTGGAACGATTGAAGGGTCAACCGCGTTGGCTTCGATCCTCGGCATTGCCACGGGTTTCCTCGGTGGCAGTGATGCCACGGTGACCACATATAACGGGCAGTCCTCATCTATTGCCAAAGCGGCGTCTGTGAATGCCATTAAATCTTCCACCGGTGTTTCAGCAACGGTCAACGAAAATACCTTGACCTTTACCAATGCTGTTTCTGCGGCGACTTTTACATCAGGGGATTTCTTTATTAACGGTACCAATATCGGGGCAGTGACCGTTACGGCTAATGACGCGAATGGCGCATTGGCTGCTGCGATTAATGCGCAGTCTGATACCACAGGAGTCAAAGCGAGTGTCTCGGCGGGTAAATTATCATTGACCGCCACCGATGGGCGGAATATTACACTTCAGGCCACCAGTGCGGCGCAAACCTCCATTGGTAATAGTAGTGATGTGACATTTACAGGTGTGACTGGAGTCGTTCGTGGGGGCTTTGATCTGACATCCACAAGCAATTTCACATTAAGTGGGACCACAACTGATATTGGTTCGATTTCTGCGACGACGTATGTGGCCACGGGCAATTTAAGCACTTTGGCGATTACCTCGCGGACATTGGCGAACACGGCCATTACGCAGCTTGATTCGGCATTGGATTCCATCAACACCAGCCGATCCAGTATCGGTGCCGTGCAAAGCCGACTTGGAACAGCTATCGAGTTCTTGGATAACGCTGCTGAGAATCAGGCGGCGTCTGAATCGCGAATTCGGGATGCTGACTTCGCTCTTGAAACGGCCCAATTTACACGGGGTCAAATTTTGGTGCAGGCCGCAACCGCGATTTTGGCTCAGGCAAATAACCAGCCACAGGTTGCCTTGCAGTTGCTCCAGTAATTTATTCGATCATCCATTGGGAAGGAGTTCGCCATGATCGGTGGACTCTTTCCCATGCATGCAGTCGTCTTTCATGCGAAGATTTCCTATCGACGTTCAGGAAGGAGCCGAGATGGGGAAGCCCGAGCTAGATCCTTGTGATCTAATTATGAGAGATGGGTATGGAGGATATCAGTGTTATCAGAACACATAGTCCGTCGGTGTCTCACACCGTAAAACCTTCTGCCACTCCTTTAAGTCGCACGAGGTCTGGGAATAGTGACAATGGCGGAATTCAAGCGGATAAGAGTTCGAGCGGAGTAGAAGCGGGTGCTAAGGTTGTCCCAGAATTGCAAAATAAAAATAATTCCAAAGATGTAGGCGCGGTGATTGATGATCTCAATCACAAGTTAGAAATTGCTCATAACACTCTTCGCTTTCATATTGATGACACGACTGAAGAAATAAAAGTACAGGTGGTGGATAAAGAAACTGGTAAAGTGGTTCGGACCATTCCTCCTGAACCGTCATTGAGTATATTGGCCCAGGGGGAATTCAGTGGCCTTTTATCAGTTCAGGGGTAATGTTACGGGTCATTGGCCCTGCCCCTTTTATGCATATGTTGCTCATCACTTCATGAGGAAGAATGTAGCATGGGTTTAGCCTCATCAACCGGAATCATATCTGGTATCAACTATTCGGACCTCATATCTCAGTTAACTGAACTCGAATCTCGCCCCATTCTGTTATTGCAATCTCAAAAAGCCAATCTTGAAACTGTCAGTGCTGAGTTGAGCACCCTCAGTGTTACGCTGTCCTCTTTGCAAAGCGCGGCTAGTGGCTTATCCTCTTTTTCGAATTTCAATGCCAATACCGTCTCGGTGACCAAGTCTACCTCTGGAGTCGAATTATTATCCGCCACGGTGGATAGCACGGCAGTGCCAGGAAATTCGCAAATTCAAGTTAACCAGTTGGCCCAATCCCATTCCATTGCATCCCAAGGTTTTGTGGATGATGATACTACGGCCGTTGCCAGTGCAGCCGGCACCTTAAAATTTAAAGTGGGAACGGCTGGAGCCGTGACCTCCGTGAGTGTCACCACCTCGACCACGCTCGTTCAATTGCGCGATGCGATTAATACAGCGAATGGGTCAGTGAACGCATCGATTATTAATGACGGTTCTGGCTCTAACCCCTATCGGTTGGTTCTGAATGCAAAAGATTCAGGCTCAGCCAATACCGTCACTATTACGAGCAATCCCACGACATTAGATTTCACGAATAAACAAGTGGAATCGGCGTACGCCATTGACACAAACAGCTATGCCGGAACCGTGGAGTCGAATTCAGGGAACAATTATCTTGGCTCCACCAACAAAACTTTTCTCGTAGAAATTGTGACAGGAGGTGATCCAGGGACAGCGACCTATAAATATTCGATTGATGGCGGCATTACATTTTTAGGCGAAGATGGGAATGCCTATGTCGCTGGGTCAAATGAAATTAATACCCAGACGTCCCTCTCCGATTATATTGATGGACAGGGATCAACCAGTACGACGGAAGGTGGAAACGAAGGAGTTCAAATTTCCTTTGGGGCATCCACGGGGACACTGGTTGCGGGAGACCAATTTACTATTGATGCCTTTAATCCCACTCTACAGGAATCAAAAGATGCGGTTATTGAAGTCGGAACCCTGACCATCTCCAAATCCTCCAACACCATATCTGATGTGATTCAAGGGGTGACATTAGATCTGTTGCAAGCTGATTCGACTGAGACTATTGAGGTGAAAGTCGTCGAGGCCGCCAGTGGGATCAAGGATCAAATCGACGGTTTTATTTCAGCGTACAATGATGTTATTAGGTATTTGCAGGATCAATTATCTTTTGATCCGGAAGATCCAGAGTCCAATTCTGCTAAACCATTATTAGGCGATACTACGGCGATTCTGTTGAAGCGGCAATTGCAAAACTTCATTGGTACAACCGTTCCTGGTGCGAGTAGCGGATTGAATAGTTTGGCCAAACTTGGGGTGACGACGAATACCGACACCTCTGAAATTAGTTTGGATGATGCTAAGTTTGAAGCTGCCCTGGCTGAAAGTCTTACCGATGTCACCCGGCTCTTTATTGGGATAGGCGTTCCCTCAAATTCCCAGATTGAATTTGTGAGTAAAACAGATGATACTAATCCAGGAAGTTTTGGGCTTGTCATTAATACCGCTCCCGAGCGATCGACGGTTCTTGGAGGATATAGCGTTCCAACGGCAGGAATTACCGATCAGGAAACCATTTCAGTTAGTTTCTTTTCAAATGCGACAGTGTCAGGTGATACCCCAACAACTGCTCAAATCACCGCGGCAGCAGGTAGCAAAATTAATGATATCATCAATGCCTTAAATAGCGAATTTGCGACAAAAGGTATGGCCATCAGTGCCTCGAATAATAGTGGACAGATTCAAATCCGTTCTGCCGAATATGGTGATGATTTTAAAATCCAAGTTTTGACAACGGCAACAAGCAGCGAGATTGACCAATCTGGCTTCAGTGACACGTTGACAGAGCATACGGGGGTGGATATCGCCGGGACGATTAACGGGTTTAATGCCCTTGGAAATGGGGCGGTTCTCACCAGTGGGTCAGGGTTTGGTGACGATGGGCTCTCAATTCGAGCCGAAGTGGCAACCACAGGAAACTTTGGAACCATTTCGGTATCCTCTGGAGTTGCAGATCGAATCGCGGCGTTGATAGCGGGGATCACTGATTCCTCGACTGGAAGAATTAAAGTTCGGCAAGATGGTCTTGCAGATTCTGTTGACGATATTGATGCGCAGATCGATAAGAAAACGGCATCGGTCATAGCCTTTCAAGGAAGGCTTCGACAACAATTTAATCGGTTGGAAGTGTTGTTGGGGCAGTTCCAAAATCAAGGTAATGCGTTGACTGCCGGGTTAACGAGTATTCAAAATCTCCAAGCACAAATTAATAATAGTTAGGTACAACTTCCTTCGTGATTCCTCAACTACAACAATACCGTCGTCAGCAAGCGGAGTTTGATGTTGAAAGTGCTTCGCCTGTTCAACTTGTGACGATGTTGTATGACAAGGCCGCATCATTATTGCGACAATCGGTTCTTTATATTGCCCGGGATAATATGAAGGCGAAAGGCGAGGCGCTGAATCGTGTGGTAGAAATATTCTGCGAATTGCAGGCGGTGCTCAATCGGGAAGAAGGAGGGGTTGTTGCTCAAAACCTCGATGCCATGTATGAATTTATGATTCGCTCTGTCACCTTGGCAAATTTGAATAATGACCCTCAACCTCTTGAGGGTGTGTTAAGGGTCCTGGATGAATTACGAGAAGGCTGGAAAGAATTAGAGCAGATGACCAACAATGGTGAGGTTGCTTCAGGGGGGAAGGTTCTGAAAAGCCGGTTTTGATATATCCATGCTCAGATCGTTAATTGAACAATATCAAGCATTCCTTCACCTTCAGCATTGCATTTCGAAGGCGATCTATAATCAGGATGAACGCCTGTTGATGCGATTGAAGCAGGCGAGTCACGAACTATTTCTTCAAATTGAAAATCTTAGAAACGGTATTGTAGAGCCTGTTGATGGCAAAAATCCTCAAGGAATTTTATCCAACGCAGATCTTTCCCCGCTCCTCCAGGTGATGAAGGATGCTCAGCTACTGGTACAGAAAAATGAAAAATCTCTTCAGCTCTGGTTGGACCAAATGAAATCCGATGTTCAGCATCATCGCCAGTCTCATGCGACACGTGGAGTGCTGGCGACCTATGTGCAGCAACGACAAGGTATTTCGAGTCAGGCCCTAAATTTAGACGATTCCTTATTGCTTGCTGAGTCTAGGCTCGAAAATGCAGTCCCTCCGCCTTCCTCCAGTCCTTGGGTGGTTCCGGGTAAATCCCTGGATACCATGGGACACCAAGTCAATCACCAATCCTGATTGCTCTTCAATTGCTGTCTCTTTCTTTCTCTTTCTTGTCGTAAGTAATGTTACCTGTGTCTTGTTCACTGTCAATTTCTTGACCTAGAGGTGTCAAAATTGATTGGCCGAGCCAAACTATTTTGACGAATATCCACTGTTGGTGGGTATGTTTTTTGATTGGTGTGGAATACAAAAAGCTTATGAAATCTATGAGTTGCAGCGGTGGCTCAGGTGCCTTTAGTCTAAACTCAAAAATTGGCTCAAGAATTGCTTTTATTTCTTACAGACGATGGGTAATGGATAGAGAATCATGTGTATTAATTCCTGAGTTATGAAAAAAGAGAACACCCAAGAATCCATATCTTCGAAGGACATGCAATTGGCAGAAGAGTATTGGGTTTCTCAAATGCCCAATCTCTTGCATGCGCTTTCCAATAAACTTCTTCCAATTGTGGCATTTTCCGATTTAGGTGCTCGTCGGTGTGACGATCCAGAGCTTCGCAAATACTTTGACAAAATTCGACAAGCAGCAGGAGACTCACGAGAGTTACTCATTCAACTTCGACAGCAATTTCAACAAAGTCAGAAAGATCTTTCTGAAACGCATCCTTCTCCATCTGAAGGTATTCAAGTGCCATGAAGTCCAGGGAAGCGGGGTGCCAGCGGATAACTTATCGGGTTTGGATTAGAAATGGTGACCAATGAGATGAGTGTATTGCTCCTCATGTTTTGGCGACGAATGTGGAAATCTCGGGGACAATGGGAATGGCAGCCTTGGAAAAAATAGTGAGGCAGTGCCTCGACCTGACGGAGAAAGGATGGCAAGAATGAGTACAGAGTCGATTCCTACCAGTCAATCCCAGAATGATGAACGCCGACAAGACTTTCGCGCTGATGTGCCCATGTGCATATCAGTGGATATGCCGCTGGCACTTTCTTATGAGGCGATCAATCCTGGGAATGCGCAGTCGGTACCATGGCAATGGGATGACCTCGCCGTGTCCCCTGATTTGGTGAAGTCTATGGTCAATCAAACCGACCTGGTGACCCAAGAGCCGATGTTGTTACAAATGCTGACGCGGATTGATTGGATGTTGACCACGGTCATGAAAACCTTAGGAAAAGATCAGCACATCCAGCATGCATTCCCAGAATTTTTGACGGCGAATGTGAGCGGCTCCGGCATCCGATTTTTGGCTCGACAAGAATTTCAGGCGAATGCCCATTTAATCCTCAGGATGGTGCTCCGGCCCTTTGTTCCAATTCAGGCATTGGTTAAGGTTCTTCGGGTTCGAACCGTGCCAGGGGATGAGGGTCCTCGGTTTGAAATGGCCTGTGAATTTGCAGAAATCGAATCGGAAGATCGGGAAGCGATTATTCGCCATGTTCTCCGTTCGCAAGCCGTCTTGCAACGTCATCGTCAAGCGATGCCAGAAGCCCTCGTGCTCTGATCGTTATGGATGTCTGATGAATTGTGATGATGGTATCTGCGATTTTCTCCAGGCCTAAAACCAACGGTGGCGGGAATGTCTTGTCTTGCGGTCATCTACTCCTGGTCTTAATCGTTGGTGCAAGCCATGTTGTGGTGGGATGTGCCGAAGTTGAGACGCCCGCAATCCCTCCGTCCCCGATTTCCGCCTCAACTTCATTGTCATCTGCCGACGTGCCTCAACCCGTTTCTCCCCCATATTCTCTCGCGATTCTCCCCTTTGAAGATTATTCCAACCGCCCTGATTTGAGTTGGTTGAAGCAGGGCCTTCCCGATATGCTCGTCACGGACTTGGCCCTTCTTCGTGGCGTGCGAGTGGTGTCTCGGCATCGGCTTGGCGAAGTTCTTCGAGAGCAATGGCTCCAGCATCGGGGTTCATTTGAGGAGGCGTCCTCGGTGCGATTGGGACGGCTGGTCGGTGCCCATTATTTGCTCAGTGGTCTCTATTATGTTGGGGGAGAAGATTTGGTCTTGGAAGTTCATCTCCTTGATGTTGAAGAAGGGGCTGTGGTGCGAACGTTCCGAGTGACCGGTGTTACACAAGCGATTCCTGACTTGGAGCTCGATCTCGCGTCACGATTAGGGCAGGTGTTTGATCAAGCGGCATTGGGGCAGACTGCAGAAGGTGATTCCAGTATTCCTGAAAACGGAGAATCTTTGGCGGTGTTTGATCCCGAGGTCTTAGGCAATATTCACCAAGAGGTGCTACCACAGAATTCATTGCCTGAGGAACGCGCTCCACTGACAAGTACTCTTCGGACCGATACAGTTTTGGGATTGGTACGGCTACGACATGTGCGTGATGCCGCAGCCCGGATTGCGGATGACCTGTGGTCTCAGGGTCTCAACATCCGTTTGGGAGCTTTGCAGTACGAGTCTATCCCCACCTCTGCGAGTGGCTTAGGCGCAGGTGCTTTTATCGTGGGTATTCCCTTGACAGCAACTCTTCGAGAGGGAGTTCTTCGGCAGCTGGATTCAGGATTAACTATTGTCGAGGGGAAGGGGGGAGCAGAGGGTTCCGAGATGATCCTGAGTTATGAGGAATCGGATGCTGGGGCTCAGCAGTTGTTCCATGAGGCCCTCCAATCCCCTAGAAGATTATTCGTGCGAGCGATTCGAGAATCGGGAGAGGTCCTTGCCGTTTCCTCAGAGTGGTCCTGGCGCTTGGATTCCCAAATCCGCTATCGAGCCAATGGTATGGTCAGTCTCCCTCGATCCTCATCCCCGTTACTCCAAGGAATAGCCACTTTTGGAGGGACATTGCTGACTGGTCGGGATTCAGCCATGACATTTGATACCGTGATTGTTCCTGTTCCTGAAGAGGCTCGCACCGTCTCTGTTGAGGTCGCCAGCAATCAAGAGGAGCTGGATGTTCCTCTCTTGTCTCACAGTGAATTAGCGGTAGGGCTACAAACTTGGTTGCTTCAACGGTGGTTCCCGCCTGTGGCGGAATCTATTCCCACGTCCGGGTATCTTCCTGGGAATCGCCGCCAAGGGGTCGCGCTGGTATCTGGGCACGGAGGAACAATCTCTCAGTTCCAGGTGATTCATATCGATAAAGAGGAAAAATTTTCCCAAAGTGTGCACGAAATCTTGAAGAAATTGCCGGGTGAATGTTTCCAAGATTGTGTCAATGTTGACTCAAAGAAGCCCCTACCACAATCGTTTACCCTGCGAGTTCAGTTTGAATTGACCAAGGATATTCGACACGCTGGACTCGGGAGATCTTTCAAGAATAATTGAAGAGATCCCTTGGTATACTTGGCACGAAGATTGCGACTAACTGGTCGTGAGTAATTCACAACAATCTCATCTACACATTCATTAATCTAGGAATACAAGATATGCGCATCGGGTTTTCCGCAAGAAACGAATCCAGTTATGGAGCAATACCTCATTTTCAAAATCTACTCATGGCTGGAATGATGGAAGCTGGAGGGATACCTGTACCGTGTTGGAAGGTTGAGGATACGATTGGGTTAGATGCCTTCGTATTAGTTAACTCTGTTCCTTTGGCCATTCAACAACAGATCATGAACAATGTTGGACGCTACTGGACTTACTTGCTGGATGCGCCATTCCATCATGCGAATTGGATATCATCGAGCTCGTCATCTACAACCTATGCGATGATTGATTCGTCTCACGTAGATATACTTTTTCAGTTAGACCGACACGGAGTGTTTCTCCCACATGGGGGAGATACTCATGCCTTTCGTCCTTGGAAGGATCGAGACATTGATGTGTTGTTTACCGGGACAGCACCGGATTTGCCGTATGTCAGCCAACACATTGAAACATTTTCTCTGGAAACCCGGAAAATTGTTCAGCAACTCATTCAGGAAGCCTTGTGGTCGCCAGGGATTCCGTTATTGGTACTTCTCATTTCCATCCTGAAACAATCTGGGAAAAATATGGGTATTGAGGAATCAATGTCTGTGATGACATGGTCTGATCTCATGGTGCGGGCAACTCAACGGCATAATCTCTTGCAGGCCTTTTCTGAGTTTTCAGTCGTGGTTGCAGGAAAAGGTTGGGATCAAGTGAATATGAGTCCCAAGCATCGATGGATAGGTGAAGTCCCGTATTCGAAGATTGCTACATTGATGAGTCGTGCAAAAATCGTGTTGTGTCCTAGCTGTGGATTTACTCATGGTGCTCACGAGCGAATCTTGACCGCAATGGGTAGTGGAGCAGTTCCTCTGACGATGTCAACCTCATTTCTCTCGCAACATTTTGAGCATGGAACGCATCTGGCCTATTTTCATCAGTTACAAGAGGCGGTTGATCTTGGACGTTTGATTCTTAATGGGTCGCATTGGGAAGTTGTGGGAGAGGCGGGGCATCAAATTGTTAATGAGGGGCATACTTGGGCTCAGCGTGGAATAGAGTTATTCGCCTCATTACAAGGAAGTATGGACAGAAAGGGGGCTGTGCCGGTATCGCCACCTTCTGATTTGGTTTCCAGTACTTCCTAAAGAAGTGATGAGTTTAAAAGGCTACGAATGAAAATTGGTTATTACGTTAATCCTTCCTCAACCTATGGTCTTCGTAAACATTTTCAAGATGAAATAATGGAAGGGGTCGGTTCGACGGGAACTCTTGTCGACCCAACCTGTTTTACCGGGGCGAGTGGATTTAGTGTCGAAACTGCGCAGGGGTGGGATAGTTTCTTTTTTATCAATTGGCTTCATGAGGCTGTGCAACAATTGTTGGCGTCGCATGGAACAATACTTTTTAATTATCTCATTGATGCGCCTTTTCACCATAACCATTGGATTAAGAATAGTCCAAATTCTGTCCTATACGGAGTGGTGGATCCATCCCATGTCGAACTCTTGGCTTTATTTGGGAGGAAGGGAGTATTCCTTCCTCATGGTGGAAGCTTGCATCCGGTTCGACCGTGGGAATTAAAAGATATTGACATACTTTTCCCAGGGTCGAGGTCGAATCCTGATATTTGGTTGCGCCAAATAGATGGACTCCCCGGGAGGCAACCAGAGTTTGTTCATCGTATTATCAATAGTTATTTTTCCACTCCAGGTGTGGCTCTGTTTCTTCACCTTTTCAGTCTCCTACGGACCTTAGGAGAACAGTTAGATCTAGAGACAACATTTACCCTATTACGACTTGCGGATCATTATATTCGCGCCAAGAGTCGAATGGATCTTTTAAAAGCCTTTTGGAATTTTCCGGTGGTGATTGTCGGTGAGGGGTGGGGAGATGTCCCATTGAGTCCCCACCATCAATGGATGCGAGAAGTCCCGCTTTCCCACATTGGTGAACTCATGAGTCGGGCAAAGATTGTGTTATGTCCCAACAATGGTTTTGTGCAAGGAGCTCATGAACGAATTTTGACAGCAATGGGTAGTGGGGCCGTGGCGCTGACGGTACCATCGACATTTCTTCGTGAACATTTTTCCCATGGCCAGCATTTGGCTTTTTTTACCGATGTACAAGAAGCTGCAGAATTGGGGGGCCAGATTCTTTTAGGTTCCCATTGGGAGAACGTCGGACATATGGGACATGACGCTGTGGCTTCTCGGCATTCCTGGTTTCATCGTGGAAGAGAATTAGTGGAAGTGCTGCACAAAAAACAAGGGGCCTATGTAGGGATTACACCAGTAGAAGCTGTGATTGCCTCTTAGCCATAGTTGCTATTGGGTAATAGGGTGTCCTGAATATGATGTGAATGATATGGGATTCGTTCAAAAATCTTAGGCTCTATTTTTCCAGACTTTCAAAATATAAAGATAGGGAACTAGCTTCGGTGTTTTAGTGGCGGGTTTGGCTGGTATCGTCCAAGGGGGGACTTTTTTATGAAAGTGTTATTGTGGAAACCCGGTGTTTATGACAGCACTCGTGGCGAGCTTCCGACCATCGGCTTGGGGATATTAGCCACTTCAATTATCAAAAGTGGGCATGAGGTGGTGATTGCGGATCATCATTTCAGTCCGCCGGAACCGGAAGACATTGAAACTGCCACGATTGATCTTCTCTATCGTGAACAGCCTGACATCTTGGGTCTTTCTCTTGTCTCGCATGAATGGGAAATGCCAAGGGTGCAGGCTGCAATTGATGCTGCCCACCGTATGAATATTCCGATTTGGATTGGAGGGCCGCATGCGGTGGCTTACGGCGACATGCTTGAAAAGGACAAACGTCTCACCAAGATTATCATTGGAGAGGCCGATAACCGGTTTGAGGAAATATTGAACAGTTCCGACAAACTGATGAACTTTGGACGAAGTCCGGTCTTTAATAGGCCGACGTTCACTGTTATGCAAGATCATCAAGATCTGTTGACCTACCCATTGTTTGTATCAAGAGGGTGCCATTACAACTGCACGTTTTGTTCTGCCGCAAAGGTGTTTGGCAATCGTTGGCGTGGCAGGGAGCTGAACCAAGAACTGTGGGATGAACTGGATGAGATTGCGGTCAATCATCCCAAATGCAGACTCATATCCGTGATTGATGACGCCTTTACACAGGATATGGATCATGCCAAGAATTTCTTGCGGGAATATATTCGTCGTGAATACCCCTATCAAGTCAACGTGTTTAATGTTCGTGCCGATTATCTTGATGAAGAAGTCTTATTGTTGCTCAAAGAGACAGGGGTCAGAACCATGTCGGTTGGAGTTGAATCAGGGGATCCGGAAGTCTTTAGGATGATGCGTAAGGGCGAGACGCTCGATCAGGTATCGAATGCAATCCGGTTGATACAAAAGGTCGGAATGATTCCATGGATAAACATGGTCATTGGGTTGCCTGGAGATACTCTGGAGGCGCACCGTCGGTCTGTTGAATGGGTACTTACGCATGAGAAGCCAAGGATCGTGCAGTGGAACATGTATTCTCCGTTACGAGGAACGGCGGCGTATGAGTTCTTTGTCAAACGAGGGGATTTTGAAGATGGATTTATTGCTGGTTTCAGTAACCGGTACGAAAAATTACCGGAAAGTGGACCCTTTGACGCATTTGACTTTTCACGTGAAGAAAAGACTCTGGCTCAGTTGGAAGCATTCCTGCGATGCCATGTTCCTATTATAATTTTGAGCGACAAACGAATTCGAAAGCTCAGTAAAGAAAATGGATTGTGGCATCATTATGAAGATTGGCGTCAAAATGCGCCGATACGAGAGTTTCTTGAAGTCACACTGCCGCGCAAGATGGCAAAAAGTCAGGCCAGCATCACGAGCGAAGAATATAATTCGGTTTTGGCAGAGTTCGCTAATGACTATGAATTTCCAACGGATCCGTTTGCCTATAAGGTTATGAATGTTTAAAGAGAGAGAGATTGTGTATGGCCTATGTAATTTGTGAACCTTGCGAGAAATGCAAATATGGTGATTGTGTCGACACGTGTCCCGTGGATTGCTTTTACGAAGACGCCAACATGCTGTATATCAATCCAACTGAATGTATTGATTGTGATGCCTGTGCCCGAGTGTGTCCGGTCGATGCCATATTTATTGACAGCGAGGTGCCACAGAAATGGCAGCACTATATCGCCATCAACGCGGAATTTCCTTATACTGAAGAAGCACGTCGAACCGAAACTCAGCAGGTCTTTCATGGAGAAAATTGGGATCCTGAGCAAGCCACTGCTGAACCAGGACATACGTATGAAGGCTTGTTGGAAAAATTTCAGGAGAAATGTTGATCCCGGTTTGTGTTTCTAGAAAATTCTCAACCCCTCGAAATCTGGCAGCCTAGTGCCTCTGCTGTCTTCCTATTCCTCCCCATACGCCTCGTCAGGCCAGAGTGTCCTGAAAAAATCCCATTTATGGGATTCATTAATTGCAAACAGCCTTTGGGAACAGAGAAGTCGATAGTCCTTTTCAAAATACTTTTTCAGAGATAATTAGATCTTGAGAGCGTGTTGGGTGGCCTTGGCTAATTCTGAATCGGCCTGATGATCTTCTGCAAAAATCCTCAGTTGGACAATTCGTGAGGGGAGAAATTCAAATAATTCTTTGAGTCGTTCTTTTTCCACGGATTGGGTGGCGGGGTCATAGATGTAAAATTGAAATTGTCCCATATTGAGGACGTTAAACGGCCGAGTATCTTTACTAGCAATATCGACTCGAAATGTGAGGTGTTTGAGCTTTCGCGGCAATTGACGGCGAATGCGAGCTTCAAGTTTCGCCGGTGTTTCTGCGGGGCCTTGGCGTTGATAATCTTTGGTGGTGAGTAATTGGCTGTACGCGGTTTTCCATTTTACCTGACGCCCTAAAATTTGCTTCCATTCCCCCGCCAGCCTGCGTTTTTTTCGATTCGTGGAAGTAGCCCAGTTTCGAACGGTTTCAAGTAATGACCAATCCGTCAGTCCTAGATACTCTTGCAGGCGCTCAAGAGGATTATGTGGGAAAATGCATTCCATGGTTTCGCGAAAAATTTCCAAGAGGTGAAGGTCAATGGCTCGTGTCGTTCGATGGAAGTAGACATTGGAGTACAGATAGAACCGAGCATTCAGAAACATTTGAAGGGCCGAAAGTCCGTTTTTGTGGAGTGTTAATCCTTTGGGTGTCATTAAGGTGTAGTGAATCAATCGCGTAATGTCCACTGGTCCCACCGCAATCCCACACATGTAAGAGTCCCGCAAGACATAATCAAAATTGTCTGCCGTGAACAACCCACCAATTAACGGCTGAAGAAGTTGAAGCCACCGCGGGAAGTTCCGGCTTTTTTTGTGTGGATCTTTCAAAATGAGAAACGCGATGTGATCGGGGTCGAGCACCTCATTTGGGCTAAAGGCCCCGGTGGGACTGCGTTTCAAGCTTTGGATGATTGCGCCGAGTTCATCACGAATGATCGATTGCCCAACCTGTTCATGAGATAAGTCGAAGTGTTTGAGAAAATGGTGATCAAAAAAATGGCAAAAGGGTCCATGTCCGATATCGTGCAAGAGCGCGGTGACTCTCAGGAGTTCTTCGATATAGGGAAGTGAGGGAATGTCCCGAACGGTCTGAGCCAATGTGGGATAAATATGCTTGGCATATCGCCCCGCTAAATGCATCGCCCCTAGTGAATGTTGAAAGCGACTATGTTCCGCCGAGGGATAGACCCATCGGGCACTTTGCAATTGATAGATGTATCGAAGACGCTGAAGCCATGGGGAATCAATGAGATCTTTTTCCGTGGTTTCGTGAGGCGGTGTGCTATTAGCTGGAACGGTGAACTGAATGTATTGATGAATCGGGTCAGCAATAAGGGAAATGTGGTGAGTCTGCGGTGGTAGCATACAAGGAGCGAGCCATTGGAGTTGTGGAATAATTGTGAATGAAATGAATTGTAACTTAGGCTGGCTTTTCTGAACAACTTGGCGGATTTTCTGAAAGGGTTTGACGTTTTCGGTAGCGAGAAATCAGGACAAGGCCGAGTGGATAGGTGGTGACAGCTCCTAATAGGCTGAGAGTCAATGCGCCAAGAGTAAATGGTAGGAGGTAGGGCATGGCGACCTCAAAGATGGCTTCCGCGGAAAGATTGTCCCATGATATTGGTGGGGCATCAGGCATGCCGAGAATGAAAAACCCGGTCCACATGGTGGCCCCTAGGATAGGGATGGTGGTCCAAGGATTATTGACAAAGTTTCCAAGAAGGATCGCGGCATAATTCAAGCGAAAGGCCCAGGCCAAAAAAATGGCTAAGAGAGTGTGAAGCCCGTACGCTGGGCTAAATGCGATAAATACTCCAACGGCAAATGCCAGGGCCGTCCGATGAGGGGGCTCCTCTAGGTGTAAGACTTGGGTCAGTTGGGTGCGAATCGATGCGAGTGAAATCACAATGTTTGATGACTTAAGATGGTTCGCGTGTGTTTGAAAAGTGATCGTAACTCTTACTTAAAATATTTCGGCTAATTCCACCCTCCAACTTGAGCCTGAGTCCATAGGATCTTGGCTTTATTTTCCCGATACAGGTCATTTGAGTTCTTAAGTCTTTGGCGAGGGTTGCCACCTTGTCTTGATGGCGAGGGGCGATGGTAAATAGTAATTCATAATCTTCCCCCCCTGCTAGGGCAAAGTCAATGGGGTTATGATCTTGGGCAGTGGTATAGGCCTGACATTGGCGTGAAAGGGGAATGTGGGAGCCCCACAATTCAATCCCGACCTGACTGGATTGACAGAGGTGGTGGATATCACCAGAGAGTCCGTCTGAGACATCAATCGCGGCATGGGCGAGGTGGTTACTTGCCAAGTGTTGTCCAATAGGCAGCCTTGGTGTGGGCCGTAAATGTCTCTTTTTGAGAAATATTTCGTAAGGCTGACCGGCCTTGGAAGATTTTTGTTTCGCCTGGCGTTGCAAAATTTGAAGCCCCGCTTTGGAATCCCCCAAGGTCCCAGTGACATAGACGTGGTCTCCTACTTTGGCGCCTTGACGAGTGAGGACCTGCTCCGGCGGAGCTTCACCGAGAATAGTCAGACAAAGAAAGAGGCCAGATTTTGAGGAAGACGTGTCTCCTCCCACCAGAGATATCCCATAGGTCTGGCAGGGTTTCTTGAACCCTTCATATAACGCTCGCAGATCTTTTACGGCATACGATGGCGGAACCGCCATCGCGACCAGTAAATATTTTGGAGTCCCCCCCATAGCGGCGATATCACTGACATTGGCCACGGCGATGCGATAGCCCACGTCTTTGAAGGATTCAAAGGTGAAGTCAAAGTGGACTCCCTCAATGGCGAGGTCAGTGCTGGCGATCAGGGCCTGTTTGTTTGAGGTCCGAAGAATGGCGGCATCATCGCCAATGCCTTGAATGACATCGGCGTGGAGGGTCTGGCAATGCTTTAGGAGTTCACGAATGAGGCCAAATTCTCCGACCGTCTGAAGCGTGGCTGTTCGTGATGCAGGTGTCATCGTCTAGATTTGGCTGGGGAGGAGGCCTTGTTGGATTTTTTGCCGCGTGGGGAAAGGGATGATACGCGCTTCTTTCGACTGACCTTTACCGCTTTAGTTTTTCGTGATGGCGTCGAATTTGGTTTGCTTGGTTTTGCGGTGAGGCGTTCGGTTTTCATGGGTTTAAGTTTTGCCAATAAGGGACGCGGCATATGCAGGGCAGCTCGAAATACATCATCCATTGTTTCAGCAAAGGTAAAGTGCACTCCCTGTAAGAGGTGCTCGGGGAGTTCCTCCAAATCTTTTTCGTTGCGTTTGGGAATAATCAGATTCATCAGGGTAGCACGTTTGGCAGCGAGAATTTTTTCTTTGAGTCCGCCGATAGGGAGCACGCGTCCTCGCAATGTGACTTCCCCAGTCATCGCTACATCATGGCGGGCTTTGATCCCGGTTAAACTCGATGTGATTGCCGTGGCCATGGTCACTCCGGCTGAGGGGCCATCTTTCGGAATCGCTCCAGCAGGCACATGGATGTGAATGTCAAGATTCGCAAAGGCCTCCGCCTTAATGCCCAGCGGCTTGGCCTGGGATCGAACGTAGCTGAGGGCAGCCTGGGCCGACTCTTTCATGACATCACCTAAATGCCCTGTGAGCGTGAGGTTCCCTTTGCCCTTCATGGCCGTCGCTTCGATATGTAAAATTTCACCGCCGGCTTCAGTCCATGCAAGACCGGTGGTCACTCCAATCTGGTCTTTTTCCTGTTCGGTTTCTGGAAGATATTTCGGAACGCCTAAATAGGTTTGAAGCGAAGTGGGGGTGATCGAATGTGTTTTTGTCTTTCCTTCGGCCACATGTTTTGCAACCTTGCGCATGGCTTTTGCAATTTCACGCTCCAGGTTTCTGACTCCAGCTTCTCGTGTATAGTGGCTGATCATTTTTGCGAGAGCCGGGTCCTGAATACGAAAATGCTTGACCGTGATTCCGTGTTCGTCAAGTTGGCGGGGGATGAGAAATCGTTTGGCAATGCCTGATTTTTCTTCCTCGGTGTATCCGGGGATTTCGATGATTTCCATACGATCACGAAGGGCTGAAAGTATGGGATCTACCAGGTTGGCGGTGGTGATGAACATGACGTTACTGATATCAATGGGCACCCCCATATAATGGTCGGTGAACGCATGGTTTTGTTCGGGATCCAACACTTCTAGGAGTGCGGCAGAGGGATCCCCCCGGAAGTCCATTCCTACCTTGTCGACTTCATCAAGCATGAAAACTGGATTGTTCGTGCCGGCTTGCTTGAGGCCTTGAATGATACGTCCAGGCAATGCACCGACATAAGTGCGTCGGTGCCCACGAATTTCCGCTTCATCTCGAACCCCTCCGAGACTAATTCTGACAAATTCTCGGCCCAGTGCCCGCGCAATCGATTTCCCTAAGGACGTTTTGCCGACTCCTGGAGGGCCGGCAAAGCACAAGATAGGGCCTTTGAGTTTTTTCTTTAATTTTCGAACTGCAAGGTATTCCAGAATTCGCTCTTTAACTTTTTCCAGGTCGTAGTGATCTTCGTTCAGCACTTTGTGTGCAAGAGGGATATCAAGATTATCTTCAGAGGCTTTGCTCCAAGGAATTTCGACCATCCATTCCAAATAGGTGCGAACTGTGGCGGCTTCTGCGGTATCAGGGTGCATTTTTTCTAAACGTTTGAGTTGCTTCTCCGCTTCTTTCAGCACCTTCTCTGGCATCGCCGCTTCTTGAATGCGGGTTCGAAATTCAGCGGCTTCTTCCGCGCGTTCATCGAGTTCGCCGAGTTCTTTTTGAATGGCTTTGAGTTGTTCGCGAAGAAAATATTCTCGCTGAGTTTTATCGATTTCCCCTTTGGCCTCAGCTTGGATTTTATGTTGCATCGACAGGACTTCAATTTCTTTTCCAAGAATTTCCGTGACCTGTTTTAATCGGATGGTTGGATCTTCAGTTTCCAAAATTTCTTGGGTCGCTTCTACCTTGAGCCCAAGATTCGAGATGATAATATCCGCCAGCCTACCTGGTTCATCGAGGTTTTCAATGACCACCATGACGTCTGGCATTAATACCTTGCCTAGGCTCGTTAACCGTTCCAAAGTTTCTTTTGCTGTGCGGATAACGGCTTCAGTTTCCAGTGACGGTGAGTCAGCTGGAATAGCGGGGAGTTGATCAATACGAACGGAATAGTAGGGCTTGTTTTGCACGTACTCAGCGATGCGGCCTTTGGCGATTCCCTGGACAAGAATTTTGATTCGTTCATCAGGAAGTTTCAGCATACGCATGATCATTCCGATTGTGCCGACGGAGAATATTTCCTCAGGTTCGGGGGTTTCAGTATCGTGCGATTTTTGTGTCGCCAAAAATACCATTCGATCACCAGCCAAAGCGGCTTCAATCGCTTTGATCGACATCTCGCGTCCAACAAATAAGGGCAGGACCATATAGGGAAAGACGACGATGTCCCTGACCGGGATAAGTGGTAAAGTATCTGGGATCGTAGCATTTTGAGGATCGGGAAGAATTTCTTCAGCCATAAATGTATTAACCTTTGTAAGGGGATAGTCTGTATTGTTGGTGTGCCATGTGGTCTACCCATGCCCTTGACCTTCGAGAGGGTTGGGGGGAAGTGACCAAGGTGATTGAGGCATTTGATGCCGATTCACGATATTTAAGGCAATCATCGGAGATGAGCGATTTTTGGTGCGATGAACGAATCTGCTGATAGTTCCAACATCAGAATGAATTGGGAGACGACCATGCGGAAGGTGGATACTAGGTGAAGGAAAAAATGAATGTCAAGGATACAAAAACATTGGAATGACAATGCTTTACAACTTTAGGGTGGCACATTATAATGGCTTGGCCTTCACCAGGGCCTTCGGTTTGGTCTGGGGATTCCTACGGCCAATTCGGGTGCACTGTTCAATATGGAAAATACGTTCTGATCTTCGAATTTCAATACATCATGGGTTTGGTCATCTGGCTCCTTCCTTTCGTAGTTGCCTCCCAAGCCGTTTATAGACAGGCTATACAATGAATTTCGGACAAAAAAGGCCTTCAAAAAGGCCTTCTTTTATACGTTGCGGTGTGCCTATCTGTGCAGTCGGATTTCTGTGTATGATTGTTTTTCTGCTCGGGTCAACCCAAGGGAAAGTTTTTGGCCAAACCTCAGGATTGACGGTGCAGTCTATAGGAGTGCAGGGGAATCAACGAATTGCTGAATCTGCGATTCTCGGGCGAATCACCTTGACGCCGGGGGATCAAATTTCCACCGTGATTGCTCGTGAACAAATTCAGCGTATTTATGACATGGGGTTCTTTGATGATGTCGAGGTGCAGACAGAGTCTGTCGCCAATGGGGTGAGAGTAAAATTTCTCGTCAAAGAAAAACCCTTTACCGTAGAGATTGTGTTTGATGGGAATGAAGAACTTTCTGAGGATAAACTGAAGGAGGTTGTCACGCTCCAAAGCCAGGTGTTTCTGGATAGGAAAGAAGTCAAAGCCAGTGCGGAAAAGATTCGGGAGGAGTATCAAAAAGAAGGCTATCATAATGTGAAGGTAATTCCGATTGTGCAAGCGTTGGATGATACTCGAAATCGAATCACGTTTTTTATTCAAGAGGGTACCCGGGCAAGGATTCGGACGATTAATTTCCAAGGCCTGACGGTGGCTAGCAAGGGGGATTTACTGGATGTGACAGCCAATCGTGAATGGGTGCCACTGCTGTCTCTGGTGACGGATGCGGGTATTCTTCGCCGAGAAGAATTGCCCAACGATGTCGAACGCATAAAAGAGTTTTATGCGAATAAGGGCTATTTAGATGTCCAAGTCGGGGTGCCAAGTATCGAGTTGAGCGAGGATAAAGAGTCATTTGACCTGACCTTCCGAATTATTGAAGGTCAGCCTTATACGATTGGAACTGTGACCTTTACGGGCAATACGATCTTTGAGACTGAAGAATTGGAATTGGGAGCATTTATTCGTTCCGATGATGTGTTTCAACGATCGTCTGTTCGCAAGGAAGTCACACGGGTGACTGATAAATACGGGGAAAAAGGCTATTCTTTTGCCGAGGTGACCCCATCGTTGGTTCCAAATCCTCAAACATTAACGACACAAATAACCTTCAACATTAAGGAAGGGTCCTTGATTCGTGTCCGCGAAATTCATATTTCAGGAAATGATAAAACACGGGACAATGTCATTCGCCGTGAAATCCGTGTCGATGAGCAGGAAGCCATTAACTCGGTGGCAATCAAACGGAGTTTTCAACGGCTCAATAATTTGAATTTCTTTGAAACGGTTGAAATTCTTCCCAATCAGGTGGAAGAAGATAAAGTCGATCTCGAAGTTAAAATCAAGGAAAAACCCACTGGATCGTTTAGCATCGGTGGTGGATTTAGCACTTTGGATCAATTTACAGCCATTGCAAATATTTCCGAAGGTAATCTGTTCGGAATGGGCTATTTGGCACAGATCCGGGGACAGCTTGGTATTCGTCGGACATTGGGGGTTCTCACCTTTCGTAATCCTTCTTTATTTGATGGTCCTACCTCCTTTCAAATTGATGGGTTCAGCACCGAGACGGATTTTCTAACGTATGAAGAAAAACGGACGGGAGGAACATTAAAATTCGGGCGGGCGTTTTCAGAATATATTGCAGGGAGCATTACCTTTGTGGGGGAAGCCATTACCATTAGAAATCCTGCATCAAATGCGCCGACGTTTATTCTGCGTCAGGTCGGAGACCAATCTACTACAGGGTTTCGCGCCAGCCTCTTTCGTGATACACGGGATAATTTCCAAGACCCACGAAGTGGTTCCCGTGCAGGTGTACGGTTGGGATTTGGAACCGAGGCTCTTGGTGGAACAAATAATTTTTATCGGGTGAGCCTTGATGGCCTGAAATATGTGCCCCTACCCATTTGGGATCTACGAATGGCCTTTCGAGGCCGCTTTGGGATTGCCGAAGGGTATGGTGGGGATTCGACTCCGCTGACAGAACTCTTTTTCGTCGGTGGAATTAACTCCGTTCGAGGTTTTAAATTTGGGCGTGCAGGTCCCGTTACATCTAGTGGGACCTTGGAGGGCGGGAACAAGCAGATCATTCTGAATGCAGAATTGATTTTTCCCGTGCTTCCAGATGCTAAACTTAATGGAGTGATTTTTTTCGATTACGGGAAAGGATTTGCTGAAAATGCGGACCTCACAACTGCACTTAGGCCCGCGACGGGCCTAGAGGTACGATGGATTTCTCCATTTGGCCCTTTGCGAGCTGCGTGGGGGCTTAATTTAGATCCCGAGCAAAATGAACAGGAAACAGTATTCGAATTTTCAGTCGGCAATGTTTTTTAAAGGATATGATTATGTTGGGTTGCAATTTGATGGCGATGGGTCTGAAAAAAATCTTTCAACAAGGTGTGGGGATAACCATGGTTGGCTTGCTTCTATTAGGAGCTGGTTGCATGTCTTCTTCCCCAGCCACACCCAAAAAATCTGATTCTGAAATCTCCATAGGTGTCGTGGATACCCAGTGGTTATTGAAGGAGTCGAAACTTGGGAAACAGGTGACTGATACACTTAATGCCTTTATGAAAGACCGGCAAGCCTTAATTGAGTTGGAGCAAAAGGAACTTCGTAACCTTGAAAGTCAGCTCCTGCGACAAGGCAGTGTGTTGAGCCAAACGGCCCGCCAACAACGGGAAGATCAATTTCGGCAGCGAATGGGAGAGTACCAGCAAAAAGTGGCGAATATGAACCAAGAGGTTCAAGGAAAACAGGGCCAATTATTTTCCGAATTTCGTGAGAATGTTGATGAGGTCGTAGAAGTTATTGCCAAACAGCACGGCCTACTCCTTGTTGTGGAAAAAGGAACGAATACGACCACACGGTATTTTGAGGCGAGTTTAGATATATCTCCGGAAGTGTTGACTGAGTTGAATCAACAGAATCCCTAGTAATTGGGAAATCAAGTTGAATATGTTCTCAGTTTGTACAAAGGAACACCAAACGGGCTGTTATGTAGTCCTCCAAAAACTCAGTTAGTGAGGGCCTGGATTGGGTGAGGGGATGCAGTGAAGGGAAGGATCTTACTGTGCACTAAATTCCTCGAAGCGTCCTTCATTTTATTTGCAGAAAATATATACTTCCCCTTGCGTGTCGCAAGAGTGGAATTCACTGGCGGAGGAACGTAATGAGTGAGACCGGACCAGTTATTGATAATATTGATATCCAAGCAATTTTGCCCCATCGGTATCCATTTCTGTTAGTAGATCGGGTCACGGAATTGACTGTTGATCAGAAGGCGGTGGGAATCAAGAATGTCACCATCAATGAACCATTTTTTCAGGGTCACTTTCCCGGACGTCCGATATTTCCGGGAGTTCTTATTCTCGAGGCCTTAGCTCAACTTGGCGGAATTCTCGCCATCCGTTCCGCTCCAGGGGATGCTCCCCCAGTGGTCTATTTGACGGGCATTGATAAAGCCAAATTTCGAAAGCCCGTTGTGCCAGGAGATCAGCTCCGTCTCCAAGTCACGGTAATAAAAAGACGTCCGCCATTTTGGAAAATGGAAGGGAAGGCCTTTGTTGGAGAAAATTTGGTCTGCGAGGCCGAGTCTACCGCGATGGTCACCACGAAAACTGATTCGGACTCTTAAGCATTGTCCTATGTCATGAAAAGAATAACCCCTTAAGTGATACCAATTTTATTGGGTATAAGGATCTGAAGTATGTCAATTCACCCGACAGCCATTGTTCATCCCAAAGCAGAACTTGATAAAGATGTGAGTATTGGGCCGTATTGTATCGTCGGGGAGCATGTGCAAATTGGTCGTGGAACCGAATTGCATTCCCATGTGTGTGTGGAAGGGTGGACCGAAATCGGGCAACGATGCAAATTTTTTCCCTATGTGTCCATTGGTTCTCCTCCTCAACACCTTCAGTATCATGATGAACCCACGAAGGTCATCATTGGCGATGAAAATATTTTACGAGAATATGTCACTGTGAATCGTGGGACGGCATTTGGAGGCGGGGTGACGACCTTAGGAAACCATAATTTTCTCATGGCCTATGTACATATTGCACATGACTGCCATGTTGGAGATTCTGTGGTGATGGCTAATGCCGCGACGTTGGCCGGACATATCAGTATTGGGAGTTATTCGGTCATTGGGGGATTGGTTGGAGTCCATCAATACGTCCGTATTGGGGATTATGCCATGATTGGTGGTTGCTCAGCTGTGGCGCGGGATGTTCCACCCTATATGCGAGCCGCAGGGAATCGTGCAAAATTATACGGACTTAATGCCATTGGTCTCCGCCGTGGTGGATTTTCCAATGCACGTATTCGCATTCTCAAACAGGCCTACCAGTTATTATTTAGAAAAGGCCAGCGGTTGGCCGAAGCCACAAAACTTGCCCGGCATCAATTTCAAGATAGCCAAGATGTGTTGATGATGTTGACCTTCTTGGAGGCCTCAACTCGAGGGGCCTGTCGCCCCGCGCGAAAAGGTCAAGATGATCAAGAGGAATTTTAATTGTCCTCAGACTCCCATTCTTCGAATGGTTCTTCTTTCTCCGTGAACCCGGCCTCACCCGGTGAATCGATTGGGTTAATAGCGGGGAACGGTCGCTTTCCCATTATCTTTGCGGAAAATGCCAAAAAACTTGGATACACGGTGTCGGCTGTGGCTCATGTTGGGGAGACGTCCCCTGAGCTTGAGCAGGCAGTGGACCATATTCATTGGATTCGAATAGGGCAATTTAATAAGTTAATCAAAGCCCTCAAGGATGATGGTGTTCGTCAAGCTGTCATGTTGGGAGGGATCAAAAAAACACACCTGTTTTCAGATGTTCGTCCTGACCTTCGGGCCATCGCGTTGTTTTCCCGCCTTAAGTTGTGGAAGGACGATGGGATCTTGCGAGCCATTGCCAAAGAAATTGAAAGCGAAGGCATTCAAATTTGTGAATCAACCTTTGGATTGCAAAATATCCTAGTACCAGAAGGAGCATTGTCGAAACGTCGACCCACGGGGAAAGAGCAAGAAGATATCGAATTCGGGTGGACCATGGCTAAGGAAATTGGCCAGCTGGATATTGGGCAATGCGTGGTGGTGAAGGATCGAGTGGTCGTGGCAGTTGAGGCGGTCGAGGGGACGGATGAGGCAATTCGACGTGGTGGAGTATTGGCACGAAAGGGTGCCGTTGTTGTGAAACGATCGAAGCCGCAGCAAGATCTTCGGTTTGACTTACCAGCTGTTGGTCCCAAGACCATCGAGGTTATGCAGGAAGTGAAGGCTTCGGTCCTTGCTGTTGAGGCCGAACGAACGATTTTTCTTGACCGAGAAGAAATGATGGAACTTGCCAATCGCGCAGGAATCGCCATCGTGGGGAAAGCAAGAGCATGAACTGCAAAGAAGATTTTTCTGCTTTCCGAACCCCAAGGCCTTAAAGTATGGATCAACTCAAAGTCGGCGTCATTGGAGTGGGGCACTTAGGGCAACACCATGCCCGACTCTATGCTCAATTTCCCGACACGAAGCTCGTGGGTATTGCGGACCTTGATCGTGATCGTGCCGATGCCATTGGTCAACAACATGATGCCCCAGTGTTTCCCAATATCCATGAGTTGCTAGGTGCGGTGGATGCCGTGAGCGTGGCTGTGCCAACGACTCATCATCAAGAAGTTGTTCTTTCTTGTTTGAATGCTGGCGTACATGTCCTTGTGGAAAAGCCTCTCGCTTCAACCGTTGCTCAGGCTCGGGACATGGTGGCCTGCGCAAAACAACATGGCCTCATATTACAGGTTGGGCATGTCGAGCGATTCAATCCAGTCATGGATGTGGTCCGAGGTATTGTGCAAGGACCGGGATTTATTGAATGTCATCGTCTGGCTTCTTATCAACCGCGTGGGACAGATGTTGATGTGGTCTTAGATCTGATGATTCATGATTTAGATCTTATTTTATCGCTCAATCTAGGTGACATCACACAAGTGGAAGGCGTAGGTGTTGCGGTGCTTTCCTCTCAGGTTGATTTTGCCAATGCCCGAGTTGAATTTTCTGGCGGTGGTATTGTCAATTTTACCGCCAGTCGAATGTCGACTGGTCGCCTTCGGAAAATGAGATTATTTCAATCGGACTTGTACCTGTCTGTGGACTTTCAGACTCGGCAAGGTCTTGTGTATCGGCGCGCTGAACTCTCAGAAGGAGAGTCCTCTGTGGTGGAAGAATCCATTCAAGGAACTGATGAAGAGCCACTGAAGCGTGAGTTGCAAGCCTTCGTGCGATCGGTTCAATCGGGAATGTCTCATGGAGTCTCTGGTGAAGAAGGCCTTCGTGCCTTGGAATTAGCGTATGCCATTATTGAATCAATCCATAAGTCAGGTTCCCCGGAGCCGTTCTCTCAACGGGTGGGTTCTTCTTCCTGACGATATACTGTCATCATGTCTGCTCCGATTATTTTGATTGTTACAGGCGAGGCCTCGGGAGATCTGCACGGGGCAAATTTGGCCAAATCGTTGCGGCGACTTGAGCCGAACGTCAAGCTGTTTGGAGTTGGAGGCCAGCACATGCGCGAAGCCGGAGTCGAATTGCTTCAGGGCTTAAAACGATTAGATGCGGTTGGAGTGCCGGGGCCAGTAAACATCGCCAAAGGGATTTCGAATATTTTAACCATCAAACGGTTTTTTAAGGCACAGGCCTTGGATGGAGTGGTCTTCATTGATCACCCCTCCATTAACCTGAGATTGGCCAAAATCGCCGCGAATCTTGGACATCGGGTCATTTATTATATTGCTCCGCAGATTTGGGCCTGGGGACGGCATCGGATACATTCGATTAAACGAGTGGTCCGTCGCATGATCGTTATTTTACCGTTTGAGGAAGCCATCTACCATGATGCGGGGGTGCCTTGTGATTTTGTGGGGCATCCGTTACTCGATACTCTCGCGCCGCAATATGATCGTCAACAAGTACGAAAACAGTTAGGATTGCCAGAGGCGGGTTTGATTATCGGCGTGTTGCCGGGTAGTC
>JAJDBO010000106.1 GCA_029261305.1 Nitrospirales bacterium
GCTGGCGACATTAGTGTTTAAAACAAAGACGAAGGGGCAATCCCCTATTGTCATTAAACAACCAAGACTTACCGGCACCTCGGGACAATCTATCCCGATTACCGTTCAACACAGCCTTATTCGAATTTTATAGGATGAAAAGTCAGGACCAGGGAATCACCTTAATTGAGTTACTGATTACCATGGTGATCATTGTCATTCTCGCATCGATCGCCCTGCCCCTCACAAAGGTTAGTGCCAAACGATCAAAGGAATTAGAGTTGCGTCAAACATTGCGAATGGTCCGAACAGCCATTGATGATTTCCGCCGAGATTGGGCTCGGGATAGTAACACCCTCTTGGGTCCGCTCTGTGTGAAAAATCAATTATCCTGTAAAGAATACACAGGGCTGACAGGATACCCAAAATCACTAGACGTCCTCATGAAAATTGAACTCAGTGGTGGAGAGTCTTCCATTCAAGAAACGATTTCCATTCGGCGGTATTTAAGGAAAGTTCCGTTTGATCCTATAACCAATTCCGAAGAATGGGGAATCCGCTGCTATCAAGATGATGCCGATGTCGATGATTGGTGCGGGGAAGATGTCTTTGACATATTTACGACAAGCACGGGCACAGCGATTGATGGCACATCATATCGCGACTGGTAATGCAAAGAAACGGCCGCGTGGGTATACCTTACTGGAACTCATGATTGTGGTGGCCATTGCTGGAATTTTGGTCACACTTGCCGTACCATCATTTCAACGATCGGTGGTCAAAGCGAGAGAAGCTACATTGAGACAAAATTTAGCCACCATGCGAACAGTGCTAGACCAACATTATGCGGACCAAGGGATTTATCCACAAAGCCTCGAGGCCTTAGTTGAGGCTGGCTATCTTCGCCACATTCCGACTGACCCGTTTACGAAAACAGCGGATAGCTGGCGAATAGTGATTGAAGAAAATGCTGACGATGAGGAAGCCGGCGGCGTGTTTGATATACACAGTGGAAGTGATGAAACTGCATCTGATGGAAAATTATACAGCGAGTGGTAACAGTCATATGTATGCAACTTCTCCCATAAAAACATCGACTCTCGTGGTGTTATTGGGAACATTCCTCCTGCAAGGATGTGTCCACGAAGTATCGTCCGCCCCAAAACTCACGATTCTTCCACCAACACAGGAAACGTCGACCTTAGCGTTTGAAGCTCAAGCGGAAGCCGAATCGTTGCGTTCAGCTTTGGCCGCAGAGCGAATTATGTCTGCAAAACAGGCAGCGGATGTTCGATTGGCCAAGTCAAAAATGACCGCCCTCCAAGCTCGAGAGTTAGAACATGCTGAAAAGATCTCTCAGCTCAAAACCAAATTAGCCTCACTGAAAACCGAACGCGACAAATTACGAGTAGAGGTTACGCAACTGCGAGCGAAAACCGCTTCGGCTCCTCAAGTACTACAATTGGTCACACAAATGCGAACTATGGAAACCTTCTTAAATGGACTCAATGAATCTCTGGCAACTCTTTCCGAAGACATTTCCATCTTACGAGACGAAGTTGAAAACCAAAAAGTCGTAGTTCAACCAACAGCGCCATCCCCAGGCCAATCCATGGCCAAACACCAGATGACCGGAACCGACCTTATTGTCGTGAAACGTGGGGATTCCTTGTGGGCCCTATCGAAAACCTACGGGACCACCGTAAACGAATTAAAAGAAATGAACGGGCTCACGCATAACACTATTGTCGTGGGGCAATTTCTCAAGATCCCAACGATGGAAAACTTAGATCCCGGGGAACTTGTTGAACTTCCCCGTACAAAGGACAAGCTTACCCCGTGATGGGGGCATCCCATGCCGCAGTATCATTACCGAGCAGCACAAGCCGATGGAACCATTGTTGAAGACCATGCCGATGGTATCAGTGAAGGGGCGGTCCGCAATCAACTCGAAAACCAAGGATTGTTTGTTCTTAAGGTCGATGGTGAACATTCTCAGACACGACTTTCCAAAGGTATTCAATTTGGAACAAAACTCACGCCTCGGGACTTTCTCATCTTCAATCAGCAATTTTTAGCACTGGTGAAAGCCGGACTCCCTATCCTCAAAACCTTCGACATTTTAACGGAACGCGCGCTCAACCCCCACTTTCAAGTCGCACTGCAACATGTCCGGGAAGGCATCCGTGGTGGATCTGCCATTTCTGAAGCCATGACTGGCCATCCCAAATATTTTTCGGATCTGTATCGAGCCACAATTCAATCAGGCGAACATACCGGAAATTTAGTTGATGTGTTGAAGCGGTATATTGACTATTTAAAATTGATCATCTCGGTAAAAGAAAAAGTCTCAAAAGCTTTGGCCTATCCGGTCTTTCTGGTCTTTATCGGTCTCTGCGTCGTAGCCTTTCTCTTAGGTTATGTCATGCCAATTTTTTCTGAAGTCTATGCGCAGCGAGGATCTAAGCTGCCTGGTCCAACTCAGCTTATGCTGGATGTCGTGGGGTCGATTATGGTTTGGGGTCCCTGGCTGTTGGCTGGCTGCCTAATTGCACCCATGATCATTTACGCCTGGCTCCAAACGCCAACCGGACGGTATCAATTTCACCACATTCTCTTACGACTTCCCTTGCTTGGCGGCATCCTGTTAAAAAATCAAATCATTCGTCTTTCCCGGACATTAGGCACAATTCTCGCTGGCGGGATTCCCTTACTGTCCGCCTTAACCATTACGGCCCAGGCCATGACCAATAAAGTCATTTCTCAATCTCTCACCGAGGCAAGCGCTCGCGTACGAGACGGAATGGGTTTGGCCACATCATTAAAACAGGAAAAGTTTTTACCGCGCATGACGTTGGAAATGATTGAAGTTGGGGAATCCACAGGCTCTCTAGAAACCATGTTGCAGGAAATTGCTGAATTTCATGAAAGCGAATTAGATCTTCAGCTCAATCAGTTGACGACATGGATTGAACCCGTCCTCCTGCTCATCATGGGGTTTTTAGTTGGGGGAGTCGTGATCGTCATGTATCTTCCAGTCTTTCAACTGGCAGATAATGTGTAATAGAGAACGTGATGTGTAAAGCGTCAAGCGTAAGAAACAAAGAAATCCTGTCACGCATCACGCATCACGTATTACGTTTCACATAGATTTATTATGGCCACACCTGTCAAACGCACTTCACTAGAAGAAATCTTGTTGAGACGAGAATTACTTTCGTCCGTTCAACTAGAGGAATGCCTGCAACAGGTTCAATCCACGCAGCAACCGCTTCGCACCTTACTCCTTCAAGAAGGACGGATTGAGGAAGAGCCTCTGGCTCAAGCCATTGCTGAACAGTTTGGCCTCCCATTTGAACCACTCAACGAATTCCGTGTGGATCAAGAATTCTTTTCCACGATTCCGGTTGAATGGATGCATCGTCAGCCATTTGCTCCGGTGTCGGATCAGGACGGGTTCCTCACCATCGCCGTCGCAGACCCTCAAGACCTTCGAGCCATTGATGAGTTAGAGTTATTACTTGGGCGAGAAGTTCGACTGGTGGTATCAACGAAAACCGCCATTGAGGAAGGGTTGGCAGCCAGCGAAGGCAACAAACAAGTCCTGACACGTATCCAAGAGGAACTCAATCCCGTTCTCATCAAAGAAGACGACAAGGGCGAAGAAATCCTTTCGGTTGAAAGAATTAGCAAAGATCTTAGCCCGGTCGTCAAACTCTTAAATACCATCATCCTTAGCGCCCTCCAAAAGCATGCCAGTGATATTCATATAGAACCAAACGAACACAGCATTGACGTAAAATTTCGAATTGATGGCGTCCTGTACCAGGCCATGGAACCCTTGAGCCAATCCGTTCATGCCTCATTAATTTCCCGGCTCAAGATCATGTCGGAATTGGATATCTCAGAACGGCGCATTCCTCAAGATGGTCGTTTTAAACTCCATGTGGAAAAACGCACGGTCGATTTCCGTGTATCCATTTTACCCAGTGTCTTTGCCGAATCGGTGGTCATTCGTGTCCTCGACAAAACGAGTGTCACCACCAATGTGGGAGGATTAAATCTTGATGTCATGGGATATCCGGCTGAGGACCTTCGACGATTTCGACGCGCGATCACCCGGCCCTATGGCATGGTCCTCGTGACGGGTCCCACGGGAAGCGGCAAAACCACGACTCTCTATGGGGCGCTGAACGAAGTGCACACACCTGAAGATAAAATTATTACCATCGAAGACCCCGTGGAATATCAACTCGGGGGCATCGTGCAAATTCCCGTAAACGAAAAAAAGGGATTAACGTTTGCCCGAGGCCTTCGATCGATTCTCCGTCACGACCCAGACAAAATTATGGTTGGTGAAATTCGCGATGCGGAAACCGCACAAATTGCGATCCAATCTGCCCTGACTGGTCATCTCGTGTTTACCACAGTCCACGCCAATAATGCGTTCGATGTAATTTCCCGCTTCGTCAACATGGGCATCGAACGTTTTAACTTTGTGTCTTCCCTCAGTTGCATCTTAGCGCAACGACTGGTTCGTGCGATCTGTCCCTATTGTAAAGTTCCAATACCAGCAGATCCGGATCTCTGCCGAGATTCTGGCATCGATTATGAGCGTGCTCAACACTACACCTTTTATGAGGGCAAGGGTTGTCACGAATGTAATGGGCTAGGATATAAGGGGCGAAAAGCCATTACCGAATTTTTGGATGTTAATGAATCGATCAAGGAAATGATTTTAATGGAACGCACGTCGGCAGAAATTCGAAATGCGGCCTATGCACAAGGCATGACCACACTGCGGCAGAATGCGGTACAAAAGGTCATTCGGGGAGAAACCACGCTTAAAGAAATTAATCGCGTCACTCCAATCGAGGACATTGAATGACGTTCTTTCCTTTTGCCAGGCCAAAGACCGGACTCTATGTCACTGCCGAGTCATTAAGTTTGGCGTACGTGAATCGACGATTGGGACACCAATCATTTGGTGGATGCATCGAGCAACCTCTCCCCGTTGGATCAATTCAGCTTTCTCCCGTGGAGCCCAACATTTTAGATCACGAGCAAGTCGTCAATAGCTTGCACGCCGCAGTCGGTCAAAAGAATGGCCCACAATCCATTGCCCTATGTCTCCCCGATCTTTGCGCCCGAACCACCCTATTGGAGATGGCTTCTCTTCCGAAAAATATCAAAGAACAACAGGCCTTAGTCCAATGGCGTTTACAACAAGACTTAAATTTGCCTAAGGAAAACTTTCGGATTTCGTATCAAATTCTGTCTTCTCGACAAGGAAAGTTTCACGCGACTCGCCCACCTGACCAACCTGTTCGCCTCTTGGCCACGGCCATTAAGGAAAATATCATCGAGGCCTATGAAACGGCTTGCCTAGAAGCAGATCTTATTCCCGCATCAATTCATGTCGCCAGCCTAGCCGTGTTTAATATGTGCCGCCCCATCATAGATTTGAACTTGACGCGAACCACCGAACGGCTCTCCTTTGTACCCGGCACTCTGTTCTTTCTCTACCTCACGGATTGGGGCTTCTCTCTTATTGCGTTGCAGAATGACATACCATCATTTTTACGAATCAAGCCGTTACGACAATTACGCCCACCGCATGCGCAGCCTCTGCACTCAACCCAAGACCAGAACGAAGAAGGTCAGGAACGCACTCCTTTCAATAATACTGAGGAGCCTTCCAATATTCTTGAACCCAATACCATGTTGACGATGCCTTCTCAGACCACCACGGTCATGACGAATGAACTATTGGGCACGCTTCAATATTTTTTTGAAACTCATGAAGCCAATGCCATGTCCAACGAAATCTACCCACTATTCTTGATTGGAAGCCAACACCCCGACCAGGTGCTACCCAACATTGCCGAATTCATTGAACACGAATTTCCTTGCGAAGGAGAGCACGGCACGCCACGAGTGAAAGCTTTTCCCTTATTTCCTGGGAATCCTAATCTGAATCTCAAACCTATATCCGGGCTACCATCCTGGACAGGCACGTCACTACCAGCCTTTGCCGCCACGAGTAAATCTGCATGAGCACCCCACGATTACACATTTCATTGGCTTCCTCTAGCTTGGTAGTGGTCCAACTCATTCAAGCAGCTCTAGTCGTTGCCAGTCTCATTTTTTTCTCTGGCATTGGTTGGCTATGGTGGGAAACACAGGAAGTCGAAGCTGAAATCCGTGAATATGAAGAAGGCGTTTCTCAGGTCATGGAAACCTCTCGCCAATTTCGGCAACAAGCCGAGGCGAAAGGGTATAATCTTTCCGATCAATGGATCCAAGCCCTTCCCCAACATGTGGCTTTTTCCAACGCACTTGCCAGTCAGCAAAAATTTTCATGGACCCAATTTCTGAATGATTTAGAAACTGCAGTGCCAGCGAGAATCTCCATGGACTCGGTGGTCTTGGATTTTCAACGTTCCACCATTACCTTGAGTGGCGCAGCCCTGACGCTTGACGATCTCTCGGCCCTCGTGAACGGGCTCGAACGACATCAAGCTTTTCAGCAGATCGTCTTAGCCAATCACAAAATCCTCAAAAAAGACGATAAGAGAAGAAAATTTTCCTTTTTCGCTTTCAACTTAGAAGTCACGTATCAACCAGAAGGCCAGCCACAATCTCGTCAAGGAGCACTGTAGGAATCAGCATGGAACTGGCGATCACCTCATTATCCCTCACGGCCAATAAGACACTTCGTTATTTAAAGCCCTTGGCGGCACTCGCGTGTGGAAGCCTCCTTATCTGTTTGGTCATGTACTTCGGGCTACTCGGGCCCGCTGAAGACCGGCAAGCGGAAATATTGAACACACTCAATCAACTGAGACATCAGCAAGTCACTCGGGTCACTGCGAAATCGACGCAAGCGCAATTAGCCAAAATTTGGAAAAAACTTCCTGCGCCAGAAGAATTCTCCGACTTGGGAGTCACAATCACAGGGCTGGCCAAGTCCAATAAGGTTCACATTCCCGGCATGCAATATCATCAAGACAAGCAAGATAAAAAAAAGGCCGGGTTGGCCACCAAAGGATCAATTTCATTCGAAGCCTTTGGGGCTTATGAAGCCATTCGCAAATTTATCTTTGAACTAGAAACGTCCGGCACATATTTGATCATTGAAAAATTGTCGGCGGAACGCTCAAAAAAGACAGAAGATGTCGCCTTTAAAATACGAATCGGCACCTATTTCAAACCTGATTCAGCCTTATCGGTGAAAGGGTTATAAGCCCCGTGACCAAACGCGAAAAAGGGCTTCTCTTGGGTGGATTACTCTTGGTCTGGGGGACATTGATGTTTGTCGATAGGCTTGAACAAGAAGATCAACAATTCCCAACTCCTACCACCCCTGGGGCAAATACCACGAGCCAAGCCACCCGCGGAAAACAAGCCACGGCCACGGGAATGAACCGACCATTGATTAATATTGAACTAAATACGCCTAGAAATATTTTTGCATCCCTTCAGGACCCAAATCGGCCAAAACCCAAAATTGCCAAGCCTCGACCCAAACCAAAAACCACAGCACCAACTCCACCTAAACCTAAACCAGTCCCTACCCGAATCACACCGCCAAAACCGTCACCAAATAAGGCCGCCATCCAGCAAGCCCAACTGCAGTTAAAGAAATTTCAATTTCTAGGATATTTGACAAAACAAGGCGAGCAACAAGTGTTCCTAAGTAATGGTCAAGCCATATACATCATGAAACAAGGAGAAACCCTCGAAGGGAATATTCAGGTAAAGTCCATTGAGGCAAGCAGCGTGGTGCTGTCCAAACACCTCAAGAACATTGGCGAAACGGTTGAAGCCACCCTTCCTTTAACTAAAGAAGGAAGTAAGACTTAGCTCCATCATGTATGGTCCTTCCAAGATGAAGTGCTGGTTATTCGGATGGGTGATATGGTCTTGTATGATTATTACCACGGCACCGGTTACCGCCACCATGTATAAATGTTTTGACCCCACTGGTTCCATGGTCCTAACGGATAGCCCCGCACAATTGGAAGATTGTACGGTATTAGATCCCACGAAACCCACGGCCCAAATATCCAAGCCGGCTCCTAGCAAACCCAATCGCGTTTCGCGGTCTCGTCAACGACGCCAGCCGGTAACCTCCCAACGACAAGAAAGACAGTTTTCACAAGGAGCAGAGCCAAATGAGGCATTTCAAGAAGAATCAAAAGATTCTTCGGAGAAAAACAAACCCGAACCCATCACCATACCCATCACGAAAATTGGTGGATCCATAGTGGTTCAAGTCTTACTCAATAATTCGGTAGATGCCCATCTCATTGTGGACACAGGAGCCACCATGACCGTGATCTCCTACGATCTTGGCATTGAGTTGGGATTACTCTCGGGATCAGATGTCAGCTTGAATACTGTGAATACCGCTGGAGGATCGGTTCAAGTCAGCATGACGAAAGTGGGAACGGTGCAAGTGGGTGCAGCTACAGCCTCAAATGTAGCCGTAGCCATCCACGATTTGCCGGATGGGATCTCAGGCGTCTCAGGACTCCTCGGCATGTCCTTCCTCAGAAACTTCGAAGTCACCCTCGACGCCGATCGAGGCCTCCTCCGCTTACTCCCAAAAGTCCAATAGTTCTTCTTGAATGATGAGGAGGAGCATTATTGACTGACGGGCCCAAGGGCTCCAAGGTGGGCAAACTCGCCGACGTTCAACAGGGGGGAATCCGTTTTGAGTCTGAAATCCCCACGGTCGGGCGCTACGAAATGTGGTGAAACATAGACGTCTTGGTTTGCCTTGTTCGCTGCGTCTGTTGAGACGGCACTTCCATTCATTTGCTCATGCATTCCATTGTTGTGAAAGGCGTTGTGGGATCTAGCTACGTTCATCTTTGAAAAATAGGCCACGCCAACTTTTGAGTTCGTGATAATGTTCCCTCGAATTTCTCCGGAGGAATCGTCTTGAAATTTTATCCCACCGCCATTGTTGACTAAGGTATTTTGCACAACCGTGGCCTGCCCTTTATCCGCAACTAAGACCGCCTCAAATAAGCTTCGCGTGATCACATTATTTTTGAGTTCCACTCGCGAGTTCCCACCTACTGACACCCCATGATCATTATCATGGATAATATTACCCGCAAGGATGGCATCTGAATCAGCAAAGGCCATTCCGGTAGTTTCACTTCCGCCCACGATACAATTTTCAATGCGTACCCGTTGCACTTGTTGGCTAAAAATTAATCCATTGACATGAAGATCTCGGAGGGTCACCCCCGCTCCATTAAAAATACCTACGCCAAGACCGCCATGTTGCTGAATGGTCATCCCGCTAATTTCGACATTGGTAGCGCCGTATGGCCATTTCCCTATATGCAAAGTCCCCACACGTTCCAACCCAGCGATGAACACTTTTTTCATGCCCTCACCAATGACTTTGAGGCCTTCCTTACTATGAACGGTAACATCTTCGACATAATTTCCGGCTTTGATGAAAATTGTATCACCGCTATGCGCTTGATCAATGGCCTCTTGGATGGATAGGAATTGCCCGGTTCCGTCTACGGCCACTACCCAGGTAGCACCACCGGCAGTCTCTGTGCCATGAGGAATGAACCCCTCTTGAGCCAAAGCGATACTGGCCCCAAACCACAGAGAAAGCACGATCATGAAAACATTGATTGATGCGAATTTTCTAATCACCACTTTTTCCCATCTTGGTATCAAGTTCGTATTGAGGCATTAAACACCCCTATTAGGCACATACAGGAAGTCTCTGGAGACGGTCAAGTTTCTCACACTTTTCTCGTTTCCATCCACCCTCGACGTCCAGATTAAATGCCTTTATTATGTTCCGATATGATCATGGTCGGCTTAACAGGAGGCT
>JAJDBO010000107.1 GCA_029261305.1 Nitrospirales bacterium
ATCTCCACAGTCACCATCTTAGGTCCAAGAGCATTCTCTTGATCGACCGTATTTTCATTTGCAGCGGTCATAGAAAATATTGAGTGGCCTCCATTGAAGGAGACCACCCATCCTTTTATGTTAATTCAACGCATTCAAGGCTGAGCCTGCTTTAAACCATGTGATTTGGGGCTCGGTCATACTGTGATTCGCTTGGATGGTGACTTCTTTTCCATCGCTTTTATGGATCGTGACCAATATGGGCTTTCCTGGTGCTAAGGCACTCAGACCCGTGACACTGACCCGGTCCTCTTGCTCAATTTGATCATAGTCCGAAGGATGCGCAAAGGTCATTGGAAGAATACCTTGCTTCTTCAAATTGGTTTCATGAATACGGGCAAAACTTTTGGTCAGCACTGCCAGAACACCAAGGAAACGTGGGCACATGGCCGCATGCTCCCGACTGCTGCCTTCTCCATAATTTTCATCACCCACCACAAATGAGCCGACGCCTTTGCTTTTGTAATCACGGGCAATTTTGGCAAGAGTTAACCCAGTCTCACCAGTTAGCACATTGTTCCCAGTTCCGGCCTCACCAGTAAAGGAATTATTGGCCCCAAGGAACATATTGTCGCTAATCTTGTCTAAATGCCCACGGAACTTCAACCAAGGCCCAGCAGGTGAAATATGATCAGTCGTGGTTTTGCCTTTAGTTTTAATCAATAACGGTAATTTGTCGAAATCATTTCCTGCCCACTTTGGAAATGGCTGAAGCAATTGGAGCCGCTCACTGGTTGGAGGCAAATCAACTTCTAGTCCCTCGCCATTTTCTGCTGGAGCGACAAAGCCTTCTTCGCCTTTGGCAAATCCTTTTGCAGGCAACTCATCACCTTGAGGAGGATCGAGTTTAATTTCTTTACCATCAGCTGTCTTGATCGTATCGTTAACGGGATCAAACCCTAAATTTCCCGTCAGCGCATAAGCCGCAACCAATTCCGGACTCGCCAGAAAGGAGAGGGTCTCAGCAACGCCATCATTACGACCAGGGAAATTGCGATTAAACGTGCTGACGATGGAATCGGCTTTTCCTTTGACGGCATCCGCCCGTTTCCATTGACCGATACACGGACCACAGGCATTGGCCAATACGGTCGCACCAAGATCTTCAAACGTCTTCATGAAACCATCGCGCTTCATGGTATGAAAAATGCGTTCAGATCCAGGAGAAATCAGAAATGCCGTTTTCGCTTTGAGCCCGGCCTTTAAACCTTGTTGGGCAATATGAGCAGCTCGGCCAATGTCTTCATATGAAGAATTCGTGCAGCTTCCTAACAGGGCCGCCTTCAACTCTACTGGATATCCTTTTTCCTTTGCTTCTGCCGCCAATTTTGAAATAGGTCGGGCTAAGTCTGGGGAATGAGGACCGACAACATGCGGCTCCAAGGTGGACAAATCAATTTCCACAATCTCATCAAAATACTTTTCTGGGTTCGCATACACTTCAGGATCGGCTACGAGCAATTCTTTGTTGGCCTCAGTTAGCTTGGCAATATCTTCTCTCTCGGTAATCTTCAGGTAGTCCACCATCTTTTGATCATAAGGAAACACCGAAGTGGTCGCACCAAGTTCAGCACCCATATTCGTAATCGTGCCTTTACCCGTCGCACTAATGGTTTCTGCTCCTGGCCCAAAGTATTCAACAATCTTGTTGGTTCCACCTTTCACGGTAAGTTTTCCGCAAATATGAAGAATCACATCCTTTGGTGAGGCCCAACCACTTAACTTTCCAGTGAGTTTAACCCCAATAAGTTTAGGATGCAGGACTTCCCAGGGAAGACCAGCCATCACTTCGCCAGCATCTGCACCACCAACACCAATGGCCAACATACCAAGACCACCACCATTTGGCGTGTGAGAATCAGTCCCAATAATCAGTCCACCTGGAAAGGCGTAGTTTTCCAGAACCACTTGGTGAATGATCCCTGCACCTGGCTTCCAAAACCCAATTCCATATTTTTTGGCAGCCGAAGCCAGAAAGTTATAGACTTCGCGATTTTCATCGTTGGCAATCATGAGATCTTTTTCCGATCCCATTTCTGCACGAATGAGATGGTCACAATGAATGGTGCTCGGAACGGCTGCTTGTTTTTTCCCAGCCTGAATAAATTGCAGCATCGCCATTTGCGCGGTGGCGTCTTGCATGGCCACACGATCGGGTCGGAGGGCCAACATGGCTTTTCCACGTTCCCACACTTGCGTGTCGAGATTATCTGCATGTGAGACAAGAATTTTTTCGGCGAGCGTCAATCCACGGCCAAATTTTTTCCGTGCCGCTTCTATAGCTCCAGGCATTTTTGCGTATAAGTTTTTGACAAGATCAATCGACATATCATTTTCTCCGCATCAAGTCCGAAGGGCTACGCACCAAGCTTCGGAGTATATTGATAGAAACACCGTAATTATTTCAGTGGTGGCACTTCTCGCTTACTTGGGGCTGCGTAATTCACCAAGTAATTAAACAAACGAATCAATCGGCTACCCTGTCGCTTTTGATCGGTCCAATGGCCAATAAGGCCAATGGTTCTGGCCAACACAAAGAATCCATTGAGGCTATCGACTGGGAAGCCAATATCCACAAGGACCGCGGCCATCGTTCCATCGACATTCAGGATCAGGTTATCTTTTTTGACAGCAGTAATTTTTTCTACTTCCAATGCAAAATCGAGGTGAGGCGTGGCAATACCCAAACTCTTGACGTACCCTACTAACTCTTTCACGCGTTTATCTGGATTTCTCAGGCTCTTTACACGATGCCCAATTCCAGGCAC
>JAJDBO010000108.1 GCA_029261305.1 Nitrospirales bacterium
GACTGGGGAAAAGCACAGGACAAATATGACAATCGCTAACCATCCAACCCACACTCGACTTCTCCCTAACTCTGTCGACGGATCCATGACTGGTGGATGCGCAATCCCCACTAAGCCAGTCAACCCTGCCCACAGAAGCCAGCCAGGCCAGCCCCAAATTCCTAAGACCACTAAAATTGGCAAAATGGCAAAGGCTAAGGTCCGTTGACGTTTTCCAAACAGGGCAAACGCCACATGCCCACCATCAAGCTGGCCAATAGGAATGAGATTTAAGGCCGTCACAAAGAGCCCAAACCAAGCGGCAAACCCAACAGGGTGCAAGACAATATCGTAGGTATCGGGAATGGGGCCAAAAATGAGCCACGCGAAAAACTGAAGCAGGAGAGGCTCCCCTAACTGTAGACCATACATGCCGAGTTTTGGAACCACCGTCGAAAGCGACAATCCAATAATCAGTGCAATGACCGCGACGACAAACCCTGCAATAGGACCCGCCACACCGATATCAAACAAGGCCCGGCGATTCATGATCGGCGACCGCATACGAATAATGGCTCCAAAGGTGCCAATAAACTGTGGAGGTCCAGGGATGAACAAAGGAAACGAGGCGGGGACTCTATGAATTCGCGAGAGCCAAAAATGCCCGAATTCATGGGTCACCAGAATACCTAGAAGCGTGGCAGCAAACGGCCAGCCTTGGAAGAGATCCCCAGGATAGCGGATCAAAAAATCCAAGGCACCGGATACAGGTTTCGTGTTGAGTTGGTAGGCCCCAGCCCATAATGTAGTAAAAACCGTCACGATAAAAAGAATGATGGGCAGATACAACACAGAAAAGAGGCTAGGCGGCGCCTCAGGAGCCCGTAGTTCCCACTCTGGGGACCATTCCTGTCTCCCTGAGACAGGATCTTCTATGGGATCGTCTTCAGGTCGATTACCGATTCGACCGGGTGGGACGTTGTGGTCATTCATGAAAGTATTTGTTTTTCGCAGGGAGGGAAATAATTATCCAAACGGATTATACATCTTTTCTTCTTTGATGGTCGTGGCTGGGCCATGCCCAGGCAATAAGACCGTATCGTCTGAAAGCCGCAACACGCATTCTCTCACTGATTGTAGATGATCGGGATACAGTGAGAAGGGATTCGACCGTCCTATCGAACCTGCAAAAAGGGTATCACCAACAAAGCAAAGTTCCTGATGGCCTATCTCCACCTGATAACAGAAACCACCCGGAGTATGCCCTGGGGTGGCGAGGCAATTCACGGTGAGTGCACCCACCGCAATTTTCTGTTTGTCCTGAGGCACGACAAGATGCTCTTTGGCAGGTTTCCAGGGCAGAAGTGGAAAATCGCCATTCCCCAGATATACTGGGACAGACCATTCTTTCAAAATGTGGTCTAACCCTCCAGCATGGTCGGTATGGCCGTGCGTTAAACACATGCCGACAAGCTTGAGCCCTCGATTTTTAATTTCTTCCAACATGGCCTCAGCATTGAAGGCAGTATCGATAAAGATAGCTTCTTTGGCTCCAGCGTCAAATAGGACATAGCCTTTGACTTCATAGCCGCCAATGTCACCACGAATAGTGACCACTGCAGAATCTACCCAATTCGGCGAAGGAGCCGGCTCCCATTGTTCTATGGCCACCGCATTCAAGCTCTTGGCTTTCAAGGACAATGCCTGAGCGCAAGATTCCACCTCTATCTCAGAAGGAGCACGCGAACCCTGTTCAAGGCTTTCTAAATCTTTGAGTGGGAGGTGAACTTGTTGAGCTAATTGTTCGATGGTTTGTCCGAGACCCAACCTGGCCTTTTTGACAATGTCACAGAATTCGTCTTCAAGCGGCACGGCATACCCTTTTCAGAATTTGGTCACTACGAATTCTTAGTTCTCTGCAGATGATGAAGGCTCATGCCATCAGAGAAGATCTCGCCAAGCCTGCACCATGAGAGAATCAATATCAACCAGGACCACACTCTGCAACATTTCAGGATTGAACCGACGGATTTCTTCAATCATTTCACGCGCGGCCTCCATGGGGGAAACCCTCCCAACTCCAGTCCCTAAACCTGGAAAACCTAAAGACCGAAACCCCTGTTCATCCGCCAAGGCCAGTGCAGCCCGAGTCGCAGCCCCAACATTGGAAGTCGGTATTCGCATGGCTGGCTCTGACATCGTAGGAGCATGAATGATCCCTCGGAACTTGGTTCGCCCGCCCGAAGTGAGGATCGCCATCCCCACTGGGATCGGTGCTTGCTTCCGGGCTTCCTCTTCAACCTGAAACCCAGCCACCCGGCGAATGACTCCGGCAATCCCACCACCCATTAATCCATGACTATTCGCGGCATTCACAATCACCTGCACATCGACATCAAGAAGACTGCCTTGTACCACTACCATTTCTAATTCTTTGGAAGGCTTACTTTCCATCACGACGAAACCATTACAGCCTGGGAGCGACACACAAAAAAAGGCTCATGGATCCAACTTTACCATGAGCCCTCAATTCTCGCTACTTTTCGCGAAAGTGCACAGGGGCGATTCCCAAACCTCAGAGGACACTGAATCAGATTACATCACCATGTATTTATCCCGTCAATCGCTTTGCGAGAGAAGACAAGTTCCACGAAAACGACCCCATCCCCGCACCGACTTCCGCAGGTTCTAACCATCGATTTTGGAAACCCGTCGTCACCTCTTCCGGGGCAACGGCCGGACTCATAAGGAATCCTTGAATCGCATCACATCCACGTTCGCGTAAAAAGTCCCATTGTGCTTGCGTCTCGACCCCTTCTGCTGTGACTTTCATGTGCAATCCATGCGCTAACGCAATCATACCGCTTGCAATCGCTGAATCGCCTTCATTAGAAGGAATATCGCCAACAAAAGAACGGTCAATTTTCAAGGTGTCGATCGGGAAACACTTTAAATAACTTAGGGAGGAATAGCCTGTGCCAAAATCATCAATGGAAATTTTTATTCCCAAGGCCTTGAGTTCTTTCAATCGATTAGTCGAAGCGCCATTGCTTTCGAAGAGTAAACTCTCAGTTAATTCAAGCTCTAAGAATTGGGGATCAAGTTTGCTCTGTGCAAGAATACTGGCCACCTTTCCCACGAAAGATTTTTGTCGAAATTGTCTGGCGGATAAATTGACACTGACACTGGCCAGGGGAAGCCCTGCTTCCTGCCATTCTTTATTCTGCTGGCAAGCCGTTGCCAACACCCACTCGCCAATAGGCACGATCATCCCATTTTCTTCGGCTAGAGGAATGAATTCCTCCGGCAGGATGAGCCCACGTTCAGGATGACACCACCGCAACAACGCTTCCAGAGCAATCACGCGACCACTTTTCATATCAATCAGTGGTTGATAATGCAGGAGAAATTCCTCCCGGTCCAGGGCATGACGCAAATTGGTTTCCATGGCGACTTGTTGCGAAGCTTTCCCATTGGCTTCCATAGTGGTGGTATAAAAGCGATAGGTATTTCGTCCCTGACGCTTCGCTCGATACATGGCCATATCAGCGTTCTTAATCAGTGTTTCGGAGTCTTTTCCATATTGAGGATGAATGGCGATTCCAATACTTGGCGTCACAAACAGTTCCTGATCCTGCACCATAATAGGCTGCGCCACGATATCCAGTAATTCCTGGGCCACATTCGTCGCATCTTGTACCGTTCCAATGCCCTCAAGAATGACGGTAAATTCATCGCCGCCTAATCTCGCCACCGTGTCACTTTTCCGCATGCGAGAACGTAGGCGCTCAGCCACCACTTTTAAGACCTGGTCGCCACCATCATGTCCCAATGAATCATTTATAATTTTAAAGCGATCAAGGTCCAGAAACATGAGTGCAACATGCTTCCCATTTCGTTCAGCACGGGCCAGGGCGAGTCCGAGAAGCTCCTTAAAAAGACTTCGATTGGCCAGCCCCGTTAAGGAATCATATTGAGCCAAAAATGCCATTCGCTCATCAGCACGTTTTCGTTCAATCGCATAGCGAATGGACCGCTCTAATAAGGTCGCATTGATCTGATCCTTCACCAGAGAATCCGCGGCACCCGCTTTTATCGCTTCAGTATCCACCCCATGATCGGCTTGTTCCGTCAGCAGGATCAAGGGAGCTTTGCAGCCGTTGTAGATGGCTTCACGAATAAGATCTAGCCCAGAACGTTCGCCTAATTCCGAATCTAGTAAATATACCTCATGAACATTTCGACGAATGGTCTCTAGTGCATTCTCATACCCCGAGACTGATTCAAGAACAAATTGTTGTTCTGGACAGTCAGCTAATAGCTTTTTGGTTGAGATGCAATCTTCCTCTCGTGAATTCACAAGAAGCACTCGTACTTGGCTGCTCTCCATATCAGCCCCCTTAGGCAATTGCCCCGCGATGACCGCCCAAGAATAATGGAAGTCTCCGGAGTTGAATGATTGGCACCGTTGCCCAGACGACCCTTAGGCAACAACTTTGATACTCTGCATATGGTTGAGCAAGATTGATACCGAAGCGGTTGGCCTTCACATAACTCACCGCCATTAGACATTTTACCGCATAAAATTATGAAACTTTGGACAATTTTCATTTTGGTACTGGATGGACTATAGGGAAGATTTTTCCGCATTTGATGTCAAAAAACTGACGTGTCGGAAAAATTGACACCAGATAATGCCGCTCCCTGGGAAGAAATGGTTCATTGAACAAGGGGATCTTTAGGAAGCCATCCAACTAATTTGCGCCCCAACAATCTGCCCAAGTCGAGAAGTATTTAGTGGCCAATGGCCTGCGTTCATGAGAAAGAAGGAGAGACAGAGAAATCCCAATTTCAATCAGAAGTACTATTGCTATTGAGGTATTCCTTAAAGAAACCTTCGAGGAAGTGGAGGGGCCGACATGCTCCTTTTGAGGGTGCGAAGCTGCACAGGGTGGGGCTCCATCACGCTCGCATGCGAAACGACACAAGGGACGGAACATGTCGGTTCTCTATACTTTGGTAGGATATCTAGAAAATTTCGTAATGACTTTCGCCAAATTTCTGCCACGTCGCAGGACCGTCATTATCTATTTTGGCCTATAATGCCATTGTATTCTCAAAACAGGCCAACCATTCCACGGACCAATTCGAATCTCTTAGTAACCGAAAGCCCTTCTTCTTCCCACAAAAAGGTCCTTTAGGATTCCAAGGGTCCTGGCCATTCACAATTTTTTCCCATAGGGTTTCGGAGTAATGACTTCGCATCATTTTGACCCTCCAAATTTATAAAATACGATTGACTGACACTTTTTTTCACAAATCATCTATTTCTTCCCTCACCCAGGATTCCTGTAAAGAACGACCATTCATCACCATAGGGAAGTTAGATCGTTTCTAACACTGATTATCGA
>JAJDBO010000109.1 GCA_029261305.1 Nitrospirales bacterium
GGATCTTGAGAAAAGCCGAATGATGCGTGAAGCCGTGGAACAGGAAAATGACAAACTGAAAAATGAAAATGAAAAAGTGGCCATGGATTTAGAATTGATGGCTTCGGAGATTCAACGTATTAAAGAAGGTCGAGAAAGTGAACGAGATCTTCTTTCTGCACGAGAGTCTGAAGTCGCGAAGAAAAGCCAGATGGTCACGGCCAAACTTGGAAGACTGCAGCAGGGGTACCAAAAACTCAAAAGTCAAAACCGGGCAATGAAAGATACGGTCCGGCGCTATCAAAAAGAATTGAAGGCGGCTCGTCAGGCAAAGGCCGAACAGGCTCCCAAGGTGCCTTCGAAGTCCTCGTCGATGAGTGCGTCATCTCAAAAAAATCCAGTTATGGCGTCGAAGCCAAAGTCGGAGGCTAAGGCTAAGTCCGCTCCAGTGGTCACGCCCATCAAAGGTGCTCTGGCGCCGGTAAATATTAATTCCGCTTCAGCGAATGATTTGGTTCTCTTTTTAGGACTCACAAAAAACATGGCCGAAAAAGTGATTGCCAATCGGCCCTACAGGCTTCGTGGAGAGCTTGTAGCCAAACAGGTTGTTCCAAAGGCTACATTCGATGTGATCAAGGATCGGATTACGGCAGCACGGAAGTAGATCGCAAAGGGTGATGCGTGAAGTGTGGAGTGACGGCAAGGTGTCCTTTCCGTTCAGGCTTTATGCATCAGGCATCACCTTCCAGGTCCTCATCAATTTTCCCATCAACCATATGAATTAATCGGTCCGCCTGCTCAGAGAGGCGTTCGTTGTGTGTCACAATAACAAACGCGGTTCCTCGCTTTTGATTGAGTGTCCTTAATAATTCAAAGATGGTTTCCCCTGTGTGGGCATCCAAGTTTCCTGTTGGTTCGTCCGCCAAGACCAGATCAGGATTTTGAATCAAGGCACGTGCAACGGCAACCCGCTGTTGTTCCCCACCCGACAATTCACCAGGCTTATGATGCAAGCGATGCCCTAATCCTACCTCAGTGAGGAGAGCCGTGGCATCTTCCAGCATTTCGCGTTCTGGACGTTTTTGCATCAAGGCCGGAAGGTAGGTGTTTTCAAGCGCCGTGAATTCGGGGAGCAGGTGATGGAATTGAAATACAAAACCAATTCGTCGATTTCGAAACCCTGCGAGTTCGGTCTCGGATAGCCCGAAAATATCTTGGCCTTCATACAAGACCGTTCCCTGTGTGGGGCGGTCGAGTGTGCCTAAGATATGAAGAAAGGTGCTTTTGCCGGCACCAGATGCCCCAATCATCGCCAGCATTTCGCCACGGTGAAGAGTCAAGTTGATTCCGTTCAACACCCCAATAGTTTGATTGCCAAGGACAAACGATTTATGCACATTGTTCACTTGGAGAAAGGGGCTGTCCATGTTAACGAGACTCATAAAGGTTATTCATAGCGAAGAGCACTGACCGGAGCGAGTTTTGCGGCTTGCCACGATGGATAGACGGTGGCAGCAAAGCTAATGAGAATTGCTGAACAGGCAACCAGGAGGACATCTAGGCCCTGGACATGAACGGGAATATGGGAGATGTAATACACCGTTTGGTCGAAGGTCCAATAATTTTCAATGAGAAAAAGGAATGTGTAGCCCAAAGGAATGCCAATGGCTGTTCCCGTTAACCCAATCACTAACCCATTGAGCATAAAGATTCGCATGATGGATTTAGGTGTCGCGCCCATGGCTTTAAGGATGGCGATTTCGCGTTGTTTCTCGTTGACGATCATTGTGAGTGTGCCCACGATATTAAATGATGCTACCAGGGTGATTAGGACGAGTAGAAGGAACATCATGGTCTTTTCGAGCTTCAAGGCAGAAAAAAGATTGCGATTTAATTCCATCCAATCCCTGGCGGAATAGCCGAGGCCGAGTGAGCCATTTATGCGTGCCGCGGTTTCGTTGGCTGTGAACACATCTTTCACTTTGACTTGGATTCCAGTGACCGTATTTCCCAGACTGAAAAACTTTTGAGCTTCTTGCAGCGAGATATAGGCCAAGGAGGAATCGTATTCATACATGCCCGATTGGAAAATTCCCACCACTTGAAACGGACGAATTTTTGGTGTCATGCCCAAAGCACTGATGGGGCCAACGGGAGACACGACATTGACACTGTTTCCGACAAACAGTCCTAGTCGCAAGGCCAATTCCTTTCCCAAAATTATCCCTGGTTTGGGGGTTGCCAAAGACCCGTCTTCTTTTTTCGTTGCCGGAGGGCTGGTTAAATCTTTTAGCTCTCCAAACTTTACATTCTCGGCAACATCGGTGACGTCTGGCTCTTTTTCTGGGTCGATGCCGCGAAGAATAATTCCCTGAACGCCAGTTTTCGAGGTCAGAAGGACTTGCTTGAATATATAGGGCGTGGCGGCAATCACTCCTGGGACCCCTTCCACTGTGGTGATGAGGTCGGAATGTCCCTTCATGGATTGACTGCCACGTTCTTGGACCACCACGTGCGAGGTGGTGCCCAAAATTTTTGCCTGCATATCTTCCTTAAAGCCCGTCATAATGCCCAAGGTGCCAATAAGCGCGGCGACCCCAAGGGTAATTCCCGTGATCGAAATAAAGGTGTTAAACGAAATGGTGCGAGTGCGGCGTTTTGCTCGCAGATAGCGAAGCCCGACAAAAATTTCGTAGGGAAGGGTCACGAATGTTTCTCCGGGCGGAGCTGCGGAAAGAGAATGACATCACGAATAGAGGCCTGGTTTGTAAAGAGCATGACCATACGATCGATCCCAATGCCTTCCCCGGCGGTCGGGGGCATGCCGTATTCCAGCGCGCGTACAAAATCCTCATCGAGATAATGTGCTTCTTCATCTCCTGCTTCGCGCTGAGCCACTTGAGCCTCAAAGCGTTGTCGTTGATCGATTGGATCATTGAGTTCGGAAAACCCATTCGCGATCTCACGACTGGCAATAAACAATTCAAACCGATCTGTGAGCGACGGATCCGAATCTTTCCGTCGGGAAAGGGGCGAAAGTTCAGTCGGGTAGTCCGTGATGAATGTCGGCTGAATGAGTTTCGATTCCACGGTTTCTTCAAAAATGATATTCAGAATGCCAACGAGGGAGGAGTTTTTGGGAATATCAAGGTGGAGTGCCTTTGCTGCCGCAGTGGCGGCCTCATGACTTTCTAACACGCTGCGATCGAAAGCATTGTATTCTAACACTGCGTCGAAATAAGGGAGCCGTCGCCATGGTGGCGCGAGATTGATGGTCTGGCCTTGGCATTCTAACTGTGTGGTTCCGCAAATTTCTTGTGCGAGTTGGCTAAAAAGTTGCTCGGTCAATGCCATCAGATCATTGTAGTCCGCATAGGCCTGGTAAAACTCCAGCATCGTGAATTCTGGATTATGAATGGTCGAGATGCCTTCGTTCCGAAAGTTTCGATTAATTTCAAACACGCGTCGGAAACCTCCAACGATTAACCGTTTGAGATAGAGCTCCGGTGCAACTCGCAGATATAAATCTGCATTCAGAGCATTATGATGCGTGACAAACGGTTTGGCAGTGGCGCCACCAGGAATGGGATGCATCATCGGGGTTTCGACCTCGAGAAACCCGTGGTCCGTAAAGTATTTGCGAATACCCGTAATCAACCTGCTTCGGGTTTCAAAGATTTTGTGCACGTCGGGATTGGCGATGAGATCGACATACCGTTGGCGATAGCGCATCTCGATATCGGTCAGTCCATGCCATTTCTCAGGGAGTGGACGAAGTCCCTTGGATAAAAACGTCAGCTTCTGCACTTCGATGGTCAACTCGTCGGTCTTCGTGCGGAATAAATGTCCTTCCACACCAATCCAATCGCCTAAATCCAATTCTTGGGACAGCCGAAAGCTATCATCGCCGAGAACATCTTTTTTCAGATAGACCTGCAATCGATGTGCACCATCTTGCAACGAGGCAAACGCGGCTTTGCCAAATCGGCGAAGTGCAACTATGCGCCCGGCAATCCGGCATTCAATTTTATTTTCCTCAAACTCCTCTTTGGTTTTTGGCCCGTGAGCAGCCGTGAGTGGTTCAATCTGGTGCGTTTCGTCAAACCGTGTGCCATAGGGCTGAACGCCCATTTCTCTCAGAGTGTCGAGTTTTTGAATGCGTAGCGTGCGTTGTTCGTTTAATTCTTCCATAAGCCCATTCCAGTGTATGAATACATGAAGGTGTGAATGTGTGTGACGAGAGGGGATACCCTATGACGTAGAGTCTGCCATTTTGAATTTTAAATAGGCTTCAATAAACGGATCTATGGCACCATCCATCACGATCGAAATATTGCCCGACTCTTGATTCGTGCGATGATCCTTGACCATTTGATAGGGTTGAAACACATACGATCGAATTTGGCTACCCCAAGCAATATCCTTTTTTTCACCGATAATATTTTGAAACTCCGCATCTTTCTTTTGTTGCTCAACTTCAAAGAGTTTCGCCTTCAGGACTTTCATGGCTCCCAATCGGTTTTGCAATTGTGAGCGTTCGTTCTGACATTGCACAACGATCCCTGTTGGGAAATGGGTCATGCGAATGGCGGTTTCCACTTTATTCACGTTTTGTCCACCAGCGCCACCAGCGCGAAACGTATCAATGCGCAAATCT
>JAJDBO010000110.1 GCA_029261305.1 Nitrospirales bacterium
CCAAACCCGCTGCCTGATTCCACACAAAGGAACCCCAGTTGTGAAAAAGAAAATTTATCAAGGAAAAGTTATTGATCTTTCCGTGGAGACTGTGACGTTGCCAAACGGAGCCACGGCTGAGCTAGAACTTATCACGCATCCAGGAGCCTCAGCAGTCGTTCCGCTCAAAGACGATCAAACTGTTGTGATGGTTCGACAATATCGACATGCTGTCGGTGGCTATATTTATGAAATCCCCGCAGGCAAGCTCCATCCAGGAGAAGACCCCCGCGATTGCGCAGTCCGAGAAGTAGAAGAAGAGATTGGTTATAAGGTTGGCACCTTAGAACCGCTTTTGAGTTTTTTTACCACCCCAGGCTTTACCGATGAGATCATTCATATTTTTATTGGGAAAGATCTTACTGCTGGCAAACAAGACCTCGGCGAAGATGAGGTCATAGAAATCATGGAAATGCCTCTCGCCAAAACTATTGAGCTGATCAATGACGGTACGATTAAAGATGGAAAAACCATCGTCGCCCTTCAGGCTACCTATCTCAAGATGTTGACCTAAAGCTAAAATTGCCTGGCAATCCTTTCGCTTCCTCTTCTCTCTTCGTGGAGGATAAAATAAATACCAAAGGAGAAACTTTTTTCTCTCCTCGGTGAGGGAGGAAAGAAGCGGGCCTGTATCCGAATAGATACAAGGTTGTATCTATTCGGATACAATCTTCTGTATCGAGATCCATCCTGTTTCACATATCTTTTATATAAAAACCAAATAGATTCGATTTCTTGCATACGGTTACCTAACGCGAACGTTTATCTGAATGAGCGTCAGGTATTCTGGCACAAGATTTGTAGTGTTTTCAGATATTAGTGTCACGGTGACCTTTAACTGTTACCAAGAGAAGATCGTGAGAGAGTCGACTTTGTCCCAGGAAATACTTCTCGTGTGGCATGCACTATCTTGCACGTGAACAGGTCATAAGGGCGGTTAATCAACCATTAGCTGTGTAAGACCTGCCAACTCATGACATATGGGTTGGATTTAGGGGGGGAAGGCATATCCATCTGCCATGAAAGAGTTGAGTCTTATTCGGAGAATTATTAAATGTCGGTGAAAAGATGGATTGTCGGTCGTGAGATCAAAAATTTTTTTCAAAGATAACGGGCATTTATGGGTTCATATCTTCAAAGGTTTTAAGCAGCTGAACCTAATGAGGTGTGCTCTTTTACCAAAGCGAATGTCCTCTAATTGAGGGTTCGGGAATGTAAATAAAAACAATGAAGCGGAGATGGCAAAATGAAGATTTCTGAGTATATCGAACAGCGAATCAGAGCACAGCAGGACTGGTATGAATTAAAGGCTTCTAGAAACAAGCGTCTTTTTATGCATTTGCAAACTGTGGTCATAGTATTTGGTGCAGTAATTCCACTTCTGGTCATTTTTGAGCACATTACTGTGGCAAAAGGGTGGGCCAGTCCAGCTAGTGCAGTTATTGCAGCCATCATAGCCATTTTAGCCGGCATTGATAAACTTCGACAGCCGCAAGCGAATTGGTTCAATTATCGTGCAAATGAAGAATTACTCAAAAAAGAGCAATGGATGCATCAATTCAGGGCTGGCCCTTATCGTCAAGTTAAAGAGACAGAACTGGATAGACTGTTAGTTGAACGAGTAGAAAGTATAATTTCAACCGACATTGCTCGTTTTATCCAAGTGGAAAATAAGGAAGAGGAAATTACGGAAGATTCTTCAAGTTTTCAATCGACGGGAGTTACAATTGAGGAGCCTGCTGTCGATACAAGCAAGGATAAAGAGGGTAGTTAACATTATGTTTGTAAGTGGTCCAGATGCTTTGAAATTGGTTGGATAAACTGACCACGAAAAGTGCTGGCTGACCAATTTATTCACGAGTTAAGCTTCTCATGGTCTGGAGTTATGACAAATTTATTCGATCCTAAACGGAGTATTCAGGAATTCACGGCAACAAGTTTTGACAAATTACGTGACCTTATCGAAAACAAAATTCTGGACATCGGAGACTATGTTTTCCGCGGCCAGTCGAATGCGGACTGGAGGCTTACGTCTACGCTAGATCGGTTAATTGTTCATGCTCGGCAGACTGGGGCTAAACATGGCCCCATGGAGGACTTTGTTCGATCACATCTGGAACGGTTTCGACTCGAGATTCGTGGGCGACGGGGAGATAATCCTCCTCGACTGGAAGAAAATGAATTGTGGGCACTCGGTCAACACTTTGGGTTGGCCACTCCACTACTCGATTGGTCACAATCGCCATATATCGCTGTCTTTTTCGCTCTTGGGAGCCTTAATGAAAAAGAAACGAGCCGTGTGCTTTGGTGCCTTCATCGATCTCGGGTCGAGGAAATAAACATAAGTTTGGCGGAATTGGAAAGGCTTGAACTGATTTTTCCAGATTCCGATGACAACAAACGACTACTTGGGCAGTCGGGTCTTTTCTCAAAGGGACCTGTCATGAAGCCTGTGGATAAGTGGGTGGGACAAAGGGCGCCAGCAAATTCCGGCCCCGTGCTCCTGAAAGTTATTTTTCCAGGGGACTTTTTATTCCGAAAAGCAGCACTGAGGAGACTTCAGCTCATGAACATCAACCATTCCACACTTTTCCCAGATTTGATGGGTGCGAGTCTGTATTGCAATATCATTTCCGAGGACTATGAGGCATAGCGAATCTCTGAGGCGGCAGGAAGTTTGGGGCAGCAAATTTTGAGGCGAGAAAAGGATTCAGGAAATTTTAATTCAAATAATTCCCTGGGGTGTTATTAAAGTTACCTTAACAGATCCTAGTTCTGTCGGGCTGTATTTCAATTAATAAATACCTAAAAATTGTCGTGATTGTGCGGACCGGTGGAGAAATCTAAAAAACTAAGTTGGCGAAAATGTAGGATTGGGCACTGGGCTTGGGGTGGAGTGGCACCGTCAGGAAAAGTGTTCAGTCATGAACCAGCCGGCGATGGACATGCGTCGATGTTCGTTGGCCAGGGGGTCTACTCGGCAGACTCGATGAAATCTTGGGACGGTGAAAAATACGATTGAGCCGGGTTTGGGTTCCAGGCAATAGGAGACTTCCAAGCGAACTTGGCCATCCTTTTTTTTACGACTGTCATAAACGATGAGTTCCCCGCCCCAATCGGGATTCCATTCCTGATGAAAATAGCTCACCGCGGCAATGCGACGTTGAGGCGGTAAAGATTGTTGGCCCTGACCCGAACCTGCGTCCATTCTCGCGTATTGTTCGTCAGTATCGTCGTGGGTAGAGAGGCAATCACCAGCCCCATAGGAGTAATAGCTAAACCCCATGTGCCGTCCTTTGATCCGAGGAAACGATTCAATATAGTCGGCGATGCAGGAAAGAGCCATTCGACTCAACAGTGCATTCCCCTCTGATGGACCGATTTGGGCTTTGAGCCAATCTCCACAATTGGGGAAGGCTAAGTCTGTGGCCTGAATCTCCGACCGCTTTTTCCATTCCGCCTGAGCCATTGCC
>JAJDBO010000012.1 GCA_029261305.1 Nitrospirales bacterium
GCCCACTCAACACTGATCGGAGTCACTTTCCCAGGTTTGATTTCGATTTCATCCTCCCAAGGGAACGCGGCCCCATCCACTTGGATTTTATACATTCCCGGGCTGAGTAACAGTATTCGGCCTTGAGAGGGCGAGAATGTCCGTAACGGTGAGTTTATTCCAACCTCCAAATCAAAAACATGGACGTGACTATTGATAGGCTCACCGCTTGTGGACTTTTCTTCAAGGCTGAGAGCTCCTGGACTAAAGGTCATTACGGTTCGTCTGCGAGAGGTGACTTTGACTTTTTTAGTGACCAGGCGAAGACCGACAGTTACGCCCACTCGATATTCTCCAGGTTTAATCCAGAGTGAACCTGAACCGCTTCGGGCGCGCCGGCCTTTGTAAACTTTAAATGGCGTGGATCGACTCTTTCCATTTGGATCGTTCTCTTTCACCGCGAGCAAGCCTCGCGTTTCTTCTTCATCCATTCTGGCATCAGCGGGAACAGGACCATGTGAAAGTTTGAAAAATTGAATATCAGTGGGAGTCTTTTCTTGATGCCGTCGGCATTTCATCCCCGCCCAGTCCACACTATTGCGTTGGTGTTTTGGGCCATAGGTTATTTGAAACTCGTTATGGGTAGCATGCACAGCACCTTCGAAAATTAAGGAAGTGGGTCGTGACCTTAAATCCGAGTGAATCGGTTCCGTATTCGTTTTTTGATCATGCCAACTGCCGATCAGTTGGCCGCGTTTATGAATAGCTTTAAATACAACATGCGGGCCTTTCAGATTCGACCGTGTCCAAGCAAGGTCCATGGTCACCGCATCTTGCTGTTGAGCAATTCGAGCTGTGGCGGGCGTGTCATTTTCTAACCCGCACACCCACTCACCGGATAGGTTGAGATTGGCAAACTTTGCATCTTTCGCCGCGAGGGCTTCAGCAGACTCCCGTTCTTTGAGAAACCGTAAGCGCTTGTGCTCAAGCCAAGCGATGCGGTTCTTGATACGGGGATATTCAGGGGTTTGAGGATCCTTCGTGAGTAGTTGATCAAAATCAACATTCGCATTCAGGGCTGGTTTCTTGAGGGCTTCAAGTTGCAGCTCCTTGGTGAGCTTCCTGTTTTGATAATCTTGGTAGGTTTTGGAAAGCGTATTGGCCCAAGGCATATGATTAATAAACGTGATGACCCAGGCTTTTTCTTTTTCGAATTGGATCACCTGTTCCCAATCTGTTTGCCGATATTTTCGAGCCAGTTCCAGCAGGTGTTCTTGTTCTTCTCGAAGATAGGCTAACTCACGTTCAATGGATGCCAATTCGTCATTGAGATACATCAGAACACCTTCTCCACCAGCCGCTTCTTCAATAATGTGTTTTTTGGTTTTTTCACGCTCCAACACTTTAGCAATCAATTCTCGAATAATAGGATCTATAATTTTGTCTAATGCGCCTAACAAGGCCGAGGGTGCTGAAGCAAGATTTGGAGCTGATCCTGGCGTTGGCGGTAAAACCTTTGTCATCTTCCGCATCCCTGGAACCACCTCTTCCATTAAATAAAACAGCTCGGCGAGTCCATTCCGAGGAGAACCCGGAACATGACGAGAGGCATTGGTAAGCGCTTCAAGAAGTTTTTCTGGATCATTCTTATGACGAGCCAACGCTTGGGATAATTCTAAGAGACGTCGAGCAGGGTCGGCTTGGTCGCGTGTCCGGATCTCTACAATATTCATCCCCAAAATCTTTTCTATTAAAAAATAGCGTTCAAGATATTTTCCTAGTGCACGACCAGTGAGATATTCGTTTTCGAGTCCGTGGTTGAATTCCTTCACATGCTCAGCCATAAACATCACCTGATCTTGGATGACTCCCCGGATATCCTCTGGAGTATAAAACTCACCGAGCTCACCCTCGATGGTGAAATCAGGATCATCTAATCGATCCGCGGTTTTCAACTCCACTTCCTCGATTTCCCCTTTATCGTTCCTGACTTTCTTCGTCCCTCGTTGCACAAGATTGACGATGATATCCAACCCCACGGTATTCGTGTAGGTCTCAATACCATCACGCATCGCGATGGACAGGTCGCGTTCAATTTTTGCGCGCATTGCAAGAGCATTTGCTGACTTTTCCAGGTCCTTTTCTTTCAGGAGGGAGAGCTCCCATTGTAAGTCAGCAACATCTTCCATCCGCGAGTTATACAGTTGTTCTTTGGCGCGCAGCATCACATCTGGATCACCGGTGTCACTGCCATTGGCAATTTTATTGGCAATAACTTTCAGCTGACCACGGGAATCGAGCAGATGTTGTTTTGCCCACTTAGCTCTATTGTTAAAAGCCAACAGGGCACCATTTTCAGCTAACCCCCTTTGGATGCGATTCACGATCCTGTTACGACGATTCGTGAGATAGAGATCCATATCCGCTTCCGACATGGATCGCATCGCTCCCGAGAGAGAGATGGCCAACCGTGCCTGTCCGTGGTTCATGTCTTCTGCCCCAAAGCCTGCTTCAAAGTTTTCTTTTTGGATCAGTTTCGCATACTTGCGGTTGTCTTTAATGAACGGAAACACATTGATGTACTCGTTGACGTCAAAGGCCTTGGCCGATGTTGGAGCCTCGCCATTGGCATACCTACTGGCATAGACATCCCAAATGTGGACAAGATGCTTACGAAGGTACACACTTTTTGTCGCCCGATCGACATCACTGGTTGAATCTTTAGAACCAGGCGCAAACGGTTTTTCCATCACGACATCCAATTCATGCTTCTGGCGTTCAAGGGCCAGTTTCGCCGCCTCCTTTGCATCACCCGTCACGGCCAAGGCCTGTTCGTAAAACTTTGAAAAACTCCTGTTTATTTCACGAATAGCATCGATCCGTGCGATATGGACCAAGGTTTCGAAATGATTTTGCCGTAACTCATCGATCTTCTTCATCAAGGCTTCCGAAATTTCCCCTTCACTCCGAAGTGCCTTTCGCTCTTTCCAGGTAAAGTCCCCTCCAACGTTTTTATAAAAATGACTTTCCGCGGATTGGTCAGTCTCCCTGACCGCCTTTCGAAAATGTTCGACCACCCGCTGTTGTCTGGCTTTTCCCTCTTCAAGTTTCTGGATCGTGTCCTGACGAAGCCGGGGATTGGAGTCAAAGGCTTTGCGAAGTGCCTTCGGCTTTGAAATAGACGCGACAAAAGTTTTCGCCGTAAGGCGACTTCGATTATAGCCGCGCTGCATGGCACCTTGGAGCAACATCGTTAAGAAATCCGAGGAATCCAGTTCTTCTTCGTAGAGGATTCCTTGGAAGGCAAAGGCCACAGATGTGTCAGCGGTTAACAAAAGACCATCCTCAATCGTTTCAAACAACGCCTTTGTGAATGAAAGGTTATCCTCCGCCATGGCGCTTTTAATAAATTGTTTCAGCTCAGGATTTTTAACCTGATTTTTGAGGATCCGTGCTTGGGCCCGAAGCAACCCTTGCATCAATTCACCTGAAACATCCATTGCTGGGCCCAGTAAAAATGAATCGAGAGCATTGCGTTCCCAGTTCACTTTGAAACCTTGGCCTCTTCGGTAATTCTCCATGCCTTCAGCTCCGGATTCCCAGATGAAGTCTGCCGTGTATTCCAAAAAAAACCGGTTCGCCAAAAAGCTTCCGGCCCCCGCTCCTCCTTCAAGCCCTGCGGCAAGCCTACCGGCCCCAAACGGAATCACTCTGGTTGACACCCACATTTTCCCTACATTCCATGGGCTAATGACATCTAACATCGGCGCACCTGGCAAATTGAGGTGCCGTTGTTGCCGCGCCCCACTATGCCCAAGCGTGCGGCGCGAATGGGCAAGGGAGTACATTTCCTTTGATTCCCCAGTCTTGGCATCGGTGGTATGGACAATGTACCCAAAACCCTCCAACAGCTCGTGATCCTCAGGGGAAAGATCTTTGGGGTTTTCGGTTTCCGCGGCTCTTGTAAAAACTTTGGCGACCCTGTCACCTTCTTTCAGCACTTGTTCAAGACGATCGCGAACTTCGTCAAGCGTATCATTCCCCTCAAGAGTAGGCGAAATTCCCAGCATCCGAAGACGCGTACCCAACCCGACATCCACGACCATATTTTCATCTTTTTTAAGGTAATCCTGTAAAAAAGTTTCAATGAAATCGGTGTTCATCGTTTGAAACGCATGAGCATTGGCAAGAAAAAACTGTTTGGGCGTGGGTTGGTAATTTCCGCTTAAAAATTCTGCTGCGCGAAATTCAGGCTTCTTGGTCTGGGCAGCAAGGCTCTTGGCAAATTGGATTCGCTCATCTTCATCCATATCCACTTGAACCTGCTTCCACAACTTGTACACCGGATGCAAGCGAGCGGAAGCATTACCCAGAAAGTCGATGTACTCCGAGAGATTGAGCAAAACCACCCTCGCTAAATCATCTCGAGGAACACCCTCCTCAATTTGCCACCCTGTGTTGGGATGGAACATGGTGGCCACTTTGGCCAGATAGGACACTTCTCGAACGGCAAAATTTCGATCCCAGGTTTTGACGAACTTTCGAATGTCACGCGGAATTTCACCTAAATACCGTCGGTTCGGTTGAAGTGTCCCAATATGATGTCCTAATTTATGAATGTAGTAGGCCACCCAAGAAGTCTTTTTTTTATCCCACATTCGATCTTCTGGAAAAAGCATGGCACTACTATCGAGCCCTTCATCCAGATTCAACTTGGTCATCCCAAGCATGGCGTTGTAGAACTCGTTAGCCACGGATGCGTCAATATATGCGGCATCGAGTTTACCGATGACTTCTCCTTGGACAAACGCGGGCTTGCACGCATTGGTGTCCCCAACTTTTCGCCGAAGCATCTCCTTCGGCAGATCCTTTCTCAATTGTTCTAGTGTAGACCCAGCCTGTGTTCGAAACGCATTCACACGAATAAGATTTCGCTGGAAGTCCTTTGGCTTCCCCATTTGGGAAGCGAGCATCTCCCTGACTATGGTTCGATACTCATTCTGCGCTCTGTACAGTTCTTGTTCGAGCTGAGAGGTTGTCAGCTTTCGAGTAGGATCGCGGACGCTGAAAAATTCAGGCAACAGTCCCACTTCTATCTCATCAAGAAATTTCTCAAAGACTTCTTTGACACACTCGACGGCGGATGGATCAGATCGTCGTAAAAGTTCTTGTCTGATCCAGATGATGAGGTAGCGGACTTTCTTTTTATACGCCTCATCGAATGGGCCATTTTGAAATTTGGAAATTGGGGTCGAATCAGAAG
>JAJDBO010000111.1 GCA_029261305.1 Nitrospirales bacterium
AGCTGTGCCTTCCGTATCTGACGCCGAAAAAGCTCCATGTTCAAAAAAGAGATGGACGATAGGCACTCGCAGTAACATGAGCCCTGCCATCGCGGGCACAATAATGAATGCGATCATTCGCAATCCAAACCCCACAGTTTGCCGAAGTTCATCCATTGATCCCTTTGCCGCTTGCGCGGAAAGCGTGGGGAGGATCGCTGTAGCCAAGGCCACTCCAAAAATTCCTAACGGAAATTGTATGAGTCGCATGCCGTAAAACAAATAGGTTGGCCCTCCTTCAAAATAGGATGCCAAAATTGTATTCACGGTGATATTGATTTGCGTGACGGATGTGCCTAGCAGTGAAGGTAGGATGAGCCACCCGATCTGACGCACGCCGGGATGCCCAGGGTCAAAACGCCAATGAAACAACAATCCGCGTTTGTGTACTCCCGGTAGCTGCATGACCAACTGTGCGATCCCACCTACGACCACCCCAATCGCGACTCCAATAACCGGTTCCTCCAATAATGGTGCCAACACTAATGCCGCCGCGATCACGCAAATATTAAAAAACACCGGAGCCAAAGCTGGTGCCGCAAACGCGCGAAGCGAATTGAGCATGCCCATGGTTAAGGCGGCTAGGCTGATAAAAATCAAATATGGGAACATGACTTGCGTGAGAGTCGTGGTCATCTCCAATTGCATGGGATCGTCATGAAATCCCGGTGCCAAGATCCAGACAATTGTGGGTGCCACAACAACCCCAATGAGCGTAATCAGCGTGACGATTGACAGAAGCGTAGTGAAGGCCGCACTCGCCAATTCCCAGGTTTCTTTCTTGCTACGAAGCGTGTGGTATTCGGTGAAGACCGGAATAAAGGCCGCAGACATCGAACCTTCGGCGAGAAGTTCTCTCAGCAAGTTGGGCACACGATAGGCCACAAAAAAAGCATCCGCCGAAGCTGAGGCTCCAAGAAGACGAGCCAGAATCATGTCACGAATAAAGCCGAGAACGCGGCTGCTAAAGGTGGCTGCGCCGATCAACCCTGCTGCTCCCGCAATGGAGCGATGGGTTTCGGGTGGCTGGTTTTTGGATGAGGGTGGTTGAGAGACGTCAGACATCTACCCGGATTCTAGCAGGATGTAGAAATAAGTTGAATGTCTAGCACGACATCTCACCACAAACCCACAAAACAGAGAAAATGAAGGTCAAAAGTGAAAGAACACCTTCATAAAGGTATTAGGAGGTGAACCGAAAAAGGAATGGGGAGAATTTGCCAAAAAAATTCCAGGGCACACGAAGCCACTTTTCGGCATTCGTGAACAGTCACTTGCTTCATTCATAAGGAGTAGTATTCATGACCACAGTCCCATTCATTTCGTGGTTCGGAAAAAGTACCAAATTGAAAGCCTCAGCGTTTCTTTTTTTGATGTGTAGTGTTGTCCCGAATGGTCTTGCTCTGGGACAGTCCTCCCAAATTGAGGCTGCTCCCAGCATTCAACCATCACATGGCATTTCTGCAAATGTTCCAAAAATTGTCGAGCATAGCCAACGACTGGATCAGCAGCTGGCTGAGGTGGAATCACGAATTCAAACTCTGAAGATCCAACAAAGCCCCGATGCGTTAGTCCCTCATCACCAGTCGGTGGAACAGGCACCCCAGCAATTTGCCCTACAGATGGAAGCAGCCGACATCAAAGAGCCGGAGGTACAGCGGCTAGAAGAAACACTTGTGAAGGACACCTACCTGGATCCATTCAACGATGACGTCAATACCGAAATCATCAAAGATCCCTGGGAACCAATGAATGAACAGGTATTTTCGTTTAATCTGCATGTTGATCGCTATGTGTTAAAACCTGTGGCCACTGGTTATGCCTGGCTGTTGCCCGACCCTGTTGAACAAGCGATTGGTCGAGCCCTGGCGAACATTCGATTTGTTCCGCGTACGGTGAATGACTTGTTGCAATGGAAATGGGAGAGGGCTGGAATCGAGGTGGGAAGGTTCGTCGTCAACAGCACGGTTGGGGTTGCGGGATTGTTCGATGTCGCCGGAGATTATTTGGACCTCCCTCCTGTCCCGTCAGAAGATTTTGGCCAAACACTGGCCATGCACGGCGTGCAAGCCGGTCCGTATCTGGTGCTGCCCCTTCTTCCTCCGACGACGGTTCGGGATGGAATCGGCACAGTTGGGGATGTACTTCTCGATCCTCTAAGTTACGTCTTACCTTTTATCCCACAAGCCTCGGTGCGTGCCACCGAAATTGTGAACGAACGTTCTCAGAATCTTGACCTATATGAAGGGGTGGAAGTCGTTACCCTCGATATGTACGGAGCCGTTCGCGAGGCCTATACTCAAAAACGCTCTCAAGCGATCCGGGAATAAGGGTTATCTAAGGCGGGGGCGAAACTCCGCTAAGATAATCCTGGATTCCCTATTAAAAATGTCGGGAATGACGAGAAGCCTATAACCCTCCCCGCTCCTCCCGAGGAATCGTCAATTTCGCGTTAATAAATTCATGATGTGGCAGTTCCAGGGATATGGCGATGGAGCGGATTTCTTCAATTTCGGCATTGGAGGTCTGATCAGCAGCGTTGGCAATGGCAAAGAGGCATTTTAAGAAGGCTTTGCGTTCGTCGATGGTTGTGTATTCACAAAACCCCGTGGTTAATCGCACGAGGTCTAGGCCGTGCATGATTCGAGTGTGGCTCATCTCAGTAATCAGTTCGGCTTCTTCTTTGGGCAAGTTCCAGAGTTGTTGTAGCCCTAAACTCATGGCTTCCCGCTCTCGATGGCAGACTTCTTGGTCCACCCAGGCGACGTGGGCCATCAGTCCGGCCGCCAAGCAAATTTTTCTTGCCTCGGGCTCTGGGAAGGAAAGAGTTCGTCCCTGGTTCTCCATCTCTGAGGTAAATTGGAAATAAATCGTGTTTTTGATGAAGTCTTCGATTCGGTCTTCTCGAGACGACTTGCCTGTATAGTGACTGGCCCGTGCTTTAATGCTTTTCCTAAGCGGGCTCAGGATATGGGTTAACAGGCCGGTGCTCTTCGTGTCCAAATCTTGTCGAATCGTTTCGATCACTTCGGCATTGGCTGCGCCGCCTTCTACGCCAATGAGTTTTCCAAGCGCGTCTAAAGCCAGTTGTTTTTCACTCGCTGAGCGAATGCCCTTTAAGGCCCGATCCAACAGTTCCTCACGTTCGGCGTCTGTGACCGCATGGGTCATATAGATTTCAAGTTGTCTCCAATCTTCGCCAGAAATATCCGGGAGGAGGAACAAGAGTTCTTTGAGGGCATTGATTTCTTCGGGATGCAGTTCGCCATCTGTCCAAGCTATGCCGATCATGAGTTTGCCGAGGTCTAAAATGAAGTCTTTATTCGTCATTTGTGCTCCTTTGCCATGATTAGCGTGGTCTCGTTGACACCCAAAAGAGTCTTTCTATAGCATCTTTCTCTTGTGTTTGTCTTGGGTGACCGGTTGTGTGGTTTCCCATTCTTTGTGGCGTAGAGATGTTGTTATTTGATGTATCTTCAACTCCGAGTCTTACAACCTTGTTGCTTTCCTAATTTCCCATCCTGATTTACTAACGATGGCTACTTCTTCTAATAAATCCTTTCCTTTGTGGTATCGCTGGTGGTTTTTTCTCACGGCCTTTACCACTGGGGGAGTCGTCATGGCACTGGAAATTCTGGGTAGTCGCCTATTGGCCCCAGTTTTCGGTACGTCGCTTTATGTATGGGGCGCGTTGATTGGCGTGGTATTAGCTGCGATGAGCACGGGGTATGCGGCTGGTGGCTGGTTGGCGGATCGTCGATCGCCTGGTGCAGTCCTGACCGTTCTTCTTTTATGCGCAGGAATTTGGACCCTCATGCTGGCTGGTGTGGGACAACCAGTGGTATTTACCGTTGCGCAATGGACGACTGATCCTCGATTGGGTCCGTGTTTAGCAGGCAGTGTGCTATTGGGTGTCCCGGCTTTTTGTTTAAGTGGCGTTCTCCCGGCGTTATTACGGTTGGCCACTGCGGACATGGGACATTTAGGTCGCCATACTGGTGGCATGATTGCAGTGTCGACCATTGGGAGTCTTGTTGGGACGTGGGGGACTTCTTTCTTTTTGCTTACGTGGCTTGGGAGCATCGCCCTGGTTGGCGCGCTGGGAGTGGTCCTTGTGGTGTTCGGATTGTGTTGGTGGGTGTGGACGGGGAGAGTCAGAGCGTTGGTGGTCATCCCCGTAGTTGGCTGCTTAGGTGTCGCGATGTGGTTTGGCTTTCATCCAATTTTAGTCCAAACACCTGCGATTTATCAGGAAGACAGCCCTTATCAGCAGGTGCGGGTTCGTGATGAGAAAGGTCTACGATTCCTTGTTTTGGATAACACGTTTCACGCCATTATGTGGCAACCAGACCCTATTCGTTTGGCATTGCCGTATAGCCAAATGATGATGGCGGTGCTTGGTCTCCACCCTCACCCTCAACAGGGGTTGATTCTTGGACATGGTGGCGGTTCTTTAGCGAAATGGCTGCAAAAGTTTTGGCCTCAGCTCAACATGGATATTGTGGAAATGGATCCGTCGGTCGTGAAAGCTGCCGAAGATTTTTTTGAATATGCCCCAGGGAAGGAGCATCAGGTCTTTGTCCAAGACGCACGGGTTTTTTTACGACACACCGAAAAACAATATGACATTATTTGGGTTGATGTATTTGCCAGACACCAAATTCCTTTTCATCTGACGACCGAGGAGTTTTTCTCGGAATTGCGAAATCGGCTTTCTCCTAAAGGCGTCATTGCCGTCAATTTAGCCGCGTCAGATTCAGAATTAGATCGAAGGCGAGCCGAGGCCGTAGTCTCAACGATGAAAACGTCGTTTCCACATGTGGAGACATTTAGTATCCCTGGGCCTCCCTGGTTGCGGACGAAAAAGGGATCAGCGAATTTGATCTTTTTTGCGGCTTCAGACCCCTTAAACATGAGGTCTCCAGAGTTTGCGAATACGACGATCGAGTTGCTGAATCAGGGTAAAATGCCGCATGAAGTGTTTACATTTTTATCATCGGCTACATCTCCTGAATGGCAACCAGGCTTGATTCTTACCGATGATTTTTCTCCCTTCAACCTTCTTCTTGGTAGTGGTTGACCGTCACTCTGTTCCGATCTGCGTGGTTGGCCTGTCCCTCTCCTATCTGTATACCTATCCTTCTCCATTGTTCTTGGCTTTGGAAATTTCTCGCACCTCAATTACCAACAATTAAAGAATAAGGCTTTAAAGCCGATTTAACTGAGGGGGAGTGCCTTTTCCTCCTATGTTCAGGTATGACCTGGGGAGGGAAGCTGTGATATGGCGCAGGCGACTGAACGTTCAATCGGTGTCAATAAATTTGGTGTAAAGAGGTAGCCCATTATGCGTATTGAGAAAATGACTGCCCCGCAAGCCGGAGCTGTGATGGATGTTCCGTCGGAGGTTCAATCTGGGATGTGGCCTCGCGTGGTGCCCTTTGCGGCCTATATGGGGTTCATTGCGGTAAGCTCATTTTTTGTGAGCAGTTCTGCAGACGGTACCCAAAGTACGTTTGAATTGTGGTCCTACCCTATTAAAACACTGGTAGTTGCAAGTCTGTTGGTGTTTTTCTGGTCGCGCTTTCAGGAATTAAAAACTCCAATTTTTGTCAATTGGCAGGAAGCCATGGTGACGGTTGGCGTCGGGTTGGGAGTCTATGCACTGTGGGTTCGTATGGATTGGCCTTGGGCCATCCAAGGGGAATTATCAGATTACAATCCATTTGTGGCTGGGTCCACCCTGGGTTTTGCGCTGGCAGCCATTCGAATATTTGGGGCTTCTGTTATCGTTCCAATTATGGAAGAACTTTTTTGGCGATCATTTCTCCTTCGCTATGTCGTGAATGCGAATTTTGAAGCAGTAAGGCTCGGTACTTTCACGATGGTGTCGTGTGTGGCGACGGTTGTGCTTTTTGGGTTAGAGCACAATCTGTGGCTGGCTGGAATGATGGCAGGAATTTTTTACAACGGATTGTTATATTGGACCGGTCGTTTGTGGCCATGCATTATTGCTCATGCCATTACCAATTTGGTGCTTGGTATTCATGTTCTGACCACGGGAGAGTGGTACTGGTGGTGAGGCAGTTGGTTTTAATATATCCCCCAGTTTTGCTCTCGCTGCGCCTAGAAACTCAACCTACAGCGGTAAATTTTGTCTCGTGGCTTGCTGTGGGCGAGTGAAACGGGTTTTTTCAAACTGTGCACTTGAAACTCATCGCTTCTCCCACCACCCATTACACACGAAAACCCTTCTTCCCTCGGTAAAGAAGGAAAAAGGGCTTTCTGGTGTTGGTCAATATATACTTAGATCGTTACTCAGCTTGGGCAGCCCAAAATTTGTACCGGATTTGAGGCAGCTGTTTCGCTTCAAAGTTTGGGATGTCATAGAGGCACCGATCAACTGTCTCCACTTCTTCTTTGGTAAATTCAAACGTTTTTCTAGACTTCCAGAACTGATCGTAGGTAAAGTAATCACCTTTTTCAGGCTTTTCATCGACGGCCGCTTGCATTTCCTTAAACACTTTAGTGTCCACGCCAGGGATCCGGCCCTTATTTTCAAGGATACACCATTTTACTATTTCAGCGACACCGTACATGGATAATTCAAGTGAAAAATTTCCAGATTGAGATTCTGCCATTGCTGCCTCCTCGTTTGATAAGAGAGGATCTATAACATATTTCAGTTTCATTCTTCCAGTCGTTCTAGGCAATCAATAATTTTTATCAAATTTTCTCGCTCGGTAGTAGGACTAATCACCATTCTTTTTGACGATGCTAGGTCTTTGGCCCCACTAAATCGCGATTATATCAATCCAAGATTAAAAGTCGTATACTGAGACGCTTGTGTGGTATCGGCAGACTTTTTAAAGAAAATGAGGAGAAATCCTCCCCTTAATCATTGAGGGTTAACGGCTGTTTATTTGTCTGGTTGACTGGGATTATGGTTCGAACCCTCTCCGTTTTCTTCCTCTTCTTCTTCCTTTCCGGATGTCCTCCTGAAAACCCCTATGTTCCGCCGGATTTACTCTATCACTACCGGACATATGAGGTAGAGAAAAACCCGACCTCAATCCAAGCCGGGGTTTTTAATCAAGATGGGTTCGCCGACTTGGTGACCAGTAATATCGCGGCTAACTCTCTGTCTCTGTTGTTTGGCAATG
>JAJDBO010000112.1 GCA_029261305.1 Nitrospirales bacterium
AACACAGGCATCTAAAACAAAGACGCTTCCAGAGTGCCGTTCCAAGAATGGCTTGAGCCCAGAGAGAATGGGTTCGACCTTTTCCTCTGGGACCACTGTCAGGATCATTTGGAGGCTGCTCGTGTCATTAAACATCAAATGTCCTTCATGAAACCCGCTGTGTCCCTTCCCAGATAGATTACTGAAGATGGTGTAGCCACTAGCTTTAATTCGATCAAGCACTTCTGTGACAAAGTTCAAGTGTTCCCCATCAATAATGACCTTAATTTCCTTCATGGGATGAAGCTTAATGGTACTCATGATTTACTGGTCCTCCTCAACCTTGTGGATTACTGAACGAGTTGCCATCCTTCTTGAGAATGATGAGAAAAAAAATCCATGGTCACCGGATCTAATGCCACGAGATTGATCCAGTGATTACCAATGAGTCGTTTTAAAATATCATGTCGAGAAATGATCATATTGATCATCTCAGGTGGCGCTTCAATAATAACAAATAATCGCATGGGTTCGTGATAGGGCTTTTCACCATCAAAAACCGTCTGGACTGGAAGGCCCACACACAGATCACTTTGAGACCCATACATGACTCCAACGCGACTGACCACATTGTGGTAGACCTTGCTCCCACTGCCATACACAGAGGGATCGACCGTGGAAAAATAATGTTCCATATTAATCCAATTTGCAACGATCATGGGAGCGGTCATAATAATTTCCAGAAATTTCCCGGTCTGATCTTGGCGGTAGTCATATGAGTGCAAAAAGGTCCGCCCTTCAAGATTAATCCCTTGAGTTAAAAGGCGCCGCCCTACGATAAACGCAGAATGTCGTGACAACCCCCATTCAGGGCGGACTTGTGACCAATCAAGGCTACGTAGTTTCGTTCGTATCACTGCATCGTCTAAAGATTGATGGGTCGCTTCTTCAGGGAAACGACCTAATCGCTCGCGGCTGTTTCGGCGACCCGCCTCCTCCAAATCATGGTGCAGTCTCAGTAAATCCTTTCGATGGGTCGCAGGAACATCTTCTAGGTCAAATAGTTCGACCTCATCTGTGGTCGTATCGTGTTGGCCTGGGAGAAAGTGTGTGTCGGGTGGTATAACAATTCCTTTTTGGGCCAATAATTGTCGAACCTGTCCCTTATTGGCCATCGCGGCAAAGGCACGAGCATTGGACACGCCATGGTTGCCTCCGCATGCTCCGCAGTCCAACGCCGATTCGTAGGGATTGTTGTCCGAAACACTGCCATGTGCACAAATGAATATAAGCCTCGAAAATGTTTTTGTGAATCCTAAAACCCGAAGTGCCGTTTCTACAAAATGGGTTTGTTCCGTTGTCGTAAATCCGGTTTGGGTAATTCGGTCCATTCGATTAGCGACGGCCCGTTCATGGACATCTTTTTCCTGTCTCAACTCGCGAATAAACTTTTCATGGTCTGTTTCAGTCCAGTGAAGCAGTCGATGCAAATCCGTATCTTCAGTACTGCCTAATAGCGTTTGATTCAGTGCTTCTTTGCGAAGATGTTCGACCTGGTCATGCGTGACCGCGTTTCCTTGGCGACCAAATCGTTCGATTAACAGGCGATAGATGGTCGACCGGTGCTCAGACGCGACCATTTCCTTTGCTTCCTCGGGCATGAGCTTTTCAACGGTCAGGGTTGTTCCAATAGGAATGACAAAACGTTCTTTAAACCAGGAAGTAAGTCGTTTATACCCTAGAGGGATCAATGTCTGTCCGAATAGCCTGAATCCAAAAAACCATCCAATAGCTTCAACCATGACATAAGGTGTGATCACGTTTTCTTTTAAATCATGAAGCAGGGTGTGCCCAGTTTTGGCCAATTGCTGTCGTTCTAAAAATTTTTCCGCAGCCTTGCCTTGGTAGGCGCGTGGAATTTCTTTGACCACATGTTTCGGTTTAAGCAGTACCGGGCATTGGTCTGTTTCTTGCTCACTTCCAAACCCTTGGTAGCAGAGAGGAACTCCAAAAAATCCGGCGAAGCCAAATGTCTCATTTCCGCCCACTTCTTCGAAATGTCTTCGAAAACCTTCTGAACGGACATCAATACAGAAAATACCTTGATTCAATGGACGTGATTCAGCTGGCTCTTCCGCAGATTCATCGCTCTTCGCAAGTTTTTGAAGATTCGGAGGAAAATGTTTGAGGAAACCCTTGATATAGCTGAATTCAAATGCTTTAAGCCAAATCGGGCCATGGTGGGACTCTGGAAAATGTGACACCCATTCGAGCAATTTGTCCAAAGTTTCGGGAGGACTAGACACCAACTCGTTAACAGAGATGTCAAGGCTTTGGGCGAGGTGCAAAAGAATTAAGGTCTTTTGGTGGATATCTTGTTCTCGGCGAAGGGATTGCCATGCGTTGGTAATATTGGCCGCGCATTCATCCAGTGCATCAATGTGAAGGGGGTGTTGGACAAATAATGAAAGATCAAGATTCTCTACTATTTCTTCGGGTAATCCTGTCGATTTCCATTCCCTAAAAAGACCGTACCCGTTGGGATGATCGTTCAAGTAAGATATTACCGAAGTATACGTGCCTTCGATGCCTAGTTTGTCTTGACATGCTAAGACGACCAGTTCTTTTTCATAAAACAACCGGACAGCAAGGTATTTGACCAGGTCGATGCGAAAGGCATTCTGCCATTCATAATCCGGTTGTTCCGATCTCCATTTGATGAACCCGGCCCATCCTGATAGCTGGGCCGAATGCATCGTGAAGTAGTCAATCCACAGATCATGAGGAATGGCCATGGCCTCGAGGCTTTCGACAATGGCATCTTCTGGACGGTTCGGAAGATTTTGAATTTTCGATCGCCATTGTGGAATGCCTAGCATTGGACCAGACCGATCATCTTGGGCCAAAACTTTCCAGCCACCATAGAATGTGAGGTCTCGAAGTGGCATGGGCCATGGAGCATGCCCTTCATCGAGAAAGCCGCCACACCATTTAATGAGCTCGTGGTTGATATGGTTTTGAATGGTGGTGCCAAGAGCTTGGTCGCACCAATTGGCCAGTGTGGACTCAGAAGAAAGTTTTTTAAGCTCGATATCAGCATGATCCTTCAAAGAACATGGATAGGCTTTCAATTTGGACAGCATGTGGAGTTTGTCAATAAGCCCTTTCACATCGTTGTCATTCTGTGATTCTCGTAAAATAGCTGAAGCCACATCAGGTGCGGTGGAGCCGGTTCCATGAATGAGAATCGTGCGTAAGGCTTCGAGATGGGAAATCTTTCGATTGCCAATGGTCACGAGTTGGTTTTGCGTCTGATCCTTCAACGCTTCATGAATGGTTTCTAGAGAAATACGGCCTTGCTGGTAGTAATTGCGGTATTCGTTATTGGATAAATACCCCTTGCCACCAAGAACCTTCTTGCCTTGTTTGATGGCGTCCTCAAAGGGCAGATGCTCTAATCCGTGCAGGGGATTATGGTGAATAAAGGTTTGCATAGGCCAAAAGTGAGAAATGGGTTCACTCGCCAGTTTGACGAGCGACCGAACTTCCATTCGCTGGGCATCTTTTGACACAATCATTTCTTTGACCTCAGCCACGATCAGTACTCTCTAGTAAAAAAGTCCGCTATAACTTGCAGCAGCAATGAGTAAAGCAAGAGCGCAAATTTCCCCTGCACCCAAATCCATGTAAGGAATATCGGATCTGGCCTTTCCAAAGGCGGTTTGATGAAGCAAATGTGAAAAATACCAACTTCCCAACATCCACACGCTGAGAATGATTAAGGAAATGATAACAAGGGAGACATCCTGATTGCCCGTTGTTGGCATCGTGGCTAAGCCGGAAAATATCGGGATGATAGGAAGTGCCACGGCGATGCTGATCAGAATAATTAACATCGTTCCGAATCGAGGCATGACAGAGGCCAAGCCTGGGAGTGTTCCTATTGTGTGAGATCCAAACCGCTGCTGGATACAGTGGTACGTGATAAGCAGTCCGGTCATGACCAAGGCAATGGTTAACCCAAATGGTATGACCCATTCGGAAAAGGTAGAGAACACCGTGGTCAGCCCCCACAACATGGATACTTGCGCGATGGTGCCATAGGCGAGTAATTGCCGAACCTGGCTTTGCCCCAAGCACTTGAAAGAAGAATACAGCGCACTACCAAAGGCCAACACAGAAACGGCGAAAGGCATTCCCCCAGAAAGTGAAGGGAGAGACTCCATGAGTTCAGCCAATCCGAGAGAGAGGAACACCGTCGTCCATAGTCCAGAGAGTGTTCCCTGCGCAGACCCCACAAGGGAGGCAAAAGGTAAGTGGAAGGGAAAGAGTGGCACGAGTGTCACTCCTAGAACAAGCCCCGAAACCATGGCGAATGAATCTCCCGTCAAGGAAGATACGAGCGTTAAAACAATGGCGAGGGCTATTTGCGCGAGACTTATTGTTTTTATCGTGGAAGGACAATGAGACTTAAAGAGGGAATAGGCCCCATACCCAAGAACCCCAATCAGGAAATATCTATTGAGAGGGTGGGGGGTGAGCAACGTTCCAAGGCCAACCCCAGTCACAACAAGAATTTCCACAAGTGCCGTTGACGAGCGATTGGAGTGGAGTTGCACAAGGATTGTACACACGGCAGAGAGAATAATCGCAAAGGCAAGAGTGGCTGTTGCTTCGATGGTCATGACAGTCTCGAATCTACTCCGATTCTACTATTAATGCCGGTTGCCGAATTTTTGCGCCCATTGAAAGAGTGCGTTGCCCCACCGTATGTAAATGAGGTCCACGTAAAGCCGGTTGATCAGCAACATATACATTTTTTGTTGAATGGCTTGACTCCATTCTTTTTTCAGGATCTTTTGTCCTTTGGCATTGGTATACCCATAAATCCACCCCAAAAGAATCAAGACCGTGGACACCAAAATCAACACATCAAACACCGTAGGATTCAGCGCAGCTGCGACAAAGAAGGCATCCGCAACTCCTGGCTCCGGGTAAAGAAAATGGGTAAAGGCTTCGCCAGCCCACAAATATGTAAATCCAATAAGAAATAACGCCGCAATCATTGCACTCGCGACTTTCCAGGATGCCACGGCATGTAATCGATACAAGCTGAAAATAGCTTGGGATGCGGTGACCCAACTAAAAAATAGAAAGATGACAGCCCCATGTGCATCCTCAAGGGGCACTTCTAGGAGATCATGCGCGACCATCAATATAATAAGTGGCATGATTAACGTCACAATTAAGCCAGTCACCCATGTTGCTTTGGCGGGCAATCGAGTCGGTTCATGGCTAGAGGAAGTCGGAAACTTGGGATCGTGGCGAGCGCTATGGATGACATTGCCCGCGCTCAGGAAGAGGGAGGCTTTAAAGAGCCCATGAGCAATGAGGTGGAAGATGGCAAGTGCAAAAGCACCAAGCCCACATTCCATGATCATATAGCCCATTTGACCCATAGTGGAGTATCCCAGAGTTTTCTTAATGTCATTCTGTACGAGCATCATGGAGGCTCCCAGCAGCACAGTCATGGCACCAACCACGAACACGATGTGAAGGGTGTTGGGTGATAGAGCATAGAATGGGGCCAGCCGATTGAGGAGGAATCCTCCTGCGTTAATGATCCCTGCATGCATGAGTGCAGAGACCGGAGTCGGAGAGTCCATGGTATCTGGCAACCAAACATGAAGAGGAAATTGGGCAGATTTGGCTACGGCTCCAATAAAGATAAGGAGCGTAATAACGGAAACCGCATTGACGTCGAGGAGATTTCCTGGCAAGAGAGACATGACGTGAGATTGTGCTGACGCTCGCTCAAAAAGTTCGCCAAACTCCAGCGTGCCGAAATATTTGTACGTCAGAAAGATCCCACAAAGAAACCCAACGTCCCCGATGCGATGTACCATGAATGTTTTAAACGCATTCTGGTAGGCGGGGACATGTGAATAATTAAATGCAAGAATTAGGTACAGGGTCCAACTCAAGAGCTGCCAAAACACAAACAACATGAGGAGATTTGGGCTAGAAACAAGGGAGAGAATGACAAAGGTCATCAAGCCAAGTAATGCATAAAACCGAGCATAGCCAGGATCTCCTTGAAGGTAGCGAACGGAAAACACATGAATGACCGTGCTGACACTCGTGATCAGTACCATCATGACTGCGGTGAGTCGGTCGACAAGCATGCCAATGTGAAATAATCTTGTACTGTTTTCAGCATCAGATAGAAAGGTGAGATGAATGGGGTCTCCAGTGCTTACAGAATACAAGGCGATAAGGGAGAGGAGACATGCTATGCCAGTTGCCATGATGCCAATGGTGGACACAGATGATGCGAGACGCTTGCCAAATACTCCAATGAGCAGGGCCGCAGCAAGTGGAAGAAGAGGAATGAAAATCGCAAAGGTCATGATGGAAATTGTCTGAATCGAAGCTGGGATCTGAATATCGACACCCTTAGTGGCGTGACATAATCAATCCCAGGGCTACAACCTCTTTAGTAGCAATGGTAATGGTTCGACGTGTTTCAGGGAAATAACACTTCCACGTTATTGTTGTCTCTATTACTTATCACCAAAAATCAAATTTTGAATAATAGATAAATCAGTCGCGACCTATAGTTTTTTTCGATGTGTCGTAATTGGCATGGAATGGGGCAACCGTTTATAGGGCTTCTGGCTCATGACCTTTAGTGTCTTTGGGCTATGAGTGAGAAGTGGGTTTGTCTTGGCTATAAAATGTTAAAAGGCAGAGGCCTCAAATTGTATTGAACGAGTGGTATTTAGGGCCAGGTCTGGTGCGCCGCTTCTGAGATCAGTTTCACGGCAGGATGTTTGAGTTTTCGCTCCATGGAGATGGCATAAAACCGTTCACGAATAGTCGGTACTTGGCCAATAAGGTGAACCCGGTATTGGCGTTGTACTTCTGCTTCAATAAGTGTGGGAATTGCAAAGATCCCACACCCCGCTTGGCCGAAAGCTTTGAGTAACGCACTGTCTTCAAATTCTCCCGCAATCTTGGGGTAAATGTCGTGAGTTGCAAACCAATTTTCCAAGGACCGACGCAGAACCGTATTGTCAGTTGGAAGTAGGAATGGTGCGCCATTAATTGATTGAGGAAAACGGTGGCGATATTTTTTGGCCATTTGAGGAAGAGCCATTAACGAAATTCCGCACTCAATGAGCTGGTGGCTATAGGCACGAATTCCTAGCATTGGAGGTAATGGGGCATCTGACAAGACGATATCAAGCCTATGGAGAGCCAGCTCCGCTAACATACTTTCTAGCTTCCCTTCCCAACAGATGAGTTGAATGGAATCTGCCTTGAGTGATGGTTCAAGGAGCCGATAGGCCACGAGCTTGGGGAGCACTTCTGTCACGCCCACTACTAACTTGGGAGTGCGTTCAAGTTTTTCTCCCCTGACTACTTCCTTTATTTCTTTTCCCAGTGAAAAGATTTCCTCCGCGTAGCGATTGACCATATGGCCTGCTTCAGTCAGAACAAGGCCTCGCCCTGCTCGTTTGAACAACTTCTCCCCAAGATCCTCCTCCAACATGCGTAGCTGACCGCTAATAGTTGGCTGAGCCAAACTAAGTTCCTCGCAAGCTTTGGTAATGCTTCCTTCCCTTGCCACTACCCAAAAATAATAGAGGTGATGATAGTTGAGCCATTCCATGCACAGTATCATACATCGAAATAAACGATGTGTCACGGTTAATTTATCTATTTTTTATTGTATAAAAACCTATGTTACAAATCACAAACTGAATCATGAATATCATTTAAATCCGGACATGAACGCCATTGCCTCTGGTTGCCACTGAGTCCGTGGCATGGGTGAGGAACGGTGGCTATTCCACGAAAGGAAGCCAGGCATGAAAATTGGACTAGTCGCTGAAGTCAAATGGGAAGTGCGTGAAGTCTGTCGTCAGCTCAATATGACGTTAGTCGACTCAGATGATCAAATATGGGGAGCCACACTTAACGGACATGACGTTCGGCTATGCTTGTCAGGAATGATCCCATCGATTGCCAAAGAACGTGTTACACGATTTCTTGATACCCATACTCCCGAACTCATGATCTCATGTGGGTTAGCAGGTGCCCTCAACTCCAAGGTGTTAGTTGGCGACCTCATCGTTCAGTCCCTGGATCCCACATTATCCACGCATGCGGAAGAAGCCTTGAATAAACAGGGAATTTCCTTCCACATTGGCCCCTTAGTCACGGTCTCCAAACCGGTGTTGACCCCAGAAGCTCGACGTGAGGTCTCAGCCACCAGTCAGGCCATTGGAGTTGATATGGAAAGCCAAACCATCGCAGCGCTCTGCCGGGAGCGCGGGATTCGCTGCATGGCAATCAAAGGCGTATCCGATGGTGTCGAGGATGACCTTTCTCCGATCCTTGGCGGATTTGAGATCGTCCATATCCCCAAAATTGCTAAACATGTGCTGTTCTCTCCTTCGACGTGGGGGCTGGCTTCGCGAATGGCTCGACAGAGTTACTCAGCTGCCACGAACCTTGGCCAGGGGGTTTGGGCAACGCTTCAAGGTGTGCATTAAAGGAGTCTTCGAGGTGTTGGTCCTGACTGACAGCAGGGCTTTGAAGTTTCTTTCGGATACGCCCACCGAGTCTTTTGAGAAGAAAGGTCCACTTTGGTTTTTCTGCTATTGCAATGTTGAGTCATGGAAACTCAAGTGCGAAAACCAAAATCTCGTATCGTAGTGGTTGCAGAGAAAAATGTTAAGAGCCGTGCTGGGGTATGCAGCCACGTGGACCAATTGAATTGTGTGGCGGTCCCTGTATCTTCTGTTTCGGAAGTTTTGGAGGTGATGAGGAGCCGTCGGGTGGATTTAGTTCTGTTGGACCTGGGTCTCCTCTTGTCACAGGAACTCGATGCGTTGGAGGTCATTAAACAACTCGCTCCCCAGCTGCCGGTTGTTATTATGAGTCTCTTGACCACTCCCGTTTTGGCACGGCGTATGTGTGATCGTGGAGTGCAAAGTTTTTTGGGGAAACCCGTGCGACGCGACCAGCTGGCGGTGACGCTGTTTCGGTATCTCTTGTGATCGAGAATCTCTAAGTTAAGAACGAATTTACTTATTTCAATTTAAATTTATTTGAAGGGGGGGGATTTTATGTCTGCAGAACCGGATATCATTTACACCAAAGTGGATGAAGCGCCTGAATTGGCGAGTGGATCGTTTTTACCCATTATCCAAGCCTTTGCGAGCACGGTCGGGGTGAACGTTGGGACCAAGGATATTTCCTTGGCCGGACGAATCATTGCGCAATTCCCTGAGAGGCTGAAGCCCGAACAACGGCAACCCGATGATCTGGCCTTGTTGGGTGAAATTGTCATGACGCCGGAATCTAATGTCATCAAGCTTCCCAATATCAGTGCGTCAATTCCGCAAATCAAAGGGGCCGTGGCAGAGTTGCAATTTCAGGGCTATAACATTCCTGACTATCCGGAAGATCCGAAGACGGATGAAGAAAAAGAGATCAAAACCAAGCTTGACACCGTGAAGGGAAGCGCCGTGAACCCGGTCTTACGACAAGGGAATTCTGATCGTCGGGCAGCCGTATCCGTGAAACTATATGCAAAAAATAATCCGCACCGCATGGGCAAGTGGACCAAAGATTCTAAAGCCCATGTCGCGCATATGTCCGGGGGAGACTTCTTCGCCAACGAAAAATCGGCGACCATTACTGCGGAAAATGCGGGAACCGGGAGAATTGAATTTGTGGGGACGGATGGCTCCACGAAGGTGTTGAAGGATAAGGTGAAATTCGACCAAGGCGATGTGGTCGATGCCACAAAGATGAGTGCGAGTGCCTTACGCCAATTCTTCAAGGATCAAATGGTAGAGGCGAAGAAAGATCCTGAGGTGTTGTTTTCCTTACACATGAAAGCGACCATGATGAAAGTGTCCGATCCCATCATTTTCGGGCATTGTGTCGAAGTCTATTTTGAAGACGTCTTTAAGAAACATGGGAAAGTGTTCGCCGAGTTGGGCATCAATGCCAATAACGGGATCGGTGATGTGTTCGCAAAAATTGGGAAAATGCCCGAAGCCCAACAAATTGAAATTAAAGCCGACATTGATGCCGCGCTGAAGAACGGCCCGACCATGGCGATGGTGGATTCAGACAAAGGTATCACGAACCTCCATGTGCCGAGTGACATCATCATCGATGCGTCCATGGCCGCCGCTCTTCGCACTTCCGGAAAAATGTGGGGCCCTGATGGGAAAGAACATGACATGAAGGCCATAATTCCCGACCGTTGTTACGCGGGGATTTATCAGGCGGTTATCGATTTTTGTCGAGAGAATGGGGAATTTAATCCAGCCACGATGGGCAGTGTGCCGAACGTTGGGTTGATGGCCCAAAAGGCTGAAGAGTACGGATCACATGATAAGACGTTTGAAGCACCTGGTAATGGGACCATCAAAGTGATTGACGGTGCAGGGAAGGCGTTGTTGGAGCAGCAAGTCGAAACCGGCGATATCTTCCGTGCGTGTACCGTCAAGGATATTCCCATTCAAGATTGGGTGAAGTTGGCCGTGACTCGCGCCAGAGCATCCTCCACCCCTGTGGTGTTTTGGTTGAACAAGAACAGAGGACATGATGCGCAGTTGATTGAAAAGGTGAATCGCTATTTAAAAGATCACGATACGAATGGTCTCGATATCCAAATTCTTCCACCAGTTGATGCGATGAAGCTTTCACTTCAACGGGCCAAAGATGGCAAGGATACCATTTCGGCCACCGGCAATGTGCTTCGGGATTACCTCACCGACCTCTTCCCGATTTTGGAATTGGGCACCAGTGCAAAAATGCTGTCCATCGTTCCATTGATTAATGGCGGTGGATTGTTTGAAACCGGTGCCGGTGGGTCAGCTCCAAAACATGTACAGCAGTTTGTGAAAGAAGGCCATTTACGTTGGGACTCGTTGGGAGAATTTTTAGCCCTTTCCGAATCCTTCGCACATCTCGGGAATTTTAAAAAGAACAAAAAAGCCCAAGTGCTGGCGACGACACTGGATAAAGCCACCGGCAAGCTCATGGAAAATCGCAAGTCCCCCGGTCGCGTGCTTGGCGAGTTAGATAACGCCGGCAGCCATGTGTATGAAGCGCTGTACTGGGCACAAGAACTGGCCGCCCAAGATGATGATGCAGAGTTGAAAGTCAAGTTCGGCCCCGTGGCCAAAGAGCTTGAGGGCAACTTGGATAAAATTTTGGAGGAATCCAAAACGATTAAAGGTAGGCCGGTCGACATCGGTGGCTACTACCACCCATGCCCCGACAAGGTCAAAGAAGGCATGCGGCCCAGTGCGACGCTGAATAAAATCTTGGGGACCTTGGGTTGATACACTTAATCGGCGCCTATCACTCATGATAGGGAAAGTTCCGTCAAGATAAAAATATTCAAAGACCCAGGAATGGGTGTGCAAAAAATGAGATGTAAAGATCCCGAACTATATTGTTGTCCGTTCGGGTGATGAATTTAATCAAAGGGCCCAAGCCAATAGCCGGAGAAATTTTTATGTCAATGGATCTTGTCAGAAACTTATACGCCAAAATGCCAACCGCTATAGAAACGACCCGAAAGAAGTTTGGCCGGGGATTAACGCTGGCGGAAAAAATTCTGGTGTCCCATGCCGATAATCTGGACACCCAAATATGGGAACGGGGCAAAGCCATGTTGGCCCTTCGTCCGGATCGTGTGGCCATGCAAGATGCGACGGCACAGATGGCCATGTTGCAATTTATTCAAGCTGGCAAAAAACAAGCGGCGGTGCCAAGCACGATTCATTGCGACCATCTCATTCGCGCGGAAATGGGCTCGGAAAAAGACCTCATGATCGCCTGTGATGAAAATCGAGAAGTCTATAACTTTCTGGCTTCGGCCGCGAAAAAATATGGGATTGGATTTTGGAAGCCTGGTGCGGGGATTATTCATCAAGTGGTCCTTGAAAATTATGCCTTCCCGGGTGGCTTGATTATTGGAACCGACTCTCATACGCCAAATGGGGGTGGCCTGGGCATGCTGGCTATTGGCGTTGGTGGTGCCGATGCCGGTGAAGTCATGGCCGGGTTGCCTTGGGAAGTGCTGCACCCCAAACTTATTGGTGTGAAGCTCACCGGTAAGTTGAGTGGCTGGGCGTCACCCAAAGATGTGATTCTGCATATTTGTGGCAAACTGACCGTCAAAGGTGGAACCAACAAGATCGTCGAATACTTTGGCCCAGGCGCGGAGACAATTAGTGCGACGGGGAAGGGCACGATTACGAATATGGGTGCGGAACTTGGTGCGACCACATCGGTGTTTCCCTTTGATCAAAAGATGGTCGACTACCTTAGAATTACGGAGCGCGAAGACATCGCCAAGTTGGCTGAAGCCGATAAAGAGCTGTTGGTCGCTGATCCAGAAGTGTACGAGTCTCCGGAAAAGTATTTTGACGAGATCGTGGAAATTGATTTGTCTACCTTGGAGCCGCACGTAGTGGGTCCGCATTCCCCAGATTTAGCAAGACCCATCTCCAAATTGGCGGCTGAAGCCAAGGAAAAAGGTTATCCCGTCGAGTTGAAGGCTACGCTTTTAGGAAGCTGTACGAATTCTTCGTATGAAGATATTGGCCGCGCCGCGCATATTGCCCAACAAGGCTTGAACGCCGGCTTAAAAGCCAAGACCGCGTTTTTGATTTCACCAGGATCTGAGAGAATCTTTCATACCATGAAGCGCGATGGGTTCATGAAGACTTTTGAAGACTTGGGGGCAACGGTGTTGGCCAATGCCTGTGGCCCGTGTATCGGGCAATGGAAACGAGCTGATGCTGTCAAAGGAAAGGCCGATTCAATTGTGAGTACGTTCAATCGCAATTTCCCTGGTCGCAATGACGGCGTGGCCGAGACCCTCTCTTTCCTGGCGAGTCCGGAATTGGTGGCAGCCTATGCGCTGACGGGGAATTTAGGATTTGATCCGGTCAACGATACGATCCAAACAGCCGATGGCAAAGACATCAAACTGGATCCACCTCAAGGCAAGGAATTGCCAGCCAAAGGTTTTGCGAAAGGCGAAAAAGGGTTTGTGGCTCCGGCGGAAAATGGAGAGAGCTTGGAAGTCGATCTCCCACCAACCAGTGAACGACTCCAATTGTTGCAGCCCTTCCCCAAATGGGATGGCCACGATTTCGAGAAGTTACCCCTACTAATCAAGACCAAAGGTAAAACCACGACGGATCATATTTCGCCTGCCGGTCCGTGGCTGAAGTTCCGAGGCCACTTAGACAAGATCAGCGACAACATGTTTCTGGGGGCCAATAACGCCTTCACCGGGGAACCAGGCAAAGGAAACAATGTGTTGACCGGGGAGTCGGGGTTGACCCTGGCGCAAATCGCCCGGGATTACAAAGGCAAGGGAGTTGGATCATTTGTCGTCGGGGATGAAAATTACGGTGAAGGTAGTAGCCGCGAGCATGCGGCCATGTGTCCACGCTTCCTGGGGGTACAGGCGGTTCTGACCAAAAGCTTTGCGCGGATTCATGAAACGAATTTGAAAAAGCAGGGAATCCTACCTATGACGTTCGCTCATCCGGGAGACTATGATCTCATTGATCAAGAAGATCGAGTCAGTGTTACAGGTTTGAGCGCCTTGACTCCTGGAAAGCCCATATTGATCACGATTCATAAAAAAGATGGGAAAGGTATTACCATTGAAGCAAATCACAGTATGACGGAGCCGCAAATCACATGGTTTAGAGCGGGCTCGGCCTTAAACGCGTTGAGTTAAGAATGTCGGTAAAAGGGAGCAGAGAAATTGTTGAATCGAATATTAAATGTCACGATCCTCTCGGTGCTTGCCTGTGGGTTCCTATCGCCTTGGGATGAGGTTCGTGCTCAAACCCAGGAAACGGTTACGGAGGGGGCAGGCCTTTCACCCCATTTTGATCCACCAGCCCGACGTGTTCTATTGTTCGTACTAGAAGGTGTGGAGAACCTCCTCATCACTCCTGCCTCTATGCCCGTGTTGACCAAACTGGCGGAGACTGGGACACAAGCCAAGCATGCGATGACGGTGGCACCGTCGGACACGGTCCCTGCGATGGCCACTCTTTTGACCGGCCTCTCAGTTCAGCAACACCGAGCCACGTGGACGACCTATGATTTCGCACGTTCGTTCCTTCGATCTCCAACGATATTTGATTTTATTGATTTAGCGGGAGGAAAAGATTCCGCAGTTTTTTTAATGGATGAGCGACTGTATCAGCTGGTGAGGCCGGAGATTTATATTGACTCTCAAGTATGCGGATATTCCAAATCAGACTGTCACCCCCCAAGAGTTGTGGCATACATTCGTGATTATCTTAGAAAAGTTACCAACTCCGGAGGTCACGGGTTTCGCCTCTTCGCTATACCCGACCTGCTGCTTGTCCATCTACCAGAGGCCGCGCGAGTCGGACGAAAATCAGGATGGGAATCACGCGCATACCAAGATGCGTTACGAACGGTGGATTCTGCCATTGGAGAGGTGATGGACATCTATCGAGAATATGACGCCCTCAATGAGGCGATGGTGATCATTACAGGATTAAACGGATCTGGTACGTCTTCGCTTGGGCAACATGGTCGCCCAGAAATATCCCAAGGTTCAAAAGGGGAGAAGGTTCCCTGGATTGCATGGGGGACCAATGTGAAACCCGGGTATGTCGTCACACGTCCGATCTTGATTCAAGACACGAGCGCCACAGTGCTTCAAGCCTTGGGGCTCACAACTCACACGGAGTGGAATAGCCATGCAATTGATGAAATTTTTCAGCCACGAATTGTATCAGCCCAAAGGATACAACCATAAGAAGAAGGGTTTCGTTTTGGATTGCCTGGGTTACACATTCCAAAGCGTGTTGGCAATCTGGTTGACCACCTTCGTTGTATTGTGTGTCATTGTGCCAGGAGTTCTGTTTGCTGCTGACTCCCCTCAAACTGACTCGATTGCACGAGACTTTCCGATTACGGTGGATCCCACTGCGCTGACCCCTCCAACATCATGGCAAGTGCCGGGAGTGACGCCATTGATTTATACCATGGATCCGATTAGTTCTGACGCGTTTAAGACCATCGCAGGGAAAGAACTTTGGCTCAAGCCCGGCCAGTATCGATTCGGTACCTATACCTTTAATTTCCCTTTTGTGGTGTCACGCCTAGGCCTGCTCGAATTTGACATGTCGTTGAACCAATGCGTGGAAGGTCGAGGGACAAAAACGCTAACCGTTGTGTGTAGTCATACACAACCGTACCCACAGCAACCCGATTATTAACTAGCGATATGGTCTTTCCTACAATTTCAGTTTCACAAGGCCTTGGCGTTTTGGAAGCCATTATCTTCGAATAGAGAGAAGTTCCATGAAAAAGATTTTCCAGCAACTCTGCCACGCGGCTGCCTTGATGGCCTTTTTGGCGGGAGGCTCCCAAGTGCCTACGACCCCCGTCTTTGCTGCGACCGACTCACCCAATCAACCAGCCGATGTGGACGTAAGCTATGGGGCAGGACTGGAAAGCATATCCAGCCTGGCTCTAGAGTATGCGGAAGCTCTTGCAGCTGGACGAGCGGAAGAGTGGGCCGTTCTAGATCTGGGCTGTTTGGCGAGACAGCAAAAAAGGAGTGCGGATCGCCAGCCAATCTCAGTAACAGCAGCCAAAGCTTGTTGGGACGCTACCATGGTGGCTCATCGAACTCTGGTCGCTGATGAAACGGAACCTGGCATTTTTGGAGCCCTTGGCCGTGGCAGTGGGTTTGGATTGATTCACAAGACCCACCAACATGCGGACTTTTGGAAGGATTACCCACCAGCCCTTTCCTTGTCGCCGACGGTCATTCGACAAGATCCCGCCGCGCCCCTGCCTCTCTTGAAAGTGATAAATATTCTGGAGCCTCAATCGGTAGGACTGGTGGTTGACCAGGGACGGAACCCTGTTGGAGTGCAGGCTGTCAAAGTGGATATTTCCGTATCCTACCCAGACCCACTCACAGCTCCCTTAGCGTTGCGCCCAGGTGAGCCATGGTGGGCCAGCCCAGTCATTCGGCGCTATGGTCCAGTGCAGGATCTTCTTGCCCGTTTTACAATCGTGAGCGGCCTTCATGCCTTGGGGTTCCCAGTGGACGAGGCCGTCGTGAATGAAGCTCTTCCCAATGCTCCTCAAGTAGCAGGACCATCAGTTCCGGGCATTCTTCCTGAGTCCCCTCGTTGGTGGGACCGCGAGAAAATCTCATCACAATTTGAATCCGGTTTCCAAGAAGCACGCCAAGTAGTTTCATTTCAAGATCGGATCAAGAAGTTCCAGCGCCTCTTTCTTCTCGATCCCAAGGAACCTCGGGTCAATGCGGAGTTTGGCACGGATCTTTACCTTGCTTTTCTCCAGGATGGATTGGCGAAGGGAAAAATTACCGTCAATGATGAAGCCATCAAGCTTAAGCTCGCAGAGCTGTATTGGAATATTCAGGCACAAACTTGGCGTCAGGAATTCACTGAGGTAGCGGTGGGACATTCATTTGCCGCTGAAGCATTCTATAAAGCCATGCCGGCTTTGGAAATCGCCATGAAGGGTGGGAAGAGCGACTCGGAAATGCGCCGCAGATTAGGTGCGCTCCACCGATGGAATAATGATACTACTTCCGCCTTGACTCTACATGAGGGCCTACTGCAAAACGTTTCCCCAACAGACCACGCGCGTCAGGCTCAACTCCTCTCAGAAATTGTTTGGGATCGTGTTCAGTGGTTGTCCTGGAATCGACGATATGACCACCCCTGGATGATTCAGGCTCGAGAGGAAGCAGAGAAAGCTCTGAACCTGGCATCAGCACCCATTGACAAACTCATTGTTGGAGAGGCGTTGTTAGTGTTGGATGCCTTGTCTGAGCAACGCGATCAACCACGTCTTGAAAAGCATGTTGAAATGGTTCGGACCTGGCATGATCAACTTTCTGGTGTCAATGGGATGTGGAGCCATCTCGTCGGAAATGAACTCGTCAAATCGCTGATCCCGGAAGGTCGTCAAGTGAAGCTTCCTGATCCGGTACGCTCTCCTGAAGTGATGCCTCTTGATGTTCACTTGCGTATTCAGGATCTCAATTTTTTCAAAACCTGGACTTTTGATCAGGATACCCTTGGTGAGCTTCCCCCCGGGTTTTCAGCAGAAAGCACCCATGGACGATCTATCGGAGGGTGGCGGATTGAAGCCGACTCGAAAGCCCCGTCACTCCCCCATGTCATCACACAAGCAACCCCATGTGCAAAAGAAGCCTGTTTCCAATTGTTATTAGGTGACAGGCGCACCCATGCATTACCAGACATTGTGGTCTACCTGCGCCAGGTTTCATCGGGAGGTCAGGGCGAAGCGGGGATTGTCTTAGCCGCCCAAGACCCTCGTAACTTTTATGCGGTGACCTTGCGCCCCCAGAACAATCAACTGAGCATCTACCGCGTCACAAATGGAAAGCTTACGCTGCTCGGGCAAGGCACTGCCAAATTGAAACCGGGACCCTGGCATGTTCTCCGTGTGGAGACAGTGAATTCCGCTCATGTGGATCACGCACGCTTGGAGATTTACGTAGATAGTCACGAGGTTTTTGTGATTGCGTCAGAACCCATTCAGGGACGAGGACGAATTGGCCTGGTGACCAAAGGGGATATGGTAGCGCAATTTGACAGGCTTGGTGTCATTGAAATGGTGACCAATCGTACGATGTCCAAACCCGCGGCATACTGAGTGAGGAACCCTGTACCAAAATGAAAAAGAGGTGGCTTGTGGTTTCTCATATTTTGAGTCTTCCGGCAAGGAATTGACAGAGGAGTTGAGTATGTCAGATAGGCTTACATCGCAGGATCCCCAAGTGGGGATCATTATGGGTAGTCGCAGCGATTGGGGGACCATGCGTCCTGCGAGTGAAATATTAGACGAACTAAAAATTTCCCATGAATGCCGGATTGTTTCAGCACACCGTACGCCAGATTTGACGTCCGATTACGCGACGATGGCCGAAGCGCGAGGTCTTCGTGTCATTATTGCGGGGGCAGGTGGTGCGGCGCATTTGCCTGGCATGACGGCGGCACACACGATTCTTCCAGTCCTTGGGGTTCCGGTACGGTCACGGGCACTCCAAGGATTTGATTCGCTTTTATCCATTGCACAGATGCCAAAAGGCATACCGGTGGCCACGCATGCGATTGGCGAAGATGGCGCGATCAATGCGGCGCTTCAGGCTGCGGCGATTCTTGCGGTATCGGATCCGGGTATTCGCCAACGCCTCAAGGCCTATCAAGAACAAATGCAATGCCCTATATCAGAGGAACTCGCATGAATGCCATCCTTCCGGGCGCAACCATAGGCATCTTGGGTGGTGGCCAACTTGGTCGTATGCTAGCCATGGAAGCGCATCGGATGGGATATCGGGTTGGGGTGTTCGATCCCCAGAAACATGGCCCAGCTACTCAAGTCGCCGATTTTCATGTTCAATCGGAATTCATCAGGAATCAAAGCCTGGTGGATTTTGTGTCTCAGGCTGATGTCATCACCTTGGAAACGGAATTGATACCCTCCAAATTTCTTGCTGACATTAAGCTGTTCCAGAAGTCTTTCCAGGCAACTCGTCCCTCGAATCATGTTTTAGTTCTTGTGCAGGATCGGCTGACTCAGCGTCAGTTTCTTAAAGATCTTGGCCTTCCTCAAACTTCATTTGGTGCGGTTGCGGATCCATCTAACCTGAGCCAAATAAGAGAACAAGTAGCATTTCCCGCGATACTAAAAAAGCGTTGTTCGGGCTATGATGGCAAAGGGCAAGTCCGAGTTGATAGGGCGGCTGACCTTCATGATGCTTGGCAAGAACTAGGAGAAGTTCCCTCGGTTTTAGAGGCACGTGTCTTTTTTAAAACCGAACTGTCGGTTGTGCTGGCCCGTGGATTACAAGGGGAAATCCGATTCTATCCCTTGGCTGAAAACATACATCAGAAAAACATCTTGCATGTCACCCGTGTCCCTGCTCATGTAGACGAGGCAGTTCGTGCACGTGCAGAAGAACTCGCTGGCTCCATAGCAGAAGCCCTCAATTATTGTGGGGTTTTGGCTGTAGAGTTTTTTCTCCTCGAAGATGACAAGTTGTTAGTCAATGAGATCGCGCCGCGGCCTCATAACAGCGGTCATTTCACATTGGGGGCGTGCGCAACCTCTCAATTCGAGCAACATCTACGTGCCATTTGCGGCTTGCCTTTGGGTGACTCATCTCTCCTGCAACCCGTCGTGATGGTGAATCTCTTAGGAGATCTCTGGCGAAATGGCTCTCCTCCTTGGGATCGCCTTCTCACTCATCCTCGCGTCCGACTCCACCTTTACGGCAAAGACCATGCCCGATTGGGACGCAAGATGGGACATTTTCTTTTTTTTGGGGAAGATGGTCATGACGCGCTTCCACAAGCTGAGACCCTGCTTCGTGAGATTGACCGAGACATGGTAGCAGCCCTCCCTTGAATCAAAATCCAAACTGAAAACGAATGTCAATTCGTCCAAGATCGAGAGGAAGTCAAGGTGTGAGTACCCCACTGCTGGACAAGGTACGGTACAATCCGATCCTCGGATTGGGGATCGATACTAACTAAGTTGGGGGAGTGTGAAAATATAGATGTATGGCCGACCAAGGTACTTGCCAATTTCTTTTCCGAATTTCGATTAAATATCTTAGAAAGAAATAAGAATAATACTCTTAGAGTAAAAAGGGAGAAGGCTAAAAACCTTCTCCCTTTTTTGCTTCCTGTTTCTGAATCGGTAATCGTGAGTAAAGATGATTAGCCTTGTTGTGAGTGTGAAACACTGGGCGATTTTCCCGCCTTTTCTCCTTAGTGACGTGCCGGGAAAATATTGTCGACGGTTTTCTTTTGGTTGATGAAGAATCCAGGATTCTTTCCCATCTTGAACTATGATGGCTTCACCAAGAGCCTTCTTTAATGTTTGGGCATTCATATTTTCCTGACTCTTTACCTCTCCATGCCCAGCACTATCAGCAAAAGCAAAGGTGCACCCCATAATAAGGCTAACAGCCAGAGCCATTGAGAAAAGTGTCTTTTTCATGGTTGGAGTCTCCTTTCTGTTTAATGATTAGAAACAAGAAGAAAATTTGTGTTCAAACCTTCCTTATGGTTTCCCTCTTACGAGAAGGTGGTCTAAGCTGCCAGTCTGTCGTTGGGTGGGTGAATGGTATGAGATTGTTCCGGTGAAACAGTTTTCTGCTGCGTGGCTATCGGACCAGGTTGGCCGAACAGACGAGCTAAAAAATAAAAACCGGAAACCAATCCCATAATTGCCAAAAAGGCTTCCATCAGATTTCCCATAGTCATTCACCTCCTTTCCTTTTACCTCTTACCCACCTAAATTTAGGCCCCCCTATCATTTAACATCCTACCGATAGGTCTAAATATATTTTTTAATCACAGCTTCTTGGTCGTCAGGGCTCCACTTTTGTTGAAAATTCCAAAGACTAAATTTTTTTTATGTTCCAGACCTTGGCTTTTTTACGCATGAATTTATCTTTTTTGACAGGACGTGATGAGGAGATCAGAAATGAAATCCTCATTCAAAAATAAAAATTAATTTTTTTAATAAAAGAAGGAGGTCACATGATGACGACAAGAATTTTAACGCCATTTGAGACACAAGTTGATCGCCTTTTCAGTGATGCGGTGCGGTCCCTTGGCCATCAAGCCAGAGAGTACACTCCGGCGTGCAATGTGTGGGAAGATGTCGACCATTATTGGTGTCGAGCTTGCCTTGCCCGGATGGTCATCGGATGAAGTGACGATTGAGGCTAAAAACGGGTTTGTGACGGTTGAAGGGAAACGGAAAGAAAAAACCGCAGAACAGAACGCAAACGAAAAGTCCTACCATGTTCAGGAAATGAATACGGGATCGTTTTCCCGATCGTTTCGGTTTCCAACTAATCTGGAATGGGATCAAGCCAAAGCTTCGTTTGCCGATGGCGTACTGACCATTGCTTTCCCTAAGAGGGCAGTCGCCAAACCCCGCCGGATTGCTATTCAATAAACTGCTCGGAATGATGCGGGAGACCATCATTCAGGTCTCCCGCATCTATTCCCTCACGCTGAAAAATTTCACTTTGGATCTGAAATTATATTTTTCAAATGTTTCATTGAGGGGGTTGATGGGGTTCCTTCGGGTGTCCAAATTTAGTTGTGCCAAGAGGAGAACATTGGTATAAAGAGCCGAAGATCAGATGGATCTTCCTCATTGATTGGAAGCTATGGCAATCGATAGACCATACCTAAGGCCGGTAGGGTGACTGTCTCATTAACGATAATGTGGCGGTGACAGTACAAGCCAACCAGAAGCTATTCGAATGTTTCATTCTAAAGCTCAGGTTGGCTTTTTTTTTAGAACGAGGCAGAAACTCTGACCCTCTGAAGTTACAATCGTATCTTTAATTATGGCAACAACACCTAGACCGGTATCTTCTGAATTTTTAGTCCTGAAAGCCACGGCAATATTTGTATTGTGGATTATGTTGTCTGCCAGCTCTGAATGGATTCACTTGGGGTTGGGGCTGGTGCTTTCCTTCACGGTGGCTTGGATAAATTCTGGCCATTCCCCTTTTGTGCCTAACTTCCGTTTGTGGGGAAACATTCTTCTGTATGTTCCGTGGCTCTTTTTGAAAATCTTCCAAAGTAGCCTCCATTTGACCAAGCTGATTCTTCACCCTGATCTTCCCATCGATCCCCGATTGATACGGGTTGAGACCAAATTACGCCATGATGCGGCAGTCGTACTCCTTGGCAATTCCATCACATTAACGCCAGGCACGATCACTGCGGAAGTTGACCATCATTCACTCATAGTGCATGCCATGGATGAGATTTCAGGGGAAGATGTTACGAGTGGACGCATTGAATCCAAAATTGCTGAAGTCTTTCGAAACGAAGAGTAACGATAATGAAAACCTTTTTTCTCGGTGTCCTAATTGTGTTGGCCATTCTCATTGGCGCGTATTTATATCGTGTCCTGCAGGGCCCCACGATTTTTGATCGGGTGTTGGGGCTCAATGCTATATCGACCAAGGCGATTATTTTACTCGTGCTGATTGGATTGGTCTTTGACCGAGTGGATATGTTTGTCGACATCGCCACCGGATATGCTTTACTCAACTTAGTTGGCGCACTTGCCGTGGCCAAATATCTAGAACAAAAAGGACTTCCATAACATGGAAATTGTGTCCATCATTTTTATCCTCGCAGGGTTATTTTTTCTGATTGTGGCGGCGATTGGCGTGCTACGACTGCCTGATGTCTTTAGTCGGTCCCATGCAGTGTCATTGACGGACTCGTTAGGTGCTTTTCTGATGTTGTTCGGCATTGCGATCCATGAGGGGTTGAGCAAAAACGTGTTAAAAATTTTTGCGGTGTTGGCCTTACTCTATATTCAAAATCCCGTTATTGCGCATGCAACCGTGCGTGCCGCTCTTCGCGTTGGATTGAAACCATGGAAAAGGGAATGTTGAAAAGAGCCGCCAGCGGCGTTCTCGCCCTTCTGCCGTGCTCACGTACTGAGAGTACGCTCCGCGCGTCAAAAGGGCTGCGGCCTTGCTGGACGGACTTTTTTGAACATTCCCTCCAGTTGAGGTGGCCTGCCTCATCGGAGGTTTTTTTGGCTATTGACCTACCATATTTGACAGGCCCAAAAAGGGAAGTCTCATGACATTTTCATTTGAAGTTCTTCTCTTGATTCTTCTTCTGGTCACTGCTGCCGGGGCTATCTTAGTCAAGGATCTGATGAGTGCCATTTTACTTCTCGGATCCTATAGTTTTTTCTTATCGTTGGTATGGGCGTGGTTTGGAGCGGTGGATGTGGCGTTCGTGGAAGCCGTGGTGGGCGCGGGTTTAGCCACGGTCCTGTTTCTGTTGACCCTCTTTGGGACAGCACCCAAAGACAGTCGCCTTCGTCGCCCGCCCCCTCCCATAGCAGCAGTGGTGGCTCTGCCTCTTTTAGGAATTCTCTTGCTCTATGCGGCCAATGATCTTCCTGAATTTGGAGATCCTAATTCTCCGGCGAATGTGCACATTTCGCCGACCTATCTCGAACAGAGTTATCAGGATACACATACACCAAATGTGGTGACCGCTGTGCTCATGGATTATCGTTCTCTCGATACTATGGTCGAAACTGTGGTCATTTTTACTGCTGGTATAGCTTGCGCATTATTACTGAGGAGACACGCCTCATGATTCAACCACATGACAGTATTATTGTTCAGTCATTGGGACGTTTTCTCATTCCTGTGATCCAAATCTTTGGGCTGTACGTGTTGTTCTTTGGTCAATATGGCCCTGGGGGAGGGTTTGTGGGTGGGGTGATTTTAGG
>JAJDBO010000113.1 GCA_029261305.1 Nitrospirales bacterium
ACCAACTCAATCGATTGCAGCAACTTACTAATCACCGCCCCCGGTTCCGGCGGAGATTGGATAAAATGCATACCCAAATACGCGAGAGGCTTCCCTGGCGCAGCCTCCCAAGGAGGAAAGAGTACTGCCAAGATCAACATCCCAACCATAATGTAGAGAATTCGGAGGTTGAGTGTTTCTTTGGCCCGCTCGTCATACAAGGACGCGCCAGGAATTCGTTTTCCGCAATTCGTACAGACTCGTGCATTCACGGGAACAGCATGTCGACAGGCAGGACAAGATTTAAGTTCGGTCATAGATTCACGCGTTTCAACATTTCACATAAAATTGACAGTTTTAGAGATCGGTTCCTATAATCCCGCACCATTCTCCAACTCCATGCTTTACTAGAAATTTTCAATGCCCACACCTCAATCAAATATTCATCGCGCTACCGTCATTGGAGCTGGAGCCTGGGGAACTGCACTTGCGCGACATTTGGCAGAAAATCATCTGACCGTCAAGCTCTGGGCCTACGAAACGGAAGTTGTAGAGGCCATTAACACCAAACATGAAAACTCTGTATTTTTGCCTGGCGTTTCACTCCCTGCGTCGCTGACTGCGACCTCCTTATTTGAGGAGGCCCTTTCCGAACCAGACCTTCTCCTACTTGCCGCGCCTTCTCATGCCATGCGTTCGGTCATCAGCAAAATGGAACCAGCGTTCTCCAAAGCCATACCCATCATCGTGGCAACCAAAGGGATTGAAGAAAACACCTTAAAACTGATGACTCAGGTGCTTCAGGAATTACTACCACCAAACTGGGCACATGGAATCACTGTGCTCACTGGACCAAGTTTCGCGACAGAGGTATGCCAATCAAAACCAACGACTGTTCTACTGGCCGGCCAGGATTCGGCCCTCACCACCCAATTGCAATCGGTATTTATGACCTCGACCTTTCGAGTATACACGGGAAGTGATGTGATTGGCGCTCAATTAGGGGGGGCACTTAAAAACGTGATGGCGATTGCGGCCGGTGTTGTTGATGGCCTGAACCTCGGCGGCAATGCCAGAGCTGCGTTGATCACCCGCGGGCTGGCGGAAATCATTCGCCTCGGGGTCGCCCTCGGAGCAGACGTGCATACTTTCTATGGCCTGTCTGGCCTTGGCGATCTCGTGCTCACCTGCACGGGATCACTCAGCCGAAATTACTCCGTGGGCGTTAAGCTTGGACAAGGCACATCCTTGGAACGTGTATTGAAGGACACGATTACCGTCGCCGAAGGCATTCGAACGACTCATGCGGCAATGAGCCTGGCCACTCAATTGAATGTGGAGATGCCCATTGTTCAAGGAATTTACGCGCTTTTATTTGAAAACAAACCAGCCAAGCAAGCCGTTGAGGAGCTGATGTCTCGATCAGCTAAAGAAGAAACCTATCTCTCTTTGAAGAATTCTGATTCTCTACGAAAGTCCGCATTCGAGGAATAAATGCTATGGATCCTTTGGCACTGAAACAACTTCTCCAACACGTTCAGCAAGGAACATTATCTGTCCCGAAGGCGCTGGACCAACTTCGAACGCTCCCCTATGAAAATCTAGGATTCGCGAAGGTCGATCATCATCGAACGCTTCGCCAAGGTGTGCCCGAAGCTATCCTCTGTGAAGGCAAGACGGAGGCTCAGATTCTCGCCATTGCCAAGGGGCTCCTCAAACACAAGGTCCCGGTGCTGGCGACGCGAGTCACTCCCGATATTGCGCGGGCATTAAAACGTGTGAGTCGCCGCGCGGTATATGAGAAAGAGGCTCGCATGGTGGTCATTCAATCGACCATCCCAATCCCTCAAGGTGATGTAGTAATTGTCACCGCTGGCACTTCAGACATTCCGGTGGCGGAGGAAGCAAGAGTCACAGCCAGCACCATGGGAAGTGCCGTGGAAACACTCTTCGATGTTGGCGTGGCGGGGATGCATCGTTTGCTCGATCACTTAGACCGCCTTCAACGTGCCCGCGTATTGATTGTCATCGCTGGAATGGATGGGGTCTTACCGAGCGTTGTGGGAGGACTGGTGAAAACACCGCTGATTGCCGTGCCGACCAGCCGAGGGTATGGGGCCAACTTTGGCGGTGTCGCACCGCTACTAACAATGCTGAATGCCTGCTCAGGGGGAATCGGGGTCATGAATATCGATAATGGATTTGGGGCAGGACATCTGGCTCATCGAATTAACGTGCTTCCGGCGTTGTCCCCGCCGAAACGTCCCCGACGCCGGTAACAACATCCTCCATGACAGCAGACTCCTGGGCCTCTGAACCCTCTTCACTTTCTGGAACCTCAGCCACAGAGGTTTCTTTGGTTTCACTGCCATCATCGATGTTTTCCGAGGGATCGTCGTCAGACTGAAATGGCACGTGCTCCAAATGGGCCTTACTAGTTGCCAAAGACTCTGGCGGGGAAACTTCCAAATCTCCACGCGCTCGTAGGGATACGATTTTTACACGAGCCGGGCCATCCTTCTTGGACATCAACTTGGCTCGGATTTCGTATTTATACGTTCCAGCACTCACGAGTTGATCGGTATGATCTTTTCCATCCCACAAAAATGTGGTGCTGATCTTCCGTGAATTTTCAGAGTCCTGGATTTCCTCGATCGGGAGCCGATTGTATAAGAACCGAATGGAACGTTTTGTGGGAAAGCTGATCATGGACGAGACTTCAAGTAAATCAACATTCGAGAGATTTTTCGGCAACGCCACATCCACCGTAATGGTAAGAGGCCCAGTCCCTGGGGCAAACGGCATGGGGGACGTGGAGATATCCAGAATTTTTAACGATGGCGGGCTATACCGTCTTTTTTTGCGTTTGGCGTCCACATCGCCCACCAGCATAACCGGTGAAGCCAGAGCAATCATCACGATGAAAATAATCAACCGTTTCATAATAAATATACGAGTCCGATTCTGTTCAATCACAAATTGGTCAACAGGTCATCCTAGACCTGAACGTAAACACCTTGATCGCTGGACATTTCAATATTTCTGATATGCTTCTTTAGATTGTACACAAAAAACACCCAGAGTCTAGCAGGAATCCTGAAAAAGTTTTTTGCAGTGTTAATATCAACCCAGACACCGAAAACCCTTGTTATTTTGGGTAATATTTCGTATGTGCTTCATTCAGGTACACGCACCGGTTGATCGGATGAAGAAAGGAAGCCATGCACCTTCACTTTGATTGCTTTTCTGGAATAAGCGGAGACATGACCCTCGGAGCCTTGATTGATGTAGGGCTTTCTCCACAGACTCTTCGAAAAGGCCTCAAGGCACTGCCTATCTCCGGATACCGACTCAAAGTCTCAAAAGTCTACCGTGGGGCGATTCATGCGACGAAAGTTGATGTTGTTATAGCCAAGGATCACGATAAACCTCTTTCTTGGCCACAGATTCGACGGCTCTTGTCTAAAAGTCCAATCCCGTCCTCAGTAAAGCGTCAAGCGCTTTTCGTCTTCGAACAATTGGCTCAAGCCGAGGGAGCTGTGCATGGGCAAGATTCAAGCACTATCCATTTCCATGAAGTGGGAGTAATTGATTCCCTGATTGATGTCGTGGGAACCCTATTGGGATGCCATGAGCTGGGGATCGAGACTTTCAGTGCAACCCCAGTCCACGTAGGAGCTGGAACCATCGACTGCACGCATGGCGCGCTACCCGTTCCCGGACCAGCAGTTGCCGAGTTGGCCAAAGGGTATCCTATTTATTCCAAAGGCCCGGCCATGGAAATGACAACACCGACGGGGATGGCGTTGGTGACGGCCTTGGCTCAAACGTTTGGTGAGCTTCCACCGGTCATTCCGAGTGCGATTGGGTATGGAGCTGGAACGGCGGACCCACATGATTGGCCCAATGTGTTGCGAGTCTTTCTGGCTCTCACTCCGGCTACGGAATCACTTGAGTCCGACCAAGTCATTCAATTGGAAACCAATATCGACGACATGAATCCCCAAATATACGAATCAGTGATGGAACGACTATTTGAGGATGGTGCACTTGATGTCAGTCTTACGCCGACGATGATGAAGCGTCATCGTCCAGGGATTATTCTGACCGTATTGGCCCAAGCAGAACAAGCTGGGGCTCTCGTTCAAACCATATTTCGGGAAACGACCTCTATCGGAGTGCGGCGACAAATTATTGATCGAGTGACACTCTCGCGGTCCATGAAAACGATTCGCCTGCCACAAGGCCAAGTTCGTGTAAAAACCGTTCAAATCGGCGACACACTCAAACATCGACCAGAATTTCAAGACTGCCAATTCATTAGTAAAAAGACAGGCATTCCCGTTCAAGATGTGATTGAAATGGTGACTCGAAAGCTTTCTTAGCCTTTACCCAGCATGCCAAGTTCCACAAAACCACCAAAACCCTATCTGG
>JAJDBO010000114.1 GCA_029261305.1 Nitrospirales bacterium
ACCCTGAAAGACGAGTTCCGGCGCCGGTGAGCACAGCGGGAGTGACGTGGGCGTGTTGGTCTGCCCGGGTTTGGTGGGGTCTTTCCCAATGATCTGGTGGAGAGTCTCTAGAAGTTCCAGCTGTTCGTCGTCATCCAACACCTGGTCTTCGAGCATCGCCATGATGCGGGCAAAGAGCACGTTGGCCGGCCAATGCTCCGCAATCTCCTTATTGGCGAGCATCCATTCCTTCAAAAATTCTGCCTCGCCTTGGGTTACCACGCCGTCAGAAACCACACCCTTACAGAGGCCTAGCAATTCATCGATCTTCCGTTCATTCAGCCGAGCGGCATTCAAGGTGCGGATGACCGGCTGGTTGTGGCGATCGACAGGGGCGGCGCGTCGAGGCTTCTTAATACGGTCGGGGGGTGTTGGGGGCTCGTCGTCTTTTCCTATTCCAAAAATATCTAGGATAAATTTCATAAAGCCCCCTCAATCTAGGCATTGCAATTAGAGACACCACTGAATCTATTCCGAGTCAAATGTCTTTCATGGGTAAAAAAAGAGAGGTGTTACCACCAATCTTCCTCATCCTCTTCACTCTCCACCGGCACTAGGTTCGGTTCAAAGGTCATCGGGTCCATCCCATGATTCAGCACCGCACGCATATACCATTCTACCGCAATCTGCACTAACTGCTCTTCAGTCAGGCGAGGGTATCGCCGCCGGAACGAGGCTAACAGTTCCCGGCTTTGCTCTAACAAGGATGCAAGCTGAGGTTCCCAATCGTGTGGAGCCATCCTCTATTGTCGGCACACTGTTCATGACCTTGCTTTTGTTCCTTTTTGTCCCCCTAAATTCTTCACCGTTTTTGGCTTTTTGTAGTGGTTTCTCCCCTCAGCCGAGTGTGAATGCCCATAGTCTTCTTCTATATGAGAAGCCCTGGGCATCCAATTCTCATAATCGAATCCCAATCGTTGAGTGTCTTTCAAATAGTACGCCATGGCTCGATTCCAGACCTGATCATGGTTCATTTTCACCGGACTCATTTTCGGGATCTCTTCACGCTCAAACCAGTCGATTAATGGGGGGATATCCCGATCTATTTTAATCGTGACCGTTGCGGGCTGCTCTTGCCCAGTCACTACCGAATACGCCTGCGCCCAGTCCTGCCAGGTTAGGCCTATTCCATCGAGGAGCACTTGAATTTTTTCGAGCCCAGGGCTTGGTGTTTTTATTAATTGATACCAGTCGTTTCTCTGCATTACTTCATCAGTCTCTAGGCGATTCACTGAAAATCCTGCCTTTTTTAGCAATAGCTTTAGTGCTTGCCCCCAATGAGTGACCGCCTTTTTTTGCACGGCCATTGATGTGTCTTGATCGTCGGTTTCCATAGCAGCGCAATTCTTTGCAAATGGTGTGCATTTTTCTATTGACATATATTTAAGACTGTAGTTAATATATGACTATGAAGCATCGTCTTACCTATTCTTTTGATTTAGGCGCCTTTACGAAGGCCCAAAAAATGTTGCGCCTCTCTCCCCAAGAGGTCGCGCAATCCATGGGCGTGAAACCTCGAACGGTCTATTACATCAACCAAGGCAAGAGTAGCCCGCGAGTAGAAAGCTTATTGGCTTTCTGTAACGCCCACCGGCTAGACATTCACGAATTTTTACTCGAAGAAGTCGCCGCCTAACCCAAGGAGTCTCTCTATGCGTTGCTTACATTGCGATGGCCACCTTGTTCTTCAGTTCCGCCAAGATCCCTGCATGTCCTACCTGACGAGACCCTTTCATTGGTGCGTCACCTGTGGGCGGCTTTTCCTGCGGGCGCAGACATGGCCCCTAGCCAACATGATGCACAGTACCGCCGCCTAACCACGGAGCCAGGAAAGGAATAGGTCTCACATGGTTTTTTGTTCTCCATCAATTTCCCCTCACGGGGAGCCCATCAGCGGAAAGCGTGGTTCCTTCTGGCATGACGCCGAACTAACCCTTGGCAGGATGCGAGTTCTTCCACGTTTCCCGTTTGGTCCTGGTGCGCGTGAGACCCGCATCACTCCAACGATGGGCCACAAGGAAAGGTCTCACGATATGGCCAACTCTTCACCAGCCCTCAGCCGCTCTGATTTCTTTATTGACGAACACACCGACTCCAAACTGTGCGTCGTTGTGAACATGCGCCTCACGACTGAAGAGGCGGAGGACTTGGACATACTGAGAAGCCAAACCGCCCCATGCGACGATTCCAAGAGTCGCTCGGAATATATGCGGATGGCCTTCAAAACCCATGTGAATTGGGTGAGAGCCACCATGCTTGGCTATGCAATCTTACGGCAGGCCAACCCTTTTTTTGAACTGAAAAGCTGTCAACGGTCTTAGGCGAAGCGTTGACAACCGTTGACACGATTTTTTGAAAAGGCGCGTTGCGGGGTAGGGAAGTGGTCATCCCGTTTGGCTCATAACCAAAAGATCGGTGGTTCAAATCCACCCCCCGCAACCAATATTGCTAATGAGATCGTCGGTTCGAATCCGGCCCCGGCTACCAAAGGCTTTTTAAAATGAAGATGACTAAATCAATTCGGCAAGCTGAGGCTGAATCTCTTTGGTTTGAATGCCCCGACTGTTCTGGGTCTGGCCTGGCGGATGTGGGTGATGACGAACCTGAGTGCCGCTCCTGTTATGGAAATGGCGGGTGGATGGATCATAAGCCACGAACTGATGGGGAAGCCTAATCGATGCACTACGCCAAAGATACCGCCGTCCCCGTCGAACGCAGCAAGGCGGAAATTGAAACCACGCTCATTCGCTATGGGGCGTCAAAATTCATTTCTGGGTGGTCTGGCTCGCAAGCCATGATCGGGTTTGAAATGCAGGAGAAGCAAATACGGTTTGTGCTGCCACTTCCCGATCCGCAATCTGCGGAATTCACCCACTATAAACAGGGATACCGCCTAAAGTGTCGGTCAGAGACCGAAGCCCGAAAAAAATGGGAGCAAGCCTGCCGCCAACGCTGGCGAGCCATGAACCTGTGCATCAAGGCCAAACTTGAAGCGGTGGAATGTGGCATCACCAGTTTTGAAGAAGAATTCCTCCCGCACTTCGTGGTGCCGGGGAGTGGTGGAAAAACCTTTGGGGAAATCGCCATTCCTCAACTGCGGATAAGTTACCAATCGGGGAAGCCGCTTCCCCCATTACTTGGTCACGGATAACCCAATCACCATATTGGAGGTCCCCATGCACAAGGCCCCATCACTCTCTCAAGAATTCCCCCTCAAACATCGTGCCCGGCACCACCGCCGAACCCCGCACTATCCCACCAAGGCGTCGGTCTGTGACTGCGGAGCCCCAGTCAAAATCTATTTCAACAGTTCTCGCAACCCCCACAGTAAGCATGTCCTGAAAGGGATTCAGGGGGTCACCAAAAAAGACCACGACCTGTGCCACCGATGCTTTCAACTCGCCCTCGCCCGCATCGACCAAGCCCTACGAGAAATGACCACCTCACTCATTGGGGAAGCGTAAAAGGGGGACCTATGGAATGGCTCAACACGCACGGCGATGTGATTTGGTTCTTTCTGTTGATCGGGCTCTTTCTCTACGGCCTCTCGGCCATGCCAGGGGAACGCTGGCTTCCACGCGGACGATGGGCGCGCCCGAATATTCCCAAGCCCAAAGAGTCAACGACCACATCCACTTGAACAACATCATCCGCGCCCACTGGTTGGGGTGGTTACCGGAAGGATAGCGCATGATTCTCTATGACCATGACAATGTGTGTGATGCTGACCAGCTCGTCTCCACGATGAACAGTTTAATCGCACAAGAGCACTGCATCACGCATGTGTACCGCGTCCCCAGCGACCCAACCGGCGTCACGACTTCGGACAAAATGAAGTACCGTATTCAATCCGTCACGGCGGAGGAACGATGATCGACATTCCCACTTGGTTTATGGCCCTGTTTTCCTTGTTGGTGATCGGCTGCGTGGCGGGTGTGTTTATGGGGGTCGCCTATGCCGTCAAATATCATGACATGGTCGCCACCGTAAATGAATTCCGGTGGTACATGAAAGAACTCGTGCCCCAAAAATATCATGTGCAAGGTCATAAACCGGCAGAACCCAAATCCGCGCCCCACGAATCACACAACGCGCAACAAGTCTTTCAGCAATTATAAAAAGGAGACTCTATGGAACAATTCGACAAGGTCACCATCACCAATCTTGGCAAGGGCGTCGTCCCCGAACTGTTTGAACGGGAATTGGCGAAGGTTATGAAAAATATTGCCAACCCAGACACCAAGGCCACGGCAAAGAGAAAGATTACTCTGGAAATCGCCTTCACGCCCTATGAAGATCGGAGTGGGGTGAAAGTGTCTGTTATTGGGAAATCCACCTTAGCATCGGCGCAAGCTGTGGATGGGCGGCTCTTCCTCGCCATGAAAGATGGCAAGCTCCAAGCCTATCCGCATGACATCAATCAAGCCCGCCTCTTTGGGGAGGATGTGGCACCAGAAGGTCAAGAGCCACAACTAAAAGTCTACCCCTTAGCCAAAACATCATAACAATCCTGACCGCAAACAAGGAGCCACGCCTATGTCATTAGAAGCCGATGCCATCGATAAAATTCTTCAACTTGCCGAGTCCGATTCATTCAAGATCGGTGAACGGCATTACACCTCCAAAAAAATTATACCCATAAAAGAACCGACCGTTTCACCAGTTCAGGTCCACACCCTGACTGGCCTTGCCGCTCTCTTGAGTGATAAGGCCTCTGACTTTCTCGACCATGAGTACTCGTACATGATTCACGTGGTGGATCATCAAAAAGTGCAGGTCTTAGCCCAAGGGGTGACGGATTGGTGTGAGCGTCAAAGTGTCATCCTCGCCGAGTGCCTCCAGACCGAGGGGTTTTCCTTTAGTCGGTTTCACGCCCCCGATGAATTTATCATCAATTTCCAATCGCTCTTTGTGCCCAGCGAGGAAGCCCAAAACCTTCTCAAGATTGTCTCGAACCTCGCCGCCGAAGCCGTCGCGACCTCACAAGATAACGGGGTTTCCCAGACGGCGACCATACAAACCAGTGTGGCATCAAGGGGGACAGTGGAACTTAAGCCACGCTGGACGCTCGCCCCGTTCCGAACATTTCTCGAAATTGACCAACCCCCATCAGAATTTCTTTTCCGGCTTCAAAACACTTCCACCGGTAAACCAGGGTGCGCGCTCTTTGAAGCAGACGGGGGACGGTGGAAACTCAACGCCATCAAGGGGATTAAAACTTGGCTCGAATCCAGCATCGACAAAGAGAAATTCCCGGTGATTGCCTAATCTTTTTTTCACGAGAGACACATCACGCTTCATCCATGACGGTTATTAAATGAGCAAAGCCCTCCACGCCACGAAAACCAACCCCACGCCTCGCACGGTAGGGGAACAGGAAACTCTCCATGTCCGACATTGGACGCCAGAGGAAATCCAGGCCCACCACGACGAGATGGCCCAGGCGCGCGAGGTGGCCAAAGCCAAGACACGGCTCAAGGGTGGGGCGGGGTGCGTCTTTCCCCCAGTGAGGTATGGACGATGAGTATCGTGATTGCCGGGATTCCCATGGCGAAGCCACGCATGACCCGTCAAGACAAGTGGTTAGAAGGTAAGGCGCCCTATCGCATGACCCCTCGGGAGAAAACGCGCGCGGCCCTCTTGCGACGGTACCGGGACTGGGCCACGACTGTGACCCAGAAAGCCAAGGGTCTGCCAGAATGTCAGGGCGAATTGTCGGTGTGGTTTTACCTGCCCATTCCCGCGAGTTGGCCTCAACGCCACCGCGAACAAGTCGAAGGCCAGCCACACCAGAAAAAGCCCGACCTCTCGAATCTTATCAAGGGCCTCGAAGACGCTATCTTTAAAAACGATCAGATGATCCATACCTATACCGATTGTCGAAAACTCTATGACGATGGCCACGGACCACGCACGGTGATTCTCGTATGACACCCTTAACGCAACTCAATTTCCTCAATGGCGACGATCGCAAAGCCGCAGGGCTGCTCGACCTCGAAACCCAACACAGCGATTTCCTGACACGCCTTCGGAGCCATGCCAAAGAGGTGTCCCTGAGACATGGGAAAGTCACCATTGACGATGTTCGCACCTATGCCCGGCTGCATCACCTGGAGCCCCCCAGCAAATATGTGTGGGGTGCGGTGTTTAAACCACGCGGATGGGTCTGTCTCGGCGAAGCCCCCAGCACCCTCCGCAGCAACCACGCTCACCGGAACAAAGTCTGGCGGTGGGTGGGGGAGTAAAGAAAGAAGAAAGGGCCTACCCCATCTGAGGCCCGCGTCGGCCGCCCTGCTGTCTCCGCAAATTCCAGGTGGGATTCCTATGACGGCTTAGGGAGCCCATGGGGCTGGATCCCCCATGGGTGTTCCGTTCTTTACGAGCGACGGGTTTTTCAAGGAAGAGGCAGGATGCCACACTGGTTAAAAATTAAAGACTGGGAAGACCACCAGCATTACAAGGATCGGAATCCGCCCTGGATCAAACTGCATGTGGAACTCTTAAACAAGAAGAAGTTTATGGCGCTAGCAGATGCTAGCAAAGGCTTGCTGGTGCTCCTGTGGGTGTTGGCGAGTGAAAACCAGGGGCAGATTGATTTTGACCTTGAAGACCTCCGTTTTCGACTCAGAAACCCACGGTTAAAAGAGGCTGAAATTAACCTCTTAATAAATAAAGGATTTTTAATTGGCGCTAGCATGCCGCTAGCGCGTGCTAGCACATGCTACTCAGAGACAGAGACAGAGGCAGAGACAGAGGCAGACCGTGTAGCACTTGATCCAAAAAAACTTGTGGGGATGTTGAATGCCATCCCTGGTATTCAACAAACCAAAACATTGGCCGGCCCAAGCTTAGTGAAGGTGAAGGCTCGAATCAAAGAGCACCCCACCCTTGAATTTTGGAGCACATTCATCAAGGAACTCATCATCCCCTCAGATTTTCTTTGTGGTCGGAAGACTGACTTTGCCGCCAACCTCGATTGGATCTGTGGCCCTAAAAACTTCTCCAAAATCTTGGCTGGAAATTACGCCAATACCAAGAAGAATGAGCAGCCATTAAAGAGCACTGCACCCAAAACCAAAATCGTGCTCTGTCGGACATGCAAACGTTCGGGGACTCAGATGCCTGTTGACGCCGATGACGAAAGCTTTATCTGTGTGTCCTGCCAGGGGAACGACCAGCCAACCCCCACCGTGGCCCCAGCCCAGCAACTCGTTGAGAACGTGGCCCGCACGATGGGGATGCCCTCATGAAAGCCTATCGCTGCGAACTCTGTGGCGCGACCTATCAGCACGATGCCGCCTATCAGCATTGGCGTGATGTGCATGCCTTACCCGATGCAACGCGGGAGGTGGGAGAGGGATGAAGGAAAACGAGGAGAATTATGGAAGTTTGGGAAAAAATTAAACGAGACATTTTTTTGTGGCGGGAACCACGAACGATTTGTCTAAGTTGGGATACTGCGGCATACGCCTTAGCCGGGTGGTACTCGCGGTACAAAAAAACGTGTGGGCAAATGCTTGGGTGTGGGTGGCTCCACTTTGTTGCGGACCAAGCAAGACCGACTCCCCAAGCCAGTACTCAATCTGGCCTCTCTGCACTTTAACCAAGGAGGAAAGTGATGAACGTGACACAGATTACTGTCAGTGCTGGTCGAACCTTTAACCATCCCCATGAGGCGTATTCAAATCTGCGCCCCGAAGTCACGATGACCGCGACGCTGGACCCGTCAGATGATTATGAACAGGCGATTAAGACTTTGCAGGAGCAAGCAGAAACCTTGGTGGAGGGACACAAGGAAGCCATGCTGAAAAGCATTGAAGGCCTTTATCAATTAGATCAAGCCAAAGATCGTGTTGGACAGCTCACCTCCGCAATTCGGAAGGCCCGCGAAGAAATTGACTACACCCTAAAAGAGTATCCACAACTCAACATTCCTGAACTGGAAAATGAAGAAGAATCGGGAATACAGAAAGGAGTCCCATTATGAAAACCATGACCACACTACTATCAGTTGTTGCGATTTTATTACTAAGCGGTTCGCCAGCGATGGCGCAAACACCACCACCTCTGCCGATTCCGCACACGTCGATCAATCTGAAGCTGACCCCGGCGAATGTCTTAGACCTGGAGAATTTACAGTTTGAAGTGGGCACGGAACCGGGGGAGTACGGGCCGATTCAACCGATGCCAGTTGCCGAAAACACGGCGTTGGAATCGATCAATATTGAGCGCACAACGACGGGCGATGTGAACGTGACGGCGGTGGTCAGTACGGTGCATCTCGATCAAGACGGGCAAGTGATTAGTGGCAATCATCAATCCACTCAGATCACGGTGCCCGGTGATCCTGTCCCGCAAACCGTCTACGTCAAGGTGTGTTGGTTGGTGAAAGGTGCGCCTGAGGAAGACCGGACGTGTCCGTATGCCGAGATGGTATTGGGGGTGGAATGAGCGAACACTCCACCATCGAATGGACCGATGCGACCTGGAATCCTGTGACGGGTTGCACCAAAGTCAGTGAAGGGTGCCGGAATTGTTACATGGCCCGAACGGTGCCCCGGCAAAAGCTCGACCCGTGGAAGGTCACGCTACACCCGGACCGATTGGAAATCCCGCTTCATTGGCGAAGACCCAGAAAGATTTTCGTGAACTCGTTGAGTGATTTGTTTCATGAGGATGTGCCAGATGCGTTTATCGATCAGGTTTTTTTTACGATGGGTCAGTGTAGCGCGATAGTGAAACGATGGACGTCTAGGTACTGCCATACCTTTCAAATTCTCACCAAGCGTCCTCAACGTATGCGGGACTATTTTATAGGGGTCGAAAAACGAAAGCCTAAATGGTTGGGGTTGCGAGGGCTTTTGGATTTTCATCTTCGCAATGTCTGGCTCGGCGTGAGCGTTGAGGATCAAGCAACCGCCGATGAGCGGATACCGTTATTGCTTCAAACCCCATTCGCCGTGCGCTTTGTGAGTGTCGAGCCGTTGTTGGGGTCGGTCAGTTTGCGATGGCTGTCCGCATTTCCTGAAAGCGCACCGTATACCGCCGAACACCCCAGTGGACACACCGATCATTTAGACGGCCTAAGACGTCTCGATTGGATCATCGTCGGCGGAGAATCAGGTCCCGGAGCACGACCCATGCACCCTGATTGGGTGCGGTCGATTCGCGAGCAATGTCAAGCGGCGAATGTGCCGTTGTTCTTTAAGCAGTGGGGGGAGTGGGCACCAGAGACCAACCTTGACCCATTAGACCATATGGACGCCATCACGATTAACAATGCCTGTTGCCATATTTTTGAGGAAGGAGTTCGGTCGTATCGCGTAGGCAAAAAGAGAGCTGGTCGCCTTCTCGACAGTCAAACGCATTCAGCATTTCCCATGGTGGTAGCATGAACAGTAAGGACAAAGCCTTTGTAATCGTTACGTGTCCGTATGATGAGATGGTGTTGGGGGTGGAATGATTATGAATAAAGATGCCGTCTTATCGCCTTGTCGTTTGTATCGCTACGAGCTTTCCCGTGTGTGGGAAACGGAGGGGCCGTTGGTATTGTTTATTGGGCTCAACCCCTCAACAGCAGACGAGATGCACGACGACCACACAATTCGCCGCTGCATTGGCTACGCCAAAGATTGGGGAATGGGTGGGCTGATGATGGGAAATCTGTTTGCGTATCGTGCGACCGATCCCAAGGTGATGAAGCAGCAATATACGAAAGCTATTGGGCCGGATAACGATGAACATCTTTTTAAAATGGCGGCAAGTGCTGACCTGATTGTCGGGGCATGGGGAAGCATGGGTTGGTTTTTAAATCGTGGGCGGCTTGTGCGTGAGATGTTTCCGAACATGAAGTGCTTAACGTGGACCAAGAATGGTGAGCCTCATCATCCATTACGGTTGAGAAAAGATCTTGTGCCCATCCAATTGCCGAGGTTGGTTGGGTAAGAAAATGTTCGTGTTTGATGGAGATTCTGCGTGAGTAGCCAAGACAAAATATTTGCGCCCTTCACGGTGACGATCACGACGCCGGGTGAAGTACAACCCCAAACGAAATTTGTCCAAGCCTGTTGGCTGGTGACCGGGGCGGATCATGAGACCTGTCATCCTGATGAGTTGGAATTGGTGGTGGAGTGACTTTTGGTTCTTTGTTTTCAGGAATTGGCGGGATGGATTTAGGGCTTGAACGCGCAGGTATGGAATGCAAATGGCAAGTGGAGAGCAATGAATGGTGCAGAAAAATATTGAGGAAACATTGGAAGACTACAAGGTTGATCTCATCTGTGGAGGCTTTCCTTGCCAGCCCATCTCGAAAATTGGAAAACAGCAAGCCCGTAACGGTTCGAGGTGGTTGTGGCCTGAATTCTTCCGTACCCTTTGCTTGCTTCGCCCAAGATTCGCTCTCATTGAAAATGTTGAAAACGTCAGACGAATTGGGCTTGCACGAATACTCTATGACCTTGCCAGCCTCGGGTATGATGCGGAATGGGATACTCTACCCGCTTGCGCCTTCGGTGCCAGACACCTTCGTAAGCGTGTGTTCATCATTGCGACCGCCAGAGTTTTGGCAAACTCTCCGGAGTTCCCGCAGAGGTATCTGGGCGGACCACCGCCAGCGGTCGAACGGTGGGCAAGACTTGGAAAGCCAGATTGCGAAAATGGGTGGCTCTGGCCCAATGAATCCGGAGTGGGCCGAAGAGTTTATGGGGTTCGACGTGGGGTGGACCGCCTTAGAGGATTAGGGAATGCCTGTGTCCCGCAAGTGGTGGAATGGATTGGAAGGAAAATTTTGGAGAGTCAACGTGCCCAGTGAAGACAAAATATTTTATTGGGCCATGGCCACGATCTTGGTGCTGTACATCCTGAGTGGATGGTCTTGTATGGCTCGCATTGTTCACGCCCAAGAGCTTGAAATCTTCACCCCACATTGCCACGGCTTCCAGTGGGAGGCGAATCCCGAGCCAGACGTGGACAAGTATTGTCTTTACGGAAAGCGGCCTTGGGGCGTGTGGCAACTGGGCCACTGTGTGACGGGCAGGCTCACCACCACCATGACCTGTGAGCAGGCGAACGTCACGGAC
>JAJDBO010000115.1 GCA_029261305.1 Nitrospirales bacterium
GCCTCGGTGATGGTCACGGCCAAATTGCCACCTTTCGCCAGACCAGGCATGAAACTAGACGTTCAGGTTTCGTCTCTGGCCAATGCCAAAAGTCTTAAGGGCGGGACGTTGTTAATGACCCCGTTAAAGGCTCCGAACCAAGAGGTGTTTGCTGTGGCGCAAGGGCCAATCTCGACCTCAGGATTTGAAGGTGGGGAGGGTGGGACTTCTGTAGTGAAAAACCAGCAATCAGGAGGGATTGTGCCGAGTGGGGCTATTGTTGAAAAATCGGTCGATTTAAATATCGAGGAATGGGACTCTTTTTCTTTGTCACTGCAACAAGCGGACTTTACCACGTCGCTTCGATTGGCCGAAGTCGTCAATACCCATCTGGGTGAAGGCCTCGCGACTCCTATAAGTTCGGGTCAGGTGAAGGTCACCGTGCCAGATGCATTTAAAGGAAAAGTGGTGCAAATGATTGCCGCAGTTGAGGGGTTGGATGTGAGGGTAGATGTTCGTGCCAAAGTCGTGGTGAACGAACGAACTGGGACGATCGTGATGGGACAGCATGTGCGTCTGTCGAGCATGGCTGTGTCCCATGGGAACCTGACGATCAAGATCAAAACGAGTTTTAATGTGTCTCAGCCGAGTCCTGCAAGTTTTGGGGGAGAAACAGTGGTGACGCCAGAGGTCGATACGACGATTGAAGAGGAAAATGGACGAGTGATTCAGGTCGATGGTTCGGTTACCCTCGGTGATTTAGTGAAAGCGTTAAATTCCGTAGGGGTGACACCGCGAGACTTGGTGGCGGTATTGACTGCAGCAAAGGCTGCCGGGGCGCTTCAGGCGGAATTGGAAATGATTTAGACATGCTGTCGCCGGGAAAAAAGATTGCAGCAAAATCGCCGGTCTAAACAACGAGCGACAAGCAACTAGCAACAGTGCTCTTTGAGGAGGTTGTGAATGATTTCTGAAATCGGAGGGCTGATTGATCAATCAGCGGACCATGCGTTCGACAATGGCCGTGTGGATTCCATCAAGAAATCGATCCAGCAGGGCCAAATTAAAAAGGCGAGCGAAGAGTTTGAAGCGTATTTTGTTTCGTACATGCTCAAAGTCATGCGGCAGACGGTACCAAAAGGATCGCTGACGCAAAACCGCATGGGTGAGACTTTTCAGTCCTTTTATGATGAAGCCATTGGTAAGGAATCAGCCAAAGTCGGGGCCTTTGGATTGGCTCAGTACATTGAAGCTAGCATGGGGCAAGAAGAAGTCATAGTGAGTCAAGAAGGCAAGGTGTCTAAATAGAGGTCAAAGAATTGAAAGTTTTCTTTGGAAAGACCGGCCAAGGGATGGTCTCCTTGGCGACAACAATCTCGCGTGATAGGCAGAAACTGCCCTCCTCAAGTTATAACGGTGCCAAACCGATAATAACAGTAAGGAGGATTCTTACATGGCTATATCAGGACCAGATCCTGTTCATGATCTGAATCAGGCATTGTTTGGGGTTCGTCGCTCCCAGGGTACAGAGAAACGGGTGGGCGAGGCGACGTCTCAATCAACGGGTCACAGCCTGGATACCGTCGCCTTCTCGCCAGAAAGTAAAGAGCGAGATGCGGTGATCAAGCAAATCCACGAGTTGCCAGATATTCGGGTCGACCAATTGACACCCATTCACCAGGCCATCGCTGATGGGCAATATCATATCGATGGTCACCGTCTCGCGGCTGGCGTCATTCGGGAAACGGTGCTCAACGCCGTGGCGTAACAGGAAGAAGTCACTCGTCGCTTGCCTCTCGCAAAAGAGTGAGATGCGAAATGCACACGACGATCTATGTCTTATGCTTCGGAGGAGGTTTGTCAATGAATTCCAGTGGATTATGGGATGACCTCCTGGGAACCCTGCGAGCTGAACGCACGTCCTACCATCACCTCTCCACGCTATTGACCCAAGAGCATAATGCGTTACGTCGTATGGCGTCAGATTCGTTACTCGAATTAACTGAAAAGAAAAAAGTGGTGTTGTCCGATTTACGTGATCTGGATTCCCGGCGATTGGCGTTGTTTGAAACGTTGTTAGGACCTCAACTGGTCCATACTCCTTTAGATTGGATTCCATTTTTACGTAAAGCCCAAGCCCCCTGGGGGGGGCAGGCGTCTGTGGAATTTCGTGAAGTGGTTAATGTGGCGCGTAACGTGGCGGGTCAGGGCCGTCAGAATGCGGAATTAACGCATCGTGGATTAGGCATGGTGCGTGAGGCGTTACGTCTGATTCATGGAGGAGGCATTCATGAGCCCACATACCAAGGGTCAGGAGAAATGCAGATGCCTTCGGTGACTTCATCCTTAAGCGTGCACGGATAAGACGGCGAGATTATGGCAGGTATCACCAACCTCTTCGATATCGGGCGGACTGGCATTCAGGCTAATCAGCAAGGTCTAGCAACCACGTCCCACAATATCACCAATGTGGGGACCGAGGGATTCTCTCGTCAACGTGCTATCTTGGAAACAGGCCGTCCTCAGGGAGGAGTGATTTCCACGGGTGTGCGCGTGACGGATGTGACGCGTCTCGTCGATCAATTTATCGAAGCCCAGCTGACGGATACCACCCAAGATTTTGGTCGGTTTAATATTCGCCATGATCTCTTATCACGTGTGGAAACCGTCTTTAGTGAATCTGATACTGGCGGGATCAACAATGCCATTGATCGTCTCTTTAATTCGTTTCGCGATCTTTCTACCTTTCCAGAAGAGAGTTCCCAGCGGACGCTGGTCATTAACGAAGCTCAGGCCTTAGCTGATACGATCAATCTAGCCGCAACGACATTGTCTCAAATACGCAAGGATATCGATGATGCGATTGGTCAGAACTTATCAACGGTAAACACGGTTGCGACTCAAATAGCGGCATTGAATGACCAAATTCATTTTGCTGAAGCGAATGGGAACACGGCCAATGATTTGCGGGATCGCCGCGCGGTATTAGTGAACGATATGGCTGAGTTGGTGAACATTGAAACCGTCGAGATGACCAATGGGTTGGCCGTGTTGGTAGGGGGGCAACTGTTGGTAAGTGGAGATCGAAACAATACACTCGTTCAAGTTTCGGATGCGGATAACCCTGGTGTGAATGATGTGGCGGTTCAACGAAGTGATGGCACGAATTTTGTTGTGACCTCAAAAATCAACGATGGTGAAATTTCCGGGCGATTGACGGTGCGGGACGCGGATATTCAAGGCTACCAAGATCGATTGGATCGAATCTCTGCAGTGCTGGTGAATGAGATCAATCAACAACACCAAGCAGGATATGGCCTCGATGGTACGACCACCAACATACTGTTTTCTGCCCTCACTCCGGATGCCCCATTGGCGAAAGATACAAATTCTGGAGGAGCGGCCGGCACATCAACGGCAATCTCGACTGCGGCATCTCTGACCATGGATTCGTATGAAATTCAATTCACAAGTGCGACAGTCTTTGACGTGGTGAATGTCACGGATGGGACGACAGTACTGAGTGCTCAAGCCTATACTTCCGGAGCCACGATAACGTTTGATGGCTTGGATGCGGTGATCACTAACGGAACTGGTGCGCCTGCAACTGGAGATGCCTTTACCGTGAGCGCTCACAAAGGTGCGGCGCTTGATCTGTCTGTGAGTTTGACAGACATTGATAAAATCGCGGCGTCGTCGACCTTGGCAGGGGTCCCAGGAAATAATGTGAATGCCCTTGCCCTTATCGCGATCCAGTCTGCGAGCCAAAGTACTTTGGGTGGGGTGAATGTAGACGACTATCATGCGGTGACAGTTGGTAATGTAGGGAGCGATACCTTCTTGGCAGGTCTTCAACGCAATGCCAAGCAGATTGAAATGGATCAAGTGACCTCATTAAGAGAAAGTGTCTCTGGGGTAAACTTGGATGAGGAATTAACTCGGCTTTTGGAATTTCAACGGGCATTTGAAGCATCAGCACGCCTGATTTCAACGGCGGATGAATTATTCCAAACGGTGATCGGATTAGGCCGATAAGGTGAAGTTCCCTTGTTAAGCGCCATCCGTGAAGCAGGAGATGGATAGCGTGAGAGTCGGAAGAACGTTGGAGAATGGGTGGTGAAGTTTTTACGCTTCTCGATAGGAACTTAAATCATGCGTGTCACGAATCAACAGCAAATTGATCTCTTGCTAGGGCACTATCAAGGCCAACAAGTGGATTTTTCCCGCGCGAGTGAGAATTTGGCGTCGGGAAAAAAGGTCCATCGACCTTCTGATGATCCCTTAGCTTTTGAGCAGATTATGAAATTTCGTAATGTGCTCAATAATATTGATAAACGCTTGTTGTCGGTTCATGAGGGAGCTTCGCGTTTAAACCTGTCGGAAAGTGTTCTTGCCGGTGCAGAGCAGATTATCCAGCGTTCAAAGGAAATTGCTCTCGGGCAAAACAATGGGACTAGTTCAGCTGGTGAACGCGAAGCTGTGGCCCAAGAGGTACACCAATTGCTGTTGAGCTTTTTGGATGCAGCCAATACAAAAATTAATGAACGTTATTTGTTTTCTGGCTTTGAAACGCAAACAGCGACCTATGCGTTATCAACATCGGTTTCGGCTTCTGGCCGGAGCCCTGCCATTTCTGCCAATGGAGACAATACGGGAACGACTTCGTCCACTGTGGCGATTCAGACGGCCAGCTCCCTCACTGGAGGAGAGTATTCAATATCCTTTTCTGACTCCACGACTTTTGATGTAAGAAATCTTACCACGGGTGCTACGGTGTTAACGAGCCAGACGTACACGACGGGTGCCAATATTGATTTCGATGGGTTGCGGGTTGTCCTTACCGATAATCCGAGTGGCCCGTTGGGAGGAGATGAATTTCAAATTACCGCCCATAATCCTTCAGATGCAACGGTTTCCTCATCAGTGAGTACGGCCTCGGCCTTGCAACCCAATATCTATGAAATTCGCTTCACGACGACTTCTCTTTTTGATGTGGTGAATCTCACAAATGGGCAAACCTTATCTTCGGGAAACGCGTATGTCTCAGGGGCAAATATTGTGTTTGCTGGTTTGACCACGGTCATTACTGATGGAACAGTAGCCCCTCAAGCAGGAGATAAATATCAAGTCAGGCCAAATTATAGTTATCAAGGCGATACAGGAAGTATTGCAATTGAGTATGAAGACAACAAAACGATTGGCACTAATGTGGTGGGAAGCCAAGTGTTTTCAGGGCCTTCTGTGGATTTGATCGATACCTTGCAGGATTTAGAACAAGCACTTCTTTCTAATACCCCATCACAATTGGGGGCGATTATTACCAATTTGACTAATGGCTTAGACCAATTGACTGATGCCAGAGCCGACATTGGGTCTAAGGTCAATCGACTTGATCGCTTAACCGAAAGTTTGCAGCTCCTGTCTTTTGCGACTCAGGATGAGCGTTCGGCTATTGAAGATACGGATTTTGCTGAAGCCTCGACTCAATTGAAGACTTTAGAAACCAACCTGACAGCCTCACTGTTAACCCTCAATCAGCAATTTCAAATTAGTCTTCTCAATTTCCTTCGGTAAGTTGGATATTCGCCGTTACTGGACAATATCGCTCATCCTTCAGTTTTCCTGTCGTTCAACCGAAGAGACAGTCAGAGGCCAGGAAGGCTTTCCGCCTGCAAGCTGACTTGCTAGGAGTCATATCACATAACCCTAGTATGCAGCGTCTTTCCTGGAATTTTCCTCTTAGAATATCTGAGTGAAAAGGAAGCAACCATGGATGTCCTGATTGCGGATGATGACCCCGTATCTCTCCATCTCCTGAAAGCCAAGCTGCAGAAGTGGCAATACCGCGTCACGATTTGCACGGATGGGCAAGAAGCGTGGGAAATTTTACAGTCAGAGTCTCCACCGCGTTTGGCAATTCTGGATTGGATGATGCCGGGATTAGATGGGTTGGAAATTTGCCAGAAGGTTCGAAGCAATCGAAGTGCACCGTATATCTACATTTTACTATTGACCTCTCGAGGGGAAACCGCAGATCTCGTGGTAGGCATGGAAGCGGGAGCGGATGACTATCTGACCAAACCTTTTAATGTTGAAGAACTTGAAGTGCGACTTCGTGCAGGTCGAAGAATATTGGACCTACAGGCGGAGTTGATGGCCGCTCAAGAATCGCTTCGCATTCAGGCGACACATGATCCGTTGACGATGATATGGAATCGTGGAGCCATCCTGGAGAATTTAGATCGTGAATTGGCGCGTGCGCAACGAGAACAAACTCCTATTAGTGTAATCCTTGTTGATCTCGATAACTTTAAAACCATTAATGACACCTATGGCCATCTCGTGGGTGATGCGGTGCTTGTAGAAGCCAGTCATCGCATGCGCTCGAGCATTCGGCCCTATGATTCACTGGGGAGATATGGTGGTGAGGAATTTCTCATTGTGTTGCCCGGGAGTGATGCCAGCAATGCTATGAATGAAGCCTCTCGTGTCAAGGCTGCTGTAGGGGAAGGGCCGTATATTATTGGGGACCTCGCTCTTACCGTGACCTGTAGTCAGGGTGTGACTACCTGGATGAATACGACAAAGGGCGAGATTGAAAGTCTATTGAAAGCGGCGGACGGAGGAATGTATTTGGCGAAGCATAGTGGCCGCAATCGTGTGGAATATTTGGAAGTGGATCGAACGAGTCTGAGTACTCAGTTCTTAAATTCCTGAAGATTGGATGAAAAATTACTAACGATGTCACGAGTTCTCCTTGTTCATCATGACCCAGTGCAACGGCACTTCCTTGCGTTCTTTTTGGAGCATGAGGGATTCGATGTGATCCAAAGCTCCAAGGCTGAGGAAGCTTGTCGCCTGCTTCAGGCACAAGATGCGTTTGATGCGCTGTTGATCGATTTGCATTTGCCCGGTGTCAATGGGTGGGAATGTTGTCGGCTACTTCGAAATTCCTATGATGATCGGTTTTCCAATATCCCCCTTATCTGTTTGTCCTCGCGTGTTTCACAGGTAGAGGGTGAACGGGTCACTTCCTATCTAGGAGGACATGCATTTATTTCATTGCCTGCCGAACCTATCATGTTACGACAGATTCTCCTCGATGTGCTTGCTAGCAACCGACTTGTGCCCTCGCCTCGGGTGTTGTTTGTCGGAGGTCTAGGAGAGTGGTGGAGTGAACAAGCGCAAAGCTTTCAACAACAGGGATGGATCGTCGAAGCCTGCCACGGAGTTGATGATGCTACCGCACAAGTAGTCGCGCATCCCCCTGACCTTCTCGTGATGTATCATTCTGTCGATGGCATCTCGAATTTGGATAGGCTCTCTTCCCTCAAATCCCAAGTTCGATTAGCGCGAACTATTCTCGTCACTGGCGATCATGACCCCCAAGTGGCCATAGAAGCCATTTTGGGTGGTGTCGATGAATTCATACGTGAGCCTTTGGCTTCCGGCTATCTTAACCTCTTGTTTGCCAAATCCGAGCGAGCCCGTGTGGGATATTTGTTGGAGAGGGAAGAACGGAGCATGGCTTTGGCGCTGAAACCTCGGGATGGTGATTTGGAAAGATTTCTCTTGGCTTTCGATGAGATCGTGATCCTAGCCGATGGTGAAGGCAGGATTGTCACAATCAATGAGCAGGGCAAAGAGCTCTTGAAATGGACTGCTCACGAACTATTTGGCCAAAGCCTGGCATTTCTTGATCCTACTGGAACAGCAGAGAGCTTTTGGTCAGATCAGAATGCTTCTGGTCCACAAGAAACTTCGTTTCGTACTCAAGATGGTCGAATGTTGGAGGTCCTGGTTTCGGCCTATTCGGTGCGCGGCTCTGGAAGCATTCGGCGTATTCTTGTCGCCAAAAATATCTCCGAGCTTGCGTTGGCCCGCAAGGAAATTAGTCGGTTGCAAGACCAAGTGCATGAACTTGAAGATCTGAAAGCGGTGGAAAGACTTGCCGGAGGCATTGCTCATGATGTGAATAATATCCTTATGGCCATCCAAGGGCATGCGAGTCTCCTGACCTATAAAGCATCTGCGGATATTTCAACGGAACGACCTGTGGAAGTCATTCTTCAAGCGGCCCATCGGGGCCAGGAGTTAACTGCTCAACTTCTCGGAAAAGCCAGGCGAGGGAAAGAACGTAGATCGTCCATTGACCTCCAAGGTACCATTGAGGAGGTGCTCGCCCTGCTCTCTGAAAATCGTCTCGTTGGAATTCAGGTGAGTCGAGATTATCAGGCCCACGATTCGTGGATCACAGGCAATGTTCGGCAATTGCATCAGGTGGTGCTGAACCTCATCGTCAATGCTTGTGATGCCATGCCCAATGGAGGAAATCTTAAGGTGTCAACGGTAGCTCATCAAGCTGGAGACTGGATCGGTTACCAAGAGACCCCATTTTCCCAAGATCCCTTTATTGAACTCATTATTTCGGATACGGGATGTGGTATTCCTGAGGAACTACACAAGACGGTATTTGAACCATTTTTTTCGACGAAACCTGCCAATCAAGGGTCGGGAATGGGGCTGGCGATTGTGAAAGAAATTGTAGAGGCGCAGGGGGGACACATTGCTATCGTCAGTGAGGTCAACCACGGGACCGCGTTTCACCTGTGTTTTGCCCAGAGCCAAAGTGGTAAGTCTAGCCTGATCCATCTTCCGACCGTGCTGGGAATATCCCATCCTAAGGTCCTAGTAGTGGATGACGAACCTCTGGTCCTAGAAACCGCCGTGGAAATGTTGCGTCTCTTGGGATGCGAATCTGTGATTGCACATAGCGGTGAGGAGGCGATTTCCCAATATCGAATTGACCCAAGTGATATTTGTGCGATTGTGTTGGATCTCTCCATGCCATCAATGGATGGGGAAGCCTGTTTTGAGGCGCTCCGAGCGATCAATCCTTCTGTGAAGATAATATTTGCTAGTGGAATGGAGGGTACGATTTCTGTGCAACAGCAGGTTGAAAAAGGTTTGGCAGGGTTTGTGCAGAAGCCTTTTGATGTGGAGGATTTGTCTCTGGTGTTTAAGCACGTCTTTTTCGAAGATCTGCAGAACGAAGGATATGTATTATCTGGCGTGTCATCGGCGACAAAGGAAGGCCTGTAACTTCTTGAAAGGTGAGGAACCCTATGGAAATGGTAACAAGTCGATTTGGCACTGTTGAAATCCCGGATGAACACATTTTGACATTTCATTCAGGGCTCATCGGGTTTACGGAGCATAAACGGTATTCGTTGTTGGGGGATGCGCGAGGCATTGGCTATCAATGGTTACAGTCTCTCGATGAAGGGAACATTGCCTTTGTTGTCGTGGAGCCTGGGGTCGTCAAGTCTGACTATCACGTAGAGATTCAAGACGATGCGCTGCATGAAATTGAGTTTCAAGAGGGAGATGATGTGGTAGTGCTATCCATAGTGACGATTCCCCCAGATGAACCAGAAAAAGCTACCGCCAATTTACAAGGACCTTTAGTGATAAATGCCACGCGGAATCGCGGGAAACAAATTATTCTCAATGAATCCTATCCTATTCGATACCCCTTAATTCCTGAGAAACCTCGTGTGGAGCATGAGGAAGAAAAAACAGTGCAAACTGCGGTGAACACGTAATTAGCTGAAACTTGTAAGGACCTTTATTTACATATGATCTCAGCCTGCCAAGGAGGGCAGCATGCTTATTCTAACTCGCAAGGAAGGCGAAGGAATCCGTCTCGGAGAAAACATTCGTGTTGTTCTCGTCCAGTTGAAAGGTAACCAAGTGAGACTTGGGATCGAATGCCCAAACAGTATGCGTGTGTTACGGGAAGAGTTGTATCAAGCCGTTCGGCAAGAAAACCTCGCTGCTATGGTTGCTGATCCAGGCAAAGTTCCAAGTTTGACCAAACATATTTTGCCAAAATCTTCTTCTGATACGGCGAAACCTCAGTGATCTTTCCCCTATTAACGTCCATCCGATCGAGTACTGTGATCGAGTTGCAAGGGGTGGACCTCTAGCCAATTTTGCCTCATCAAAACTGCCTGCCGGTCGAATTTTCCTACCCTTGTAGGGAAGGAACGACCTTTCGCGCTTCACATAACTATTAAAATCTGGCTATCAATGTCGGTGTTTTTATGTGGGATAGTCTGACAATGGCATGTGGGGAAGTCTGACACTTCCCCAGTCAAAATCGACAAAAATCATCCATCTGCCACTAATCTAATAATGGCATGAATATTGGAGGGAGTGACTAGGAAGGTCTATAGCCTCAGGAAGGAGTTTATCTGTCATGGCCAAAAATTTATCGAGTCTCATCCAGCGGCATCTTCAGGGCAAGACGATTTTGCTGACCGGGGGTACGGGGTCCTTTGGGCAACGATTGACGAAGATCTTAGTCGAGCACTTTTCATTTAAAGCCCTAAGAATATTCAGTCGGGATGAGTTGAAACAACATGATATGTCTCGCCAATTCACCGATGATCGGATTCGATATTTAATTGGTGATGTGAGAGATGCCAATCGAGTGCAGCGGGCCGTGCAGGGTGTCGATCTGATTATCCATGCTGCCGCCATGAAACAAGTACCAACCTGTGAATATAATCCGTTTGAGGCAGTCCGGACTAACGTGATGGGGGCTCAAAATCTCATTGATGCCTCCATTGATCAACATGTTGCGCAAATTATGGCACTGAGTACGGATAAGGCGGTAAATCCCATAAATTTGTATGGCGCTACGAAGCTTTGTGCTGAGCGTATTTTTGTTCAAGGGAATAGTTATGTGGGCTCGGGGCCTACACGAATGAGCTGTGTGCGTTACGGGAACGTGTTGGGGAGTCGTGGCAGTGTGGTCCCGGTCTTTGAGACTCAACGTCAGCAAGGCGAAGTGACGGTGACGGATAAGCGCATGACGAGATTTTGGCTCAGCTTGGATCAAGCCGCCTGGTTTGTGTTGCGGTGTCTTACGCTGACTCGAGGAGGAGAAATTTTTGTGCCAAAGATTCCCAGCATTGGAGTTTTAGATCTGGTGAAAGCCATGGCACCTGAATGTGCAATCAAATATATCGGCCTCCGTCCTGGAGAAAAACTTCACGAAGTTCTCCTCACCGAAGATGAGAGTCGGCATGCGATGGAGTATGACGATCTTTTTACGGTGCTTCCTGAATACCAATCTTGGCAGGGGCGGGCCCGGGAGGGGGCTGCTGGGAAACGTCGTTCTCTTCCAGAAGGTTTTCGATATAGCAGTGAGAATAATACTCATTGGTTGTCTGTCCCCGAATTGAGAAACCTTTTGGTCCAAAATGGATTTAGTGCTGGAACTTTAGCGACCAAGAAATCTCGCGGACTTGTGGTGTATTGAAAGGTCTGAGGCCAAATGATTCCTTACGGACGACATAGTATCGATGAACGTGACATTGCTGCAGTCGTGGATGTGTTGCAATCGGATTGGTTAACGACAGGGCCGACATTGGTTGAATTCGAGAACGCTGTCGCCCACATGGTTGAGACACGAGAGGCCGTTGCTGTGTCCAATGGAACGGCTGCCCTTCATTGCGCGATGCATGCCATTGAATTGCAACCAGGAGATGAAGTCATTCTTCCACCACTCACGTTCGTGGCCACCGCCAATGCCATTGTGATGTGTGGGGGCGTGCCGGTGTTTGCGGATGTTGATCCCGAGACGCTGTTACTCGATCCTGAAGCGGTTGAAGCAAAAATCACTCCTCAAACCAAGGCGATCCTTGCAGTGGACTATGCGGGGCAGCCCTGTGACTACGAAGCGCTTCGTGATATTGCGAAACGGCACGGGTTAGTTCTCATGGCGGATGCCTGCCATGCCTTGGGGGCGTCGCTGAATGGCCGGCCTGTAGGTTCGTTGGCTGACATTACGATCTTTAGTTTTCATCCGGTGAAGGCCATGACCACGGGCGAAGGTGGGATGGTTGTGACACAGAGGTGCAGGTATGCGAAACGGATACGAATGTTTCGCAATCATGGCATCACGACAGATCATCAAGAACGCTCGGCCAAACAGACGTGGGAATATCAGATGATCTGTTTGGGCATGAATTACCGGCTGACAGATTTTCAATGTGCGTTGGGGTTGAGCCAGCTACGAAAACTTCAGGGGTGGGTTACGCGTCGGCAGGCCATTGCTTCTCAGTATGACAATGCCTTAGCCACCATCTCAGGGATTTATCCAGTTTCGACCCGTTTTGGTGTGTCCCATGCCTACCATTTGTATGTGATTCAGGTTGAGAAAGAAGAGTGTGAAATTGACCGCGCCACCTTGTTTTCATTACTGCGGGAACATGGGATTGGGGTTCAGGTGCATTATATTCCTGTGCACCTGCAGCCGTTCTACCGTGATCGTTTTGGGACAAAGCCAGGACTCTGTCCTCATGCGGAGGCAGCGTATGAAAGTATTCTGTCCTTGCCCATATATCCTGGATTAAAAAATGAAGAGGTTCTGAACGTTATTGATCAAGTGAAAAATATTGCATTCAGTCACGGATTGACTACGACGGCTGTGTGAGGCACACCGGTCAACTTCCCCCGAATCGAGGCACGATGTCAGTACGATTTGTTGCAGAAGTCTCCAGTAATCACCACCGGGATTTGGATCGGTGTTTGGCGTTTATCGATCAGTCTGCCGCTATAGGTTGTGCGGCTGTAAAATTTCAATTGTTTAAGATTCGCGAACTCTTTGCTCCTGCGGCGTTAGAGCAGAATGAGGAGCTGTTACGCCGTGAGCAATGGGAATTGCCGGTGTCCTTTTTGCCTCATTTGGCGGACCGTTGCCGCCAACGGGGCATTCAATTTTCCTGCACTCCCTTTTATTTGAAGGCCGTGACGGAACTCGAACCCTATGTTGATTTTTTCAAAGTGGCGTCCTACGAATTGTTGTGGGATGACTTGTTAATCGCTTGCGCACGAACTCAAAAGCCTGTGGTGCTCTCCACAGGGATGGCGACATTGGAAGAAGTGATCCATGCCACAAGGGTCGTGCGGGAGGCCGGATGCGAAGACTTTACCGTATTACACTGTGTCTCTGGATATCCTGCTGCCCCCAGTGAATGTAATCTTTCAAGTCTTGAAGCACTCCGTGAAAGTTGCCGGTGTGCCGTTGGATGGTCAGACCACACGGTGAATCCAGCCGTGGTACTTCGAGCGGTCCATCGATGGGGGGCGTCAATGGTGGAATTTCATTTGGATTTGGATCAGCAGGGTGAGGAATATCAGTCTGGCCATTGCTGGCTTCCAGAAGAGATTGCTCCCGTGATTCAAAGTGTGGACTGTGGATTTGGTGCGGATGGGCTTGGCGTAAAGACGCCAACCGTCAGTGAGATGGACGAGCGACAGTGGCGTGCTGATCCTTCAGATGGCATGCGACCACTTCAACATGTGAGGGAAACATGGAAACAACCAGCCAACGTCCTTTAGCAATCGTCCAGGCTCGAATGGGTTCGACCCGGTTGCCTGGAAAAGTGATGCGGACCCTGATCGGGAAGCCAGTGCTGTGGCATGTCGTTGATCGATTACGGTTTTGCCAGAACGTCGAAGCGATTGTGGTCGCAACAACAACTGAATCAGAAGATGATGTGATTGAGGATTGGTGTTGTGCGGATTGGGTACGATGTTTCCGAGGGAGCCAAGAGGATGTGCTTGATCGGTATTATCAAGCCGCCAAATTTTATCAGGCGTCTTCCATCCTTCGTATCACCGCCGATTGTCCAGCGATTGACCCCGTGGTGGTTGATGAATTGCTGAGCGAATATGAGGCTCACTCCTATGATCTTTGCGGGTTGTCGGGGTCGTTTCCCGATGGCCTGGATTGTGAGGTGTTGTCCTTCTCCGCATTGGAGCGGGCATGGAGAGAAGCCGAAATGGCTTCGGAGCGTGAGCATGTCACTCCTTATATTCATACACACCCAGAAATTTTTCGGCTTGGAAAGTTCATCAAATTTTTCAACCTTGAACATCATCGATGGACGCTTGATGAAGAATCAGATTTTCGTTTTCTCGAACGGGTCTTCCATCGCTTGTATCAAGAAGGCGAGCCGTTTCTGACATCGGATGTGTTGGCGTTGCTAGGGCGTGAACCCGAGTTGATGTCAATCAATCAGGGTATTATTCGAAACGAAGGGTATCTTCGATCTCTCGAAGCCGATCATCGGATTGGGGTAAGGAGCTAACATGGCGACGCTGACTCAAAGTGCCACTCCTGCGATTTTTCCTGAACATCGGTCCTCAGGGCAACAGCTGTATGACAAAGCCAAACGCCTCATTCCCGGCGGAACTCAGTTACTGTCGAAGCGACCTGAACAGATTTTACCAGGTCAGTGGCCAACGTATTATGCCCAGGCCAAAGGGATTGAGGTGACTGACCTCGATGGCAATGTCTATAAGGACATGAGCTTGATGGGCGTTGGCGCATGCGTGTTGGGTTATGCTGATCCTGAAATAGACGGAGCTGTCAAAGCGGCCATCGATAATGGTGTGATGTGCACCTTGAATGCCCCAGAAGAGGTAGGCTTAGCTGAATTATTGTGTGAACTTCATCCTTGGGCCCATATGGTTCGTTATACGAAATCTGGTGGTGAAGCCATGTCCGTGGCGGTTCGAATTGCGCGGGCTCATACCAAGCGGGAGAAAATCGCCTTTTGTGGATACCATGGTTGGGCCGATTGGTATCTTGCCGCGAACCTTGGAGAAGAAGATGCACTCGATGGTCACCTGATGCCAGGGTTGGAACCGGCAGGGGTCCCACGGGGATTACGTGGTACGGCGTTGCCCTTCCACTACAACCGGATTAAGGAATTACGCAAGATCGTGGATGAGCATCGACACGATTTAGCTGCGATTGTGATGGAACCTCAACGAGGGCAAAGTCCTGACCCGGGCTTCTTGGAAAATGTTCGTGATCTGGCTACCCAGACCGGGGCGGTGTTGATCTTTGACGAAATTACCACCGCATTTCGAATGACCACGGGCGGGATTCACCTCTTGTTGGATATCGCACCGGACATTGCGGTGTTTGCGAAGGGCATGGCGAACGGATATCCCATGGCCGCGATTCTTGGTACATCAACAGTGATGGAATCAGCGCAAAGCACGTTTATGAGTAGTACTAATTGGACGGAACGTATGGGGCCAGTGGCTGCCATAGCCACCATTCGAAAACATCGTCGTGAAAATGTGGCGTCGCATCTAATCATGATTGGCAATATGGTAAAAATGGGTTGGAATAAGGCGGCCGAGCATGTTGGGTTTCAAGTACACGTCGACGGATTGCCGAGTTTAGCGCATTTCGGAATTGTTCATGACGAGAGCGTGAAACTCATGACTTTGTTTTCCCAGCTCATGTTGGAGAAAGGGTTTTTGGCTGGAGATCAATTTAAACCTTCTTTCGCTCATGAAATGGAAGATGTGGCGGAGTACTTGGAAGCGGTTTCTGATGCATTCCTCGCCATGGCCGAAGCCGTGGCTTGGGGGGATGTGGATCGACGACTCAAAGGTCCTGTTGCGCAAAAGGGATTCTATCGACTGACATAGTCATGAGCGTATTGAATAAAAATATCTCCCATCGGTCATTAGGCAATACAGGGCTTGTCGTCTCTGAAGTCGCGCTTGGTACGGTCGAACTTGGGCTGGATTATGGCATTCCCGCGCCAGGGGCCTATGGCCAACCTGAGAGTTCGGATGCGATACGGTTGATTGAAGAAGCCGCAGACTCAGGTATTAATCTGTTCGATACCGCTCCAAACTATGGCACGAGTGAGGCGTTACTTGGGAACGCTCTCAAAGACAGGCCCGATTGTGCGATTGCCACCAAGGTCAATATTCCGGTTGACGGTGATGGAACCATGAGAAGGAACGCAGCATTCGAGAGATGCGTGAATGGATCTCTCACCAACAGTATGCGGCAGTTACAAAGGGATACATTGGATATCGTGCAAATCCATAACGCGACCGTCGAGTCAATTGAATCTGATGAATGGCGGAATGTGATTGCCAAGACACGGCAACAAGGAATGGTGCGGGTGTGGGGTGTGTCTGTCTATACGCAAGAAGAAGCGCTTGCGGCGATTCGTTCAGGCCTTTTTCAACTTATTCAAGTGCCCTATAACGTACTGGACCAACAGATGGCGGACCATGTGTTTCCCACGGCTGAACAAGCGGGCGTGGCTATCATGGTGCGATCGACATTTCTCAAAGGAGTGCTCACGGAGAAAGCTCAATGGTTGCCTGCATCGCTTGATCCTCTGAAGAAGGCCGCGGAATATGTTCGTGGACATCTTGAGGATTCCTGGAAAGGTTTGTCACGGATGGCATTACGGTTTTGTTTGTCTACCCCAGGCGTGAGTACTGTCCTAGTGGGCCTGCGAACTCAAGCTGAGCTTCAAGACACCTTGGACTCGATTGAGTCCGGAACATTGACCTCCCAGGAATTTCAACGTGCTCAGTCATGGGCCTTGCCTGATGAACCATTGCTCAATCCCAGTTGTTGGCCGGAGTAATCCATGAGTCATGCAGGCCCTTCAATTCTTATTCGATGTGATGGATCATCCGAGATCGGGCTTGGTCATGTGATGCGGTGTTTGGCCTTGGCGGATGAATTGCGAAGTCAACATGACTGTGCCGTGACTTTTGCCATGCGGCGGGATGCCTTGGGTGTGCGATTGTGTGAGGAACGCGGGTATCGGGTGGTACGAGGGCTGACTCCGAATTTGCCAGATCAAGGTGTCTGGCTTCGAGATCTTTGTCAGGAAATTGAAGCCGAGATTGTGGTTCTGGATGTTCGCGATGAACTGCCGAGAGCGATTGTTCAGCGATTACGTGATGAGGGAAAGTTTATTGTGACAATCGATGATCCCACGGACAGGCGTCTTGAGGCGGACCTTGCTTTTTATCCGCCGATTCCCCAGCTCCGGCAACTCGATTGGTTGGGTTTTACCGGCAAACAATATGCCGGGTGGGAGTGGGTCATTACGAGGCCTGAATTTTCAGCCCCAATCACTCGGGAGACTTCCTCTTATCGTCCGGTCATTCTGGTCACCATGGGCGGCAGCGATCCAGTGGGCATGACTGCCAAAGTCGTCGAGGGATTGAATGATGTGGAACGTGATTGTGAAATGCTCATTGTCTTAGGCCCAGGGTTTAATGATGACCAAGCGTTGAATGTTCAACTCGAACGCGCGACGCATCCCTTTACCGTTGAGCGTCATGTCACAAAGATGTGGGAAATCATGAGTCACGTGGACTTCAGTGTGGCTTCGTTCGGCGGGACCGCGTATGAATTGGCTGTGATGCAGGTGCCCAGTGTATTGATCGGATTGACCCAAGACCATGTGAAGTCCGCCTCAGCGTTCGTCAATGCAGGGATTGCCCTGTGCCTAGGACAGCACGAACAGGTCGCTCCCCAGATGATTACTCAGTCAACGACTCAACTGTTGAATGATCCTGGTCGGTTGAATCAGATGCGAATGCGAGCGAAACATATTATGAAAGGTGGGGGGAGTCAGCGTATCGCGGACACCATCCTGGAAGAATGGCAAAATCATCATGACTCTTGTTACGAAATGGCATCAGCACACAGGTAACGTGTTAGATCGAGTGCAGGAATTTGATGTGATCGACTGTGAAGCCTGTCGATTTAGTCATATTGTGCCGATTCCCACGGAGCGCGAGCTCGAAGACGTGTATCGGGAGGACTATTACTCGCAGGTTATTCCCAACCATGTGGATGAACGTCGTGAGGACCTTGAATGGTGGAATGGCGTATTTGATGCGCACTATGATTTCTTTGAATCCAAACTCCCTTCTGAGCGACGTCGTGTTCTCGATGTGGGTTCGGGTCCTGGGTATTTTTTGCAGAAAGGGAAGGAGCGTGGTTGGGATACGTTAGGCATTGAACCATCGGTTCAGGCCCTCACCCACAGCCGAAATTTGGGCCTTGAAGTGATCGACGGTTTCTTGGATGAGAAACTCGCCTTGGACATTGGCCATTTTGATGTGGTCCATATGCATGAAGTTTTGGAACACATTTTAGACCCTGAGCAGATGTTGCAACTCGTGCATGGGCTGTTACGTCCTGGTGGAATTGTGTGTGTGATTGTGCCGAATGATTATAACCCTTTACAAAAGGCACTTCGTGAGACCGGCGACTATCAACCTTGGTGGCTTGCTCCCCCACATCATGTCAACTATTTCAATTTCACGTCTCTCTCTGCTCTTGTGAGCAAAGTTGGCTTTGAGGTGTTGCATGAAACCGCCACCTTTCCGATGGAGCTGTTTCTCCTCATGGGGGATAACTATATTGGCAATAATCAAATTGGTCGAACCATGCATGCCAAGCGCAAACAATTAGAAATGAATATGGCAAAGGCCGGATGTTCTCCCCTTTGGGAAAAGGTCTATGCCTCGCTCGCAGAATTAAAGATTGGCCGTGAGGTGGTGTTATACGCAAGGAGGCCTGAGAGTGAATAAGAACACGAAAGGGTCGCTTCTCGAGATGGATGAGCCACCCGATTTCTCTCATCCGAGCAACCTTGACTTGAGTTTTAAGCGAAGGACAGAACAGATCGAAGGCTACACGCCGGTCTTCACGCCAGAGAATGGTTTGTTGCGCGAACTTTCAGTCGGGCGTCTCCGCCTGGATGCTAGAAAAGGAGCGTATATCGGTCGAACACAAAATCAAGAGACCGTGCTTCATATATTGGTTGGACAATGCACGCTGGAAGCTCATGGACCGTGGGGGAGAATGACGTTTCGGCACTTGGGAGAACGCCGAGATGTGTTTTCTGGTTTACCGACTGCAGTCATTTTGGGTCCGGCCACAGAGTATACTGTGACGCCCACGACAGCATCACTTGACGTGGCCGTAGGGAGTATTCCTGTCCAAGGTGAGGATGAAAAGCGAGTACCGGCGGTCATCCGACCTGCTGATATCCCCGTCCATAAGATTGGTGAAGGGCATTATTTCCGAACCGTGCGGGAAGTATTGGGTGGGGACAGCCCGGCCCTTCGACTTCGATTGGGCGAAACGTTGAATCCTATTGGTCGATGGTCCTCTTGGCCACATCATGACTTTGACGCCAATCCCAAGTTAGCGCCTGAGTTCGAGGAAGTGTTTCTTTACTTTACCAAACCGGGATCTGGATGGGGTCTGCAAAAACGAAGCGGATTGTTCTGTACCTTGGATCACGTGGATGATGTGCTCACCGTTCGAAATGGCGATGCGGCAGTGATGCCCTTAGGCGATCATCCGATTGTTTCGGGTGTGGATAGTCAGGTGTTGTATGTCTGGTTCTATGTCAGTCCTATTCCGAAAGTTTACGCCAGGTGGGCAGAGGATATCGGCGGCTATGCGTGATGCGATATTAATTGTCGGCGGCGGCCTCCTTCAAATTCCTGCGGTGCAGATTGCCCAGGAGTTAGGCTTTGTTGTGGTGATGACGGATGCTTCTTTGCAAGCCCCGGCTATGCAGCGTGCTGATGAGCCGGTTGCACTCGACATCTTTGATGTTGAAGGCCATCGACAACTGGTTGAGTCATTGATGACTCGTTATCACCTTCGAGGAGTCTTTACTGAAGGCGCCGATGTAGAAGTCACGGTTGCTGCAGCTGCTGCAGTGGGCAACGTTCCTGGCATTCCTGTTGACGCCGCACTCAACACGAAAAGTAAGCAGCGGATGCGTCAGTGTTTTGATCAAGCTGGCATTCCCAATCCTGCATGGAAAGAAGTGCATTCTATCAACGACGGTCGCATGGCCGCGCAAACGATTGGCTTTCCTATTATGGTGAAAGCCGTTGATAATTGTGGTTCACGAGGCACCACACGGGTAGAGCACGAGAGTCAACTGGATGGCGCCATTCGCTGGGCCCAAGATCAGTCAACGACTCATACCGCGTTGCTAGAAGAATGTTTTCAAGGGCCAGAACAAAGCGTTGAGATTTTGTTTGAGTCTGCCACCTCTTGTCATCGTTTGAATATTGTAGATCGGCCATTTCAAAATGAGGGTGCTTATGCGATTGAATTGGGTCACGTGAATCCGACCCAACTCGATGCCAAAAAGCAGGAGCAATTATTTGATCTGACCGAGGAAGCCGCGGCCGCATGTGGGGTACAGTTTGGAGTCTTTAAAGCTGATACGATTTGGACATCAGCTGGTCCTCGCATTTTGGAAGTGACGGCAAGATTATCCGGCGGGTTTGATTCGCAGTACACCACTCCTCTATCAACCGGAAGAAATTTTATTCGCGCAGCCATGTGTTTGGCAGTGGGACTTCCCCTCGATTTAAGCGATTTGCAGAACCAATGGTCTCGGTATGCAGCCGCCTGGTCGAGTTTTCCTTCTCCAGGCTTGGTTGACCGTATTGAAGAAATCGATGAGGTGCGAAATCTTCCAGGAGTCAAAGAAGTCTTTCTTCGTGTTCAAGAGGGCGATGTGATTGAACCGTATACCACCTGTGTCGCCAGACCTGCGTTTGTCATTGCAGTAGGCGATACCTATGAAGAAGCTGTGGCTAATGCGCAGCGGGGTGCACAGGCATTGCGGATTGAAACATCCCCATTGGTGTCGGTGTAAAGCATTTTGTGGAATCGTGGGTGTAAAGGAGCATTATGGCATCAAAGCAATCAGCCGTTATAGAGGCTCACCCCTCACATCGTGAGTCTGAGGAAATGAGCGAGAAGAGGGCGAAGCCATTCGAAGGCCAAGTCGTTTTGGTCACTGGTGCTGGAAGTGGCATTGGCAAAGCTACCGCAGAAGCCTTTGGCGCTCAGGGGGCAACGGTCGTGTTGGTGGCTCGGAGCCATGAAAAGATTCATGCGGTTGCAGAGGGCATTTCAAAGAATGGCGGTTCTGCCATGGCGGTGGAAGCCGATGTGGCATCTGCCGATGCGTTGACCTTGGTGGCCGACAAAATTGAAAACGCCTTTTCGCGTTTGGATATCTTGGTGACTTGTGCCGCGGCTCAGCCAGCTTCCGGTCCGTCGGAAACATTGCCGTTCGGTAATTGGCAACAGGTTATGGATATTGATTTGACTGGAACGTTTTTGAGCTGTCAGGCCGCGGGGCGGATGATGCTTGAAAAAGGATATGGTCGGATTGTCAATGTTGCGAGTTTTCATGTCACGGCCACGTATCCGGAACGCACGGCGTATGTCGCTGCCAAAGCCGGCGTGGTGGGGATGACTGAGGCCTTGGCGGTTGAATGGGGAGGTCGAGGAATCACCGTCAATGCGGTGGCTCCCGGTCCAATTCTCACGCCACGAACCCAATGGTTTCTTTCTCAAGATCCGAAAAATGAACAAGGCATGATTGGGCGAACGCCAACTGGACGGCTTGGAACCGTTGAAGAAGTGGCGGCCACTATTTTGTTCCTATGCTCTAGAGAAGCTGGGCATGTGAATGGGCAAACAATTACGATTGATGGAGGATGGACGAAAAATGCCTGGTGGGGACAGCATCCTTGGAAGGGATGAGGCGATTGCAAATCTTCCTTCCATTTTCAGCCTTCAGGAGAAAGTGGCTGTGGTTGTCGGGGCTGGTGGGGGACTCGGACAGGCCCTTGCTATGGCGTTGGCGTCGGCAGGAGCGGATGTCGTGGCCGTTGGGCACACGAACTCAAAGTTGGAGGAGACGTGTGAGGAAATTGAACGCATTGGTCAACAGGGTTGGGCTTATCCTGCGGATATCACAAAACCAGAAAGTTTGTCCGCAGCCATGGCCTGGGCGTATGGCCAACGGGATCGTTTGGATGTTGTCCTCAATGCCGCGGGTGTTCAGCTTCGGAAGGCCGCCCTTGATGTTACTCCACAGGATTGGGAGCGAATGATTGACGTAAATTTAAAAGGCGTATTCTTTTGTTGCCAGGCCGCAGCAAAATTTATGGCACGAAGTGGTGGATCAATCATTAATCTCACTTCATTGACTTCGGTCATTGGCCTGCCATCCCTTTCTGTGTACGGGGCCTGTAAAGGCGGAGTGACCCAGTTAGTGAAAGCATTGGCTGTTGAGTGGGCTTCCTTGGGAATACGCGTAAATGCGATTGGACCTGGCCGAATCCGAACACCGATGACCGAGTCTCTTTTTGAAGACGAAACGGTGCGCGATAGTTTTATCGATCTGATCCCACTTGGGAGACCTGGATTTCCAGATGATCTCGCAGGAGCCGCAATTTTTCTTGCCTCCGATGCGGCAGCCTACATGACTGGGCAAACACTGTATGTTGATGGCGGCTGGTTAGCGGCTGGCGGAAATGCACGAGGGTAATGGAGTGAGTACGATTCAATGCAGAGAATGGGAGAGTCATCAAGGCGATGTCTTGAACTCAAAAAATGGATTCGACGTCATTGAGTGTGAGGCTTGCCACTTTAAACACGTGGTCCCCATCCCAACCTCGGAAGAACTCAATCAATTTTATGAACAGAAATTTTATGAATCCAAATGTGACTACTTCCAACAACACCGTGAGCAATTAGAGTGGTGGAATTTTGTTAATGGTGAACGATATGAACGCCTGGAAGGGTTTCTCTCTGGAAAGCCTGGAACTATTCTCGATATCGGTTCTGGCCCTGGATTTTTCTTGCAATTGGGAAAAGAGCGCGGATGGGATGTGCTAGGGCTCGAGCCCGGCAGCCAAGCCGTGGAACATGCGCGAAACCTTGGAGTGAAAGTCCTTCAAGGCTCTTGGTGTCAAATCAAACCTGAGCAGCTGGGTACGTTTGATGTTGTGCATGTGGGATGGGCCATGGAGCATTTGCCGGATCCTAAGGCTTTTGTGGAGGCCTGTAGTCGCCTAGTAAAACCTGACGGCCTGTTGTGTACGGTGGTCGCTAACGATTACAACCCTCTTCAGCAAATTCTCCACGATCACTTTGAGTATGAACCCTGGTGGGTTGTGCCACCCGAACATATCAACTATTTCGATATTTCCTCTCTTAAGCAATTGTTTGAATCCTCTGGATTTGAATGTGCCAATGTGACGACGAGTTTTCCCTTGGAATTGTTTCTATTGATGGGAGACAACTATGTCGGCCATCCACATGTGGGTCGGGAGTGTCATCAGAGAAGAAAGTCCTTGGAGTATACGATGGCAAAAAGTGAAAGGCCTGAGTTGAAAGGGCAAATATACACGGCGTTCAGTCAGCTAGGGTTAGGACGTGACATCGAAATGATTGTCAGACGGCCCAATGGGCCGACGTCCGTGAAAGGAAATAGAAGTTGAAACGAATTCTTATCGCAGGTGCTAGTACTTTTGGAGTGAAGAATCTTGGCGATGATGCCATGTTCTGCAATTTGGTTGTAGGCCTTCGCCGAGAATTTCCTGGCTGTGAGTTGACTTTTCTTGCCAGGCATCCCGATGAACAATTCGATCGAACCTTCGGTGTGCATTCAATTAAGAATTTTGAACATGAAAATAAAGCCCAAAGCCTGGGCCGCTGGTTTTGGGGTTTTAATCCTGGAGATCCTACGGATCATGTCGCAGCAATACGAAAAGCCATAGAGGAATGTGATGTGGTGGTGATCGGTGGAAATTCTTTTATGGAAATCTCCGAGAGCCAGTTTTTGCGTGGAGTGCCATCCTATGCTGCTCTGTTGGCCACGTGGGCCAAGCTCTTTGAAAAGCCATATGTCCTCTATGGTGTGGCCTGCCCAACTCTTCGGAATGAGTATACGAAACAAGTGGCCAGATTTCTTTGTGAGAATGCGGCTCTCGTGACCGTTCGGGAAGATTTTTCCGTCCAGCAGTTACGGGACGCCGGTGTCGACGTTTCCAATGTGCAAGTGCTGGCTGATCCAGCATTCGGGGTTGATCCTGTTTGGGATAAGGATGCTGGCCTTCAAGTGTTAAATGAGGAAGGGATTACTCTAGGTTCTAAACCACTGATCGGTATTTGTTTCCGTCACCAATATTGGTCATGGAGTGATGGGGAGTTTGAGGCTTATGCCAGGACCACGGCCCGTTTTTGTGACTGGTTGGTGCATGAGTTTAAGGTGGAATTACTCTTTATTCCGAATTGTACGTATGCAGTTGATACCGAAAACGAGGATGATCGCATTGTTTTAGCCTCAATTAGGGAGAAGATGAATGAGTGTGATCAGGCGCATTTGATTAAAGGTGATTATGACCTTCATAAAATTCTCTCTCTCTTTCAATTCTTGGATATGATGATATCTAGTCGCAGGCATTCATGTGCGTTTGCGGCTATTCATCATGTGCCATTCTTAGCTGCGGCGATGGGGTATTCCTATCATTTTCAGCCTTTTCTTGAGTCCCTCTCATTGGATGATGCCTTTGTGGATTTAACTGAAGAGTCTTTGGAAGAGTTTAGAGAGAAAGTTCGACAGGCGTGGGATCGGAAGGCCAACACTGCCAGGATCATTCAACGAATGTTGCCTGAATTGAGGCGGAAAGCCCATCGGCATGTGGAGTTGATTGCCAATATGTTACACAGTCAGCAAACAACGTGTTCCGAAACAATATTGGAGTATTGTTAAATGCGAGTCAGTGTTACCTAGGCATGGACAAGTTGGTTCCCCCAATGGAAGGGTGTGTATGAAAAATAAAGTAACCTTAATTTGGCCTTTCAATATGCATGCTCAAAAAATTCCAGAGTTGTTTCCGATTGGCTTAGGGTATCTTATCGATAATATCGATGCACAAAGGTTTGATGTAAATTTGCTTGATTGTGCAATCCAGGATTTTCATCCGGAAAGCCAGGAGTTTAAGAACGAATTAGTCCGTCTTTCTCCAAATGTCGTTGGGATTTCTTGGTGGAGCAATAATACCCCGATTGTTGAATTAACGATTTCAGTTATTAAGCAGGTGTTGCCGGATGTCACGATAATTGTGGGTGGACCTCATCCTAGTGCCTATGGAGAACAGTTGATTCGTCATCACAACATTGATTTTGTGTTTTACGGTGAAGCGGAAATCGGATTTCCAAAACTGTTGGATTTTTTCTTGGGATCACCCGATGGACCAATTTCAAGTGAATTTCTTAGTGTTGTCGAAGGACTTATTTATTTAGACGACGAGGGTGAAGTGCACAAGACCTCTCAATCGCTTGAAAATGATTTAGACAGACTTGGTGCCATTGAGTATGGTCGATTGGGCCTCACCCAATATCAGGAAAAAGGCTACTCCTATGGAGGGAAAGCCGTGAGGACGGATCAATTGACAGCACCCATGGTTGCGACAAGGGGGTGCCCCTATAAATGTAACTTTTGCGCGGCACCAGCCATGAATGGAAGAAAAGTCAGGAAACATTCTATTCCCTATTTACTGAAACATATTACGACGTTATATGAGAAATATCATGTGCGCCATATCGCTTTTGTCGACGATATGTTTACTCTAGATATTCAATGGGCGCAGGCGGTATGTGAGGGAATTGAGGGATTGAATTTGCAAGATTTTACTGTGAGTACTCCAAACGGAATTCGGTTGGAACGCATGAACCTCGACCTGGCAAAATCAATGAAGCGAGCGGGTTGGAAGGAGTTAGTGATTGCTCCTGAATCTGGATCGCCCAGGACCTTAAAGGAAATGGAAAAGGGCCTTCATCTAGAAAAGGTCAAACCGGTCATTGAGTTATTGCACGAAGCCGAATTAAAGGTTGCGGCATTTTTTATCATAGGCTATCCCAATGAGACGATGGATGATCTCTTACTGACAGAACAATTTATATACGATCATGATTTTGACGACTTGTGTCTCCATATTTTTCAGCCTTTGCCGGGCACCCCAATTTTTGATCGTTTGGTACAACAGGGCGAAATTACGTCAACCTTTGTTCCAGGTAGCTATCAGCAGGTAACTTTTAAGCCAAAATTTCTTGAAAAGGATCAAGTGCGGGATGTCTACAACAGAATTTTGAATACGTTTCGAGACAGCAAGGGTTGGAAATATAAAGATGCACATGTGGCTTCGGTAAGACAACCCGACCAGCTCTACGGAGCGGAAATGGCGCATTCGGCGTGAGATGACAGTCTGGAAAAATAACGACGGTAGGAGGTAGGAATGATCTCATTAGATAAATCCAAACTGAGGATCGGGGCGTTGATCCAATGTACAGCATCGGACCTGTATTCCTCGCGAGACCCTTATGATTATAGCGTCGGTGTATCGAGGGAATGTGGATTATTTGACGAGGTCATTCTTGCGGCCCCCAATACAACCGACAGTCAAATTTTTGATCATCTTGCGCCAGAATGGAATGTGAAATTGGTCAAAGGCGCGGAGTTTAACGTGTCAGACCGAATGCTGCAGGCAGCGGAGTTTGGTGATGTGGATATTGTCGTTCGGTTGCTTCTCCGCCGTTTCTATCTGGACACGGATTTGGTGAAAGATATGGTGTCGATGCTGGTGCGAGAGGATGTTGATTATATTCGACTGCCGCCAGATTTTAATTACGAATTGGGTGCGGATGTGTTTACCAAAAAGGCACTGGAACGAACCGTCACATTATTAAAAGGCGAAGGGCAGGATTTGGCTTCCAGGCAATTTGCCCCATGGCGGGTGATGGATGAAGATTCTCAGAATTTTAAGACTTTGGAACATCCGGGTTCCCCGAATTATTCGGCTCCAAAAATCGCGGCGATCAAAAAGAAACTTGGAGGTCTGCTGGGAGAAAATCAAGTGCACTATGGTTGGCAATTTCCTGCATCGGCATATGCCTTTGTCGGACCGCGTTTAATACCAAAAGGAACGACGCTTGATATTGCGTGTGGGCAAGGGAGTGGGTGTCGGCAGCTAGTAGAGTATAATCAAGAGGTCGTGGGTGTTGACCTTGATGAGGAGTTTATACAACGAGCCCAGGACCGCTTCGCGGATGTGGAAAACCTTTCTTATGTTTGTGCGGATGCCATGACCTACTCGATGCCGAAAGCGTACGATAGTATTGTATCCTTGCACACATTGGAACATCTTCCCGGACCATCAGAATTTCTTCAGAGGTGCCATGAAAATTTGAAGCCTAATGGAACGTTATTCTTAGAGGTGCCGCTATTACTCCCTCGTCCTTTGGGAGAACCTCTCTATCCCTTTCATAGTATGGAATATACTCGAGACGGGTTGGACAGGGCTTGTGAAGAATCTGGGTTTAAGGTTGACCAAATGTTTGGACGAAATCGCGGAGTATTTACGGATATCAGTTCAGCACGGGAAGCCGTACATTATCAATGTTCGAAAGCTTAGTCTGAAGTTTTTGGCTAATTAGGGAAGCTAAATCTGTATGTGTGGAATATTTGGTTTTTTTTCTCACAATAATGAAGCACGAAAATTGGCAGTAACTCATCAAGATGATATTATTTCCACGATCCAAGGGAGAGGGCCTGACAATACCTCAATCGTGGAAGAAGGTAACTTTGTGGTCATGCATACTTTACTTAGTATGACGGGGCCATATCGTGAGCAACCGGTGATTGACGAGCAGTTTCTTCTGCTCTATAACGGCGAATTCTACAACGATTTTGAGCGGTACGATGCGACGTATGGCGATTGTGATTATTTGGCCTCCCGACTTCAGGAAGAAGGGGGGAATGCTCTGCGGTCCTTGGATGGCGAGTTTGCAATTTGTCTGCATCTCTTTGAATCGAATACCTTACTATTAGCTACTGATCCTTTTGGAACGAAACCCCTATACTATCAATTGACACCCTCATCCTGTGTGGTCGGGTCCTATGAAAGTACAGTCAAAGCTGGAATGCAACCTGGTCCAATTCACCAGGTTCCCGCGAATACTTTGTTGACCATTTCACTGACAGATTATTCAATACTGAGTCAATCCAACATTAGATCCTTTGATTTTCACTCTCAAACAATTATGACCTTTGATCATTGGAATAAGGCTTTTGAAAACGCGTTACGAAAACGAACCTTGTCTGGACGACACAGAGCCTTTGTAGGCTTTAGCTCAGGCCATGATTCTGGATTGATTGCGGCTGAGTTGATGCAGAGTCATATTGACTTTCATGCCTACACCATGCCGTATTTGGAAGACCAAAAGGTGTTGGATGAAAGGCTCCAGTTGTTACAAGAAAATGGGATTTCTTTTGATGTACTTGTTCCAACCCAGGAGGAGATCAAGGCCATGACCCAATATGTATGGGATCA
>JAJDBO010000116.1 GCA_029261305.1 Nitrospirales bacterium
ACGCCGCAATAAGGGAGAAGCCGTTGTAGGCGCTCCGCCCTTCACAATAAAGTGATCATCATCAAAGAAGCGAGAAGAATATTCAGGGTAGGTGGCATAAGGCTGAAATCCTTGAAAAGGTCGAAATGGTGTCGAGGTCCATTCCCAACCATTCCCAACGAGCTGAGAGACTCCAAAAGCGCTATCCCCTTGCGGATAGGCCGTGACTGGAACTGGATTCCAATTCTGAAAATCAAAATTTCCATGGACGCCGTTGGGCTCCTCATTGCCCCAAGGGTACTCACGTTCCTCTCCGTCCATCGAGGCATAGGCTGCACGATGAAATTGGGCTTCGGTCGGCAGCGCGAAACCAGCCCACTGAGCGTAAGCTCGAGCATCAATCAAAGACACGTACACGGGCCAATGATCGGGAAGCGGTATTTCTTGAAACATGGCCAGAAGGAACCATCGCCCATCTCGTTTCACCCAAAATGGCGGAATGGGACCTCCCGCTTCAACAAATTGTAAATACTGCTGATTGGTGACTTTATGTTTGCTCATGGCAAAAGCTGGGACATCTTCTTGATGTTCACCAAATTCATTATCCCAGCCAAAGCCCTCGCTACGACCAAGGGTTACCCTTCCCTCAGGAATGTCAATCATCGTATGCCGGGGTGGTGGACCTTCAGGTGACGGCGGACACGATGGCGGTATTTTCCCAACAAGGGGAGCATGGTGCAGAATATAGGCAGTGGTTTCGGCATGCATCCACCGATGCTCAATCACCATTCTGGTAATATTCTCTGGCGCTTTGGCTAACGCACAGTCAACAGCATCACGAGCCTTGATATTATAGCGTTGAATTTCCTCAAGCGAGGGCCAATCAGAGGGGATATCGACTTGTGTTGATCCGACTTCAGGATCAATCCCTGCCTCAAATAATGAATCAAATGTTGGATGAAACGAGGATTGCCCCAAAGTCCACCGACAAAGCTGATTCCAATCAAACGCCTCCACATGCCCAATATAAAAAATCACACGATGGCGTTCGGGGAGAGGCCGTTCATAGAGGGCCTCTGACGAAAAGAGGGAAAAGATATGATCCATGCAGGCTCGCGCCGCAGATAATTCCTTTCGCATTTCAGACAAACTCTGCATAATTACCCACTCAACGAAGTCTTGGAAATTCTAAACAGAAAGATATTCGATACCGTAGGCACAATTTCCCAGCAAAGCATCCATAGGCTGTGAATTGCCTGAATAGTTGTAATATATCACTAGTCAGGGTTGTCAAGAATAACTGCACATGAAATCACCTGTTCTCAGTATCCACCATGTGTGTAAGGAGTTTGGAAAGCAGGTTCACGCTCTTCAACACATTGATCTGGAAATTTTTCAAGGTGAAACCGTCGTCCTCATTGGGGAAAGTGGATCGGGGAAAACCACGCTCCTTCGAATGTTGAATGGATTGGATCGCCCGACTTCAGGAGAAGTTTGTATTCATGGCGAGTCAATGCACACCCAAGATCCCATTGAGCTACGTCGCCACATGGGGTATGTCCAACAAGATGGTGGATTGTTACCCCATTGGACGGTGGAAGAGAATATTGGACTCGTCCCTCGGCTGCTCGGATGGACGGAAGTTCAACGAGCCACTCGCATACACGCTCTCCTGGAACTGATTCATCTCGATCCCGACCACTACCGCACCCGATACCCCATCGAACTGTCTGGAGGACAACGTCAACGAGTGGCGTTTGCCAGGGCCCTCGCGGCTGACCCTGATATCATTTTGCTCGATGAACCATTTGGCGCTCTGGATGCTATCACTCGCCACCAACTCCAAGAAGAATTTCTCGACCTCAAGCACCGCCTCAAAAAAACGATGGTCATAGTCACTCATGATATTGATGAGGCTCTGCTCCTCGGCGACCGCATCGCGGTGTTGAAGGACGGCCACCTCTTGCAAATTGGAAGCGCTACCGAACTTATTCACGCTCCAGCCCATGAATATATTTCGCAATTGCTGCTGCATCGATCCCAGAGGGGATCCTTATGATGTTGTTGAGACGACCGGCAAACATCGGCCTGAACGCACTTCTGATTGGTTTGATATTGATGGCATGGACTACGCCGGCGTTTTCCGAAGAGGATCGCGTGATCGTGGGATCAAAGAATTTTATGGAGAACAAACTCCTGGCTGAAATTTTTGCGCAACTGATTGAGGCTCGCACCGATCTGCACGTCGAACGGCGTTTAGGATTGGCGGGCACACAAGTCTGCTTTGAGGCACTGCGCACTGGTGCTATTGACCTCTACCCGGAATACACTGGCACCGGTCTTGTGAGCATTCTTCAACTCCCGCCGACAGGCGATTCTCGAACGGCTCTCAATACGGTTCGGGCAGAGTTTTTGAAACGTTGGGATCTGTGGTGGTTGAACCCATTGGGTTTTGAAAATTCCTACGCTCTCGCCGTGCCTCGATCACTGTCATCCAACAGTCCATTACGAACCATTTCAGATCTTGCCAAAATTTCTTCCTCTCTGCGGGCCGGATTAGGATATGAGTTTATCGAACGTCCAGATGGACTACCTGGCCTTGCACAACAATACGGTCTCACCTTCCACAACGTTCAAGCCATGCAACAAGCGTTGAAATACCAAGCAGCGGCAGCAGGGAAAATCGATGTGCTCAATGTATACACGACAGATGGCCGCTTAGCGGTGCATGATTTTATCGTACTCGAAGATGACCTCCATTTCTTCCCTCCTTATGAAGCGTCTGGAGTCATACGTGGCTCTACACTAAAGCAGCATCCTGAGTTGGGTGCGGTCTTAACCTTGCTCACTAATGCCTTTGACGCCACCACCATGCGGCAACTAAATTTTCGTCTTCAAGAGGGAGGAGAATCCGTCGAAGTCGTGGCACGTGATGCCTTGGCCACCCTTCAACTAGTGTCACCTGACACAGCGGCAACTAAACACATTTCAAATCATGAGGGGCTTGGCTCCTATCTATGGTCGAATCGATCATCCTTGATCAATCGAACATTCGAGCATGTCACACTTGCAGGCCTAGCGCTCATATTGGGCATTCTCCTCGCGGTTCCCTTAGGCTTACTTCTTGAACGTCACCAATCCGTGGCAGAACTAATTATTCGAGGTATTGGCCTCACTCAAACTATCCCTTCGATTGCGCTACTCGCGTTTATGATCCCGATGTTCGGCATTGGAATGCTCCCAGCCGTAATGGCGTTATGGATTTATTCGTTGTTTCCGATTGTCAGAAACACATTCTCCGGCCTTCGTGATGCCGCGCCTCATGCTGTAGAATCCTCTCGTGCGTTGGGCATGACCGAATGGCAAATACTCTACTGGGTACGGCTACCGCTCGCCGCTCCCGTTATTATGGCAGGCGTGCGCACGGCCGGAGTCATCACTGTCGGCACAGCCACGTTGGCAGCGTTTATTGGAGCTGGGGGTTTAGGCGTGCCTATTGTCGCGGGGTTACAAATGGCAAACACTACAGTCATCCTTTCTGGAGCCCTACCTGCGGCGGCTCTCGCCTTAATCATTGATGGCGTGCTTGGAATGATCGAACACTGGATCCGTCCGCGTGGATTGAAACTGTAATGATACCAACGGTGCAAAACGGTCATGTCCCTTCAAGGCATTGACGAGAGAACCCGACAGAAAAATATCTGTCCGGGACAAACAATTGTTTCTCGTACCTGTCATATAATTTCGAACATATCTTGCACAAATGGAAACAAGCCGTTACAATTCGCCCGCTTCGGGTTTACCTCTTTTTCTCATTCATCCATCACATTTAAATCTGTACGAACGCTAAGGGTTCAATTTCATGATCGAACAATCCAATATTATTATCGATGTCCACATGAACAATCAGGATCCCTCAACCGTGAAAAATGAAATCCGCGAGGGCCTCCTTTCGACGCCAAAAAAACTTCCGACGAAATATTTTTATGATGATTGGGGCTCTACCCTCTTCGAACAAATCTGTGAATTGCCTGAGTACTATCAAACTCGAACCGAGCATCAATTGCTAAAATCTGTCGCGGATGAAATCGTCTCCCAAACAGGCGCAGACGAGTTAGTGGAATTAGGATCAGGCGCCGCAACCAAAACCCGAGTGTTACTAGATGCCATGGCTCGGGCGAAACAACTGAAATTCTACGTTCCCTTTGATGTCAGTGAAGGCATCGTCCGACGAGTGGCTCAAGAACTCGTTGAGGAATACGAAGGGTTAGAAGTTCACGGGGTCGTCGGTGATTTCCTCGCGCATTTGGAACATATCCCCGATGGAGGCAGACGCTTGGTGGTTATTTTAGGTGGCACTGTCGGGAATATGGGATCTGAAGCTGGCCCGGCCTTTCTGTCATCCATTTATGATGAAATGGATCAAGGAGATTTCTTTCTTCTTGGTGCTCAACTTAAAACCGACGTCGATCGCTTAGAAGCCGCATATAATGATTCAGCAGGAGTGACCGCCGCCTTTAACAAAAATATGTTGGTGGTTTTGAAATCTGTCATAGGAGCCGATTTTAATCAGGAGGCTTTTGAACATGTCGCCCGGTTCAATCAAGAGAAAGGCCGCATCGAAATGCACCTCCGGTCGGTTCGCGAGCAAGTGATTCCCATTCCCGAATTAGATTTAAATCTTCATCTCCAGAAAGGTGAAGAAATCCTCACCGAAATCAGCATGAAGTTTACTCGGCATCAAGTCGAAGCCTTACTGACGCGAGCTGGCTTTAGTCCTGTTGAATGGTACACTGATCCTCAAGAGCTTCATGGGCTCGCCTTAGCCAAAAAACGTTAACTCGTTTTCTTCAAACATTTCTCCCATCCTCCCTTCTCCTTTTTTCTGTCTGCTTTGCTATGATGGCAGACAAAGGGCCTTTTCACTATTTTCATAATCCCACACCTCTGGGACATCTCCCATGATCTATCTCAATTACGCTGCGCTTTCCCCAACACGTCCTGAAGCCGAGCGGGCCGTGACCGAAACACTCAACGCATTCAACAATTATTTGTATTCAGATGCAGGCATCCAATGGTATCTGCACAAAGTCCAAGATTGCCGCCTACAAGTGGCCAGACTCTTGAACGTCACGAATCCATCCAGCATAGCCTTTGTGTCCAATGCATCAACGGCTCACTATCTCACGATTCGATCTTTGCCATGGAAGCCTGGGGATTCTATTCTGACTACCACACATGAGAACCCTTCCATCACCCGACAACTTCGGGCGTTGAAGGATTGGGGAGTTGACATTCATCTTGTCCACCCTTCGTCGCCAGATCAATTGATCCAATCGATCACTCACACTCTGGACCAACAGTCGGTGAAGGCCATGGTCATCAGCCATGTGTCTCACGTGGATGGCAGAATTTTTCCGATTCATGCGATTTCCACCATAGCCAAGGAACGTGGCGTCGCA
>JAJDBO010000117.1 GCA_029261305.1 Nitrospirales bacterium
GACTGTAAAAATGTTTTTTTCGTGAATTCCTGGAATGTCAGGAACAATGGCTCCCGCTCCAGGCGCAAGAATGAGTTTGTCATAGGGTGCATCGAATATTTCACCAGATGTTAAGTTTTTTACTTTGATAGTTTTTGACACACGATGGATCGACAACACTTCATGTCGAACTTTCACTCCCACTTGAAACCGCTTCCAGAATTTTTCCGGGGTTTGGAGCAATAGGTCATCTCGGTCGACGATCGTCTCGCCGACATAGTATGGCAACCCGCAATTGGCAAAGGACACATACGGGCCTCGCTCAAAGATCGTGATTTCCGCAGACTCATTCACGCGTCGAGCTTTCGCCGCTGCACTGGCTCCTCCGGCCACACCTCCAACAATGACAATTTTCAAGGAACTCATATTTCTCCTATGAATCGAGAGGGTAAGGAATTACCAAAAAATGTCTCGCTAGAATTTTTCATCACGATCAAACCCCTCACCCCAATGTTCGAAAAACCATAGAAGCTATTGTTCTTCGCAAAATATTTTCTCTTTATTTAAAGGTCATCATATAGGCGGTAATGGCATAGATATCTTCATTTGGCAATGGAATCTTTGGGATATACGCCCCACTATCCGGGACAAAATCATTCGGATTCAAATTAAAACGATATACCCAATCCGCTTTGAGACGAGACCCCATTTTTACCAATGAGGTGCTTGAATTCCCTCCTATGGGCCTGCGCCGGTTTTTCACAGGAGTCCAGTGGCAATTAGAGCACGCATGGCCCTCATATAGTTTCTTTCCCTTTTCTATCTCCTGGGGCGTTCCAGGCTTCATCAACCCCTCTTCAACTCTTGAATCAATAAGCGTTCCTAAAAATTTCGATGCGGCTTTCGCCTCCTTCGCTGAAAGCGTGAGGTGACGTTTTTTCCGCGACCGGTTGTAGTCATAGCCTAGTGGGTATAACCGTTGCTTGGGGTCTTGCAGCCAGGCTTCAAGCCACTGCGACTGATATTTGCTTCCCGCCCAAATCAAGTCTGGGGCTTGTTTGGTATTACGTGACATTGGGATCCCTTCAATTCGATGGCATTGGGTACAGACAGTTTTTACAGTATGCGCTCCAAGATTTTCCGCCATTACCAAACTCTCCATACTGCCCACGGCCAGAACCAGGCTGATGAGACCAAACTGACAAAGAATTTTTCTATTCATGGTGTACTCCAAACCCATTCTGACGATGCGACAAGAGATGAACCATTTCGGTATGTAAGAATCATTTCCTCTCATTACATGGTCAGCGACCTTCTATGGCAAAGTTAAGATCCACCGTGCCTCCCTCAATGACTGTCACGTTCTGCTCCAGTGCCCCAGCGACAGGATGCCAGGCCAGGAGTTTGTGGTTCCCAGAGGGAACATTCGTAATTTCAAATTCACCTTTCTCATTCACAACATTGAAATGCGGGTTCTGAACCGGCAACAACGAACTTTGCATCCATTCATGTTGATCACAGGTCAAGCGAACGACCGAACCCCGCTTCCTCATTTTCAGCTTGACTTGTTTGTTCAATTCCGAACCTTTGGTGGGAAGGCCAATCCCAAACATCACCAAAGATCGTGGCTTCAACACTTCGTAGGCTCGTACGGTATGGAGTATCCCTGCGGCAGATTTTGGATCATCAGGATCGGCGTCGTGATTCTCAACGCGAAGATTCTTTTTATCTACCACAATCCCCGTTGACGGGAGATAATCACACCTTTCAATATTAATATGTGTTTGAGAAAAAGACTGAGTCCATGCTTTATCGTGGATATCTCGAATTGAGACAATCGCATCTCGTAACCCCCCACCTTCACCCAACTCAACTCGGTTCACGATGCGACGCCGACCTTCATCACTAGTGGAGGGATGCTTCGCACAATATTTCGAATTGGGAAATGAAGAAAAAACAAACTTTTGCGGGGAAGGAACTTCTCCAAGAAATGTCACTTTGCCCCGTATGGTTCCCCCTGCCATGACTATCAAAGGGAAACATACAGACAGTAAGATCAACCCCATCCCTAAAACAATATTCCGTCGCAAGTTCATACCCAACCTCCAATGGAAACTTTGACGACCACGTTTCCTTCACTCACTTCGAATGTACCGCCTGATGCATGGGCAGCGATATGTGAAAAGAAGTCCCTTCGCCATCTACACTTTCAACATGAATGCTTCCTCCATGCGCATCGATGGCATCTTTTACAATCTTGGTTCCCAATCCAGTTCCTCCAACCTTGGTGCTAATGGCATGATCAGTAAATAGACGCTCTCGAATATCCTCGGGGATTCCATTTCCCGTATCTGTCACGACCAATTCCAAAGATTCATTTTGAATGTTCGCGTTTCCACTAATGGTGACGGATCCACCTTGAGGAACCTCAGGGATCGCATTGCTGATAAGATTGTAGAGCGCGGTAAAGAGACGCTTTTCATCCGCCTCAATGTGCGGGAGCTTACCCAGGCCTTTCACATGAAGAGTCACACCA
>JAJDBO010000118.1 GCA_029261305.1 Nitrospirales bacterium
CATTCAGGGAATCTGTCCGCCATAGCGCATATTGATTAGGAACGACAACGCACGGTTCACAACCAAGGCGCTTCGTATAGTCTTCAACGGTTACCCCTATATCATTTGTGGCAAGAGCGATGTGGAGCTTTTTCATAAGCCAAGCGATTTCATTAAGAAGGCCCCACTTTTCACCGATTTCTTTTGGGGTTTGGTAATGTGAGGGCATACTCGATGCTTTCTTTCACGTATTTTTGAATTGTATTATTTCCTCTGTCTATCCCACTGGGAAACAGAACGTAGTCTTTTTTTATTGGACCGTTTGGAAAATATCTCAACGGGATAGCCTTCTTATTTTTTAAAAGTTTTTCCTTTGATTTTTCTGGAATCTTCATCGCCAACCCAACTGGGGTTAACGAGATACATATTCTTTTATCCACGTATACGGCAGCGCCACTAAAAAAGTGCTTACATTCAAGATTTATGTGTTCAGAGAAATCAGGTGTGGCCTTTTCTATGAAGGCCGACAATATCTCCAAATATTCTTTTGCCATGAACGTTTATTGCCAAAATACATCAACGAAACTTCTACGGTGGAGTAAGGTCTATATGGGTCACGTTAAGGACGTTGTAACGCTAAGGTCTTTACTTTCTACAAGCGGTAAGAGACGAGAATCTTCTAGAGCCGCCAATCGATGACCAATTCCAGCTAAATACCCTTCATTGGAGGCAAACGCCATAAACGCTTCCAATGAGCGTTGGCGGACCAGCATGACGACATCCCAATGCTCATCTTGAGGGCCAATTAAGTATTTTCCCCCTTTCCCCATCAATACCAGCTCTCCCCCACTTTCTCTCAGAAATGGCAAGGTGTGCTCGATATATTTCTGATAGGCTTCTCTTCCGGAAATGTTCTCTTTTGGTGCTAATTCTGGAGTCACGGAATAATCTGCTACTTTACGGAATCGCAACAGATTCAGCATCACCACTTCGCCTGAAATATTGCGTGAGAACAGTTCCGTTCCTGATTCCTGCGTAGGTTCTAAATACCGTTCACTCATTGAGGGGCCCTGAGGTGGCGTACATTATTCCTTAACATCTGACCACACGGCATATTCATTTCCGTTGGGATCCGCAAAATGAAAGCGCCGACCGCCAGGAAATGAAAATATTGGTTGTATAATTGAACCTCCAGCGCCCTCGATTTTTGCCTGCGTTTGATCTAAGTCTGTACTATAAAAAACTATGAGGGCACTACCCTTTTCAGTCGAGACTGTGAAGTCTGACTTAAAAAATCCCCCGTCGAGACCTGCATTTGAAAAAGCGGCGTATTCAGGTCCGTAATCGACAAAAGACCAGCCAAATACTGTAGTAAAAAAACCTTTTGCTACCCCAATGTCTTTTGCAGGAAATTCAACGTAATTTATTTTCTCGTGTTCATTCATCGTCTCATTCTCCCATAAAGACTTGTTACAGCGTGACGTATATCAACCCGTACTTTTCATAGGATTGGAATTTAACTTCGGGGTAACGCTTTTGAGATTTTGCATTTGCGAGTGCAGACTCTAAATGGAATGCCCGCACCCTAAGCTTCTTTGCGAGGATACGACCCTCAATACGTAAGCATTTATCTGAATGGTCACAACCAATTTGTAAATTTTGATCGCGGCCATGGCTTGTCCATCCAGGAGGTGTCAGGCAAAGGTAATTTGGAAGCCTCTTCCACGGTCAACCATCCCTCTGGCAATTCGAATTGAGACTTGGATCCCCGTCCGGTGATCCAACAAATTTTTTTCGCTTTTTCGCTGGCTTCGGCCACATCCAATGTTAGCCGACAATCTTGTGCCACATAATCCAACACTGTTTGGCAATCGCCATCTTTCCACAATTGTGGCGCAACCGAGCCATCAACATTGGCTGGTTTACTCACACCAATGGCTTTAGCTGCAGCATTGAGTTTGATGGGAAATCCTTTTCCACAGAAAAAGTGATACATCATGTCCACATGGCCCACAGCCAAATTCCGGCAATCATCTAATCGGCCTGACTCTTCCGCCACAATTACAAAATCGAATCCAAGTCCATTATGCGTGACGATGGTATAGCCCTCCTGCAATTTATTTTTGAGATGCTCCACAAAGACTGTGACATCTTCAGGAGTCATTTGAGGGGCAGGAGATTCATCTGCTTTTTTTGAATAAAACGTCTTGGCCGAGGGTTCATCGCTACACCACGTCGCCATACAGGTAATGCCGAGTGGGCGATGATCGTGCAAGTCACCAAAATTTTCTGGCAAAATTTTTGCGGTTTCAATATCAAAGGCTACATACTTACGTGACATTATTAACCCTTCCGCACAATTAAATGGCGCCTATCATTGAGGCGAATATTCGCACCGCGGCGAGGCATTTTGAAACCCACCTCAACCCTTCGAACTCTCTTTGCTTCCAAAAGGAAAGTGCCAACCTAACTAACTACAGCACTGCCCCGAGAGAATTCAAGGAACCACGGTGGTTTGGGATATTTAAAAACAATGAAAGCTATAGGAGATCCTGCTGACCCTTCAGGCAGGATATTGGAGAAGAATTATTGTTCAAATGACAAAAGCGCCGATAAAAATCTGATTGATCAACCCAATGCTTCTTTGACGGTCTCACCAATCTCTGCTGGGTTTCGTACAACCTTTACACCAGCCGCTTCAAGCGCCGCCATTTTTTCTGTGGCTGTACCTTTTCCGCCGGTGATGATGGCTCCGGCATGACCCATACGACGGCCTGGAGGCGCGGTAATTCCTGCAATAAAGCCAATAACTGGTTTGGTCATTTCTTTTTTGATAAACGCCGCGGCTTTTTCTTCAGCGTCCCCGCCGATTTCACCAATCATGACGACCGCCTCGGTCTCATCGTCTTGTTCAAACATTTGGAGAAGATCGATATAGCCAGTCCCGATAATGGGATCGCCACCAATCCCGACACAGGTTGTTTCGCCAAGGCCAAGGTTCGTGAGCTGATTCACGGCTTCATACGTCAGCGTTCCGCTACGAGAGATAACACCAACTTTGCCTTTTTTGTGAATGAAACCAGGCATGATGCCAATCTTGCATTCATCTGCAGTGATGATCCCTGGGCAGTTTGGCCCAATAAATCGAGTTTGCGTGCTTGCCAACGCTCTTTTCACTCGAACCATTTCGTTTACTGGGATGCCTTCGGTGATACAAATCACCAACCAAATTCCGGCATCAGCTGCCTCTAATATGGCATCAGCCGCAAAGGGTGGCGGGACAAAAATCAACGAGGTCGTGGCTTCGGTCTTCTTGACGGCTTCACGAACGGTATTGAAGACAGGAATGCCCTCAACTTCTTGCCCTGCCTTACCTGGTGTCACACCAGCGACAATCTGCGTGCCGTAGGCCTTGCATTGGGTGGCATGAAAGGAACCTTCTTTTCCTGTAATGCCTTGGACCACCACTCGCGTTGATTTATTGACTAAGATGCTCATTCCAGTTTACCTTTCAAAAATTATCAGGACCCACGATTATTTTTTCTTTTTGCCCTTCATCGCTACAATCTTCTGTGCGGCTTCCCACAAATCTGTGGCTACTTCAACCTTCAAGCCTGACTCTTGTAGAAGTTTTCGTCCCTCTTCGGCATTGGTGCCTTGGAGGCGAACAACCACTGGCAATTTAATCCCAACTTCTTTTGATGCCTCGATCACGCCATTGGCAATACGTTCGCACCGAACAATACCACCAAAGATATTAATGAAAATCCCTTTGACCTTTTTGTCTTTGAGCAATATTCTAAATCCTGCGGCTACGGTTTCTTTTGTCGCTCCGCCGCCAACATCTAAAAAGTTCGCGGGTTCAGCGCCAGCAAGCTTAATGACATCCATCGTCGCCATGGCCAGACCTGCACCATTCACCATGCATCCGATATCCCCATCCAATTTCACGTAATTGAGATTGTGCTTTCCTGCCTCAACTTCGAGTGGATCTTCTTCGTGCAAATCGCGAAACGCTTGGATATCAGGGTGTTTAAACAAGGCGTTGTCATCAAACGACACCTTACCATCGAGTGCGATCAGCGTTTTTTCTTTGGTAATCACAAGGGGATTGATCTCCACCATGGACGCATCTTTTTCCATGAACAGACGATACAGATTGCCAAGCATTTTGATAAATGGATTGACGACAGCCTTTTCAAGTGAAGGCAGCCCCAAAGCAAAAGCTAAGTTGCGACCATTGTAGGACTGAAATCCAACTGCAGGATCAATAGTTTCCTTAATCACCTTCTCTGGTGTCTTCTCTGCAACTTCTTCGATTTCCATTCCACCTTCAGTGCTGGCAATAAAAGTCGGACATCCCGTATCTCGATCCACCAACAAGCTGAGGTAC
>JAJDBO010000119.1 GCA_029261305.1 Nitrospirales bacterium
TTTTTTCGCAATTCAATAATTTCTCGTTCCATGGCATCGAACCGTTCCGCAATTGGATCAGGAACATTGGCATGATCCATTGATTCTTCGGGAACACGCTCCCCGACCCATTTTATAATTCGTCCAGGGATTCCAATGACCGTGGAATTAGAGGGTACAGATCGCAAGACCACTGAATTGGCGCCAATTTTCACAAAATCACCAATTCTGATATTGCCCAAGACTTTCGCCCCAGATCCGACTACCACATGATTGCCTAATGTCGGGTGTCTTTTTCCCTTCTCTTTTCCCGTTCCGCCCAGCGTCACGCCTTGAAACAACGTTACAAAATCGCCGATTTCCGCAGTTTCTCCAATGACGACACCCATGCCATGATCAATAAAAAACCCATGCCCAATTTTCGCCCCTGGGTGGATTTCCACACCAGTGATCCATCGAGCGAACTGGGCAATGACCCGACCCAATAACCGAAATTTCATTTTCCAGAGTCGATGAGCAATCCGATGAAACATTAAGGCTTGAAAACCAGCGTAGGTCAGCATCACCTCCACACGACTTCGGGCCGCAGGATCCCGCTGAAACACTGCCTGTAAATCTTGTCCAATGTCTTTAAACATACGTTGACACCATCTCAAACATTCGTCGTCGCTTAAATCGACTCAATAAGGCAAATGGCCTGAGCCGCAATCCCTTCCAGTCTTCCAATCGCGCCAATGTGATCACCGCTTTTCACTTTAACACTGACCAACCCAGCATCCACAGCAAGAACCTCAGCCAAACATTTGGCCATATCGGCTAAGAAAGAACCCAATCGTGGACCTTGCGCAATGATCACGGTATCAAGATTCACAAGCTGAAATCTCCGTTGAGCCAGTTTACCTGAAACACCCGATAACATTTCAAGGCTATTCATCCCCTTATACTGCGGATCACTACTTGGATAATATCGTCCTAGATCACCTTCGTTCATGGCCCCCAGTAAAGCATCGCAGACTGCATGAGTTAACGCATCGGCATCCGAATGGCCATCCAGCCCATGCGTATGCGGCACATGAATACCACCTAAAATTAATGGTCTCCCCTCTTGGAGGCGATGTATGTCGTATCCAATCCCAATCCGCATGAATTACCCTCATATTCAAAAAATCTAGAAATGTTTGTCTGGAAAAGAATACAGGAAAGTCATCAGTCCTGAAAAGTGAGCACGCGAGGTTTATGGACAGATCGTGGTACTTTTGGCAGTCAAAATGGCCTCACCCATGTGAAGGTCTTCAGGGCGGGTCACTTTGATATTATCGGAACTCCCTTGGACAATGGCGACAGGAAGATTCAACCGTTCGACCAGAAACGCATCATCAGTCGCATCGATCCCATCGGTTTCCCCTTGTCCATGAGCTTGGAGTAACAGCGTTCGGCGAAAAGCCTGTGGAGTTTGGGCCAGCCAGAGTTCATCTCGACTAAGAGTCTCTTGAATGAAACCGTCCACGTTGACACGCTTAACGGTATCACGCATCGGAAGAGCAACGATGGCTGCCCCATGAGCAAGGGTTGATTCAACCACGTGGTTAATCATGTCGAGTGTCACGAATGGCCTCACCGCATCATGGATCACAACAATTTCCGATTCAGGGTGAGCCGCCTTCACACCATTCAAGACGGAATCCTGACGCCGTTTCCCACCGGCCACAACTTGGGAAACTTTTTTCAATCCATAGGCGGGAAGGATATCATCTCGACAATACTGACAATCATCCTGAGGGACCACCAAAATGACTTCTGAAATAATTGAAGATTGTTCAAACGTGCGAAGGGCATGGACAAGCAGTGGCACCCCGCCCAAGGAGAGAAACTGCTTGGGAACATTGGTTCCCATACGAACCCCGCGACCACCTGCTGGAACGACTGCCGTTATCCATTCAGCCACGCGCGAAGCTCAACTCGTCTCGATCCGACTCTTCTTTCAGGCGAGTGAAAATCATCCGTCCTGCACTGGTCTGCAACACACTAGTAACAATGACATCCACGTTTTTGCCAATACATCGCTTTGCATTGTCAACCACAACCATGGTTCCATCATCTAAATACGCGACTCCTTGTCCCGCCTCTTTTCCCTCTTTCAACACAAACACCCGAATGGTTTCCCCTGGCAATACCACAGGTTTCAACGCATTGGTCAAATCATTGATGTTGAGAACACGAACGCCTTGCAACTCCGCCACTTTATTGAGGTTTAAATCATTGGTGAAGATCTTGGCTCCTAACTTCTTTCCTAACTCTACAAGTTTGGCATCGACTTCTTTGATATGCGGAAAGTCCTCCTCAACGATGGTCACCTCGATATCGATTTTCTTTTGAATGTGATTGAGAATATCCAGGCCACGACGCCCACGAGCGCGCTTTAGACCATCCGCAGAGTCCGAGATGTGTTGAAGTTCTTGCAGAATAAATTGAGGAATAATAAAGCCACCCTCGATAAATCCAGTTTCACAAAGATCGGCAATTCGCCCATCAATAATGACGCTGGTGTCGAGCAACTTTGGTACCGGGGCATACCCCTTCGAAGTATCCTTTTCTTTTGCTCCAATTTCCCAATCACTCAACTTCCCTAGTCGAAGACCAACAACTAGCCCAAGATACGGGAGCACAATTAAGACGGCCATGGTCCCAAATTGTGTGACAAGTGAAGATTGAGGAAAAATTTGACCTGCAGAAAAAATCAGCACACCCGCTAATACGACTCCGATGCTGAACCCAACCCCACCACCTATGGTCATCACTGACGGCACATGTTGCAGGGATTGTTCCACTGCGATAATCGTCCCGCTTAATAATGCCCCCAGTCCTGCGCCAACGAGTAAGTAGGTGCTGTCCCCTGACCCGATCGAAAATCCGACTCCAAGGCCTAGCACTACGCTGACGCTGAAAAAGATGGCTCGCAGAGCCATGCACTCCCCTCCTCTGTATCATACGCCTGGTCATACAGCTAACAACATTAGCGCACCAGGCGCCAAATCCATCCCAAATACAATTTAACTCATCTCCGGCTTAAGAAACTTCTCAACCAATTTGACATCCTCCCGACTCCCGATCACCAACGGAACGCGTTGATGTGGCGTCTTGGGTTGGATGTTTTGAATTCGTTCATACCCCGTACTCCCAATTCCCCCAGCTTGCTCAATGACAAAGGACAAGGGAGCCGCCTCGTACATGAGCCGGAGCTTGCCCTCTGGCTTTTTTACTTCCCCAGGGTATAAATACAAGCCGCCTTTAAATAACACGCGGTGGACGTCGGCCACCAAGCATCCCGTATACCGTAATGAATACGGACGACCTGTTTCCGCGTCGGCTTCCTGAATATGATCAATGAAATTCTTCATTCCATTAGGCCACTTCTGACGATTACCTTCATTCACACTATAAATTTTCCCACGAACAGGCATCCTGATATTAGACCCCGACAGCAAAAATTCGCCAATCCCAGGATTCAACGTAAATTGATGAACCCCATCACCACATGTGTAGACCAAAATCGTACTGGCACCAAAGAGAATATAGCCGCCGGCTACCTGCTCATGACCCGGCTTGAGATACAGTGAGCTGCCATTTTCCAAGGTAGTTGGCGAAAGCCGATGAATCGAAAAGATGGCACCTAAGGGAGCATTCACATCAATATTGGATGAGCCGTCCAGTGGATCGAAGAATACCGCATATTTGCCTGTTCGCTCCGCCGGAATGACCGTATAGGGCTCTTCCATCTCTTCCGAAATGACCGTCCGGACAATTTTGCTCGATTCAAACACCTGGACGAAGGTATCATTCGCTCGTTGATCAAGCTTTTGGACTTCCTCGCCTTGAATATTGACTTCTCCAGTCGAACCTAAAATATCGAGAAGCCCGGCTTGCCGTAAATCTTGGGCTATCATTTTCCCGCCCAAGACGATTTGGGTCATAATCGTAGAAAACTCTCCGGTGGCGTCAGGGTTCAACCGTTGTTGGTCGAGAATATGTTCGGTCAGCGAAACGGGACTTGACATCTTAGAAAAATCCTCTTTTTAAACACTTAGGGAATTTCATTATAGGCCTTTTGGCAAAAAAGTCGAGCCGATTTTAGTCACAACGGCCAGTTCTCCAAGACCGCTTCAACAGACCCTACGATGACTCGTGCGCTCATTTTCAAGGGCACTCGACGGACGTCATTCGTCAACCAAAATCGAATATTGCCTTCATTCAAAAATATCCCACTAAACGGCATGAGCGCCACTAACCGAACAGCTTCAATTTCTCCCCAAGGTCCCTCGACTTGTTCAATCGCTTCGACTTGAACTTCAACCTTATAATTATTTTTATCATGGTGAATAGTGACAACGACCGACTGCCCAGGATCGAGATTGGGCATCTGGCGCAAATAGTATAAACACGATAACCCATCATGCGTATATGCCGAGATGGCCATGGTGCTTATTTGCCCATCTTTGAGAATCGTGACTTGCTGGGATTGATGATTGAAGGTGACATCAAAATCTTCATGACGTTTCCCTTCTCGACGCTGAAACAGTAAATGAAGGGGAAGCATGGTCTCCGCATCAACCGTAGAATTCACCATATTGTTGACTGGGAAGAAGAAGGAGATGAAATCATTTGAGATAGCCCTCGAGATAAATTGGATAGCCGGCAGACCATCCGACGAGGTCAAAGAAACGGTTTCCAATGTAGCCGCACCTGCAGGAATTCCCAATAGGGATATACCGTATTGTAAAGATTCGCTAGAAGGCCTCCGATGTTCGGCATCCCAGACCTGGCCGGAACTGATCATGGCACTACACACCATACCCATAAAAAGCAGCACAGGCTGTATCTTTTTCATAGTGAAGATACACATGGATTTATTATACTTGACGAGACGAGAAAAACTAGGAATGCGCAATTACATGGGCAAGAACATCAAACCTGAAGAAAGCACCCGGTGACTACTGTCGCAAAACAAAGATCATCCAATTCCGACACCTTTGTCTCCCAAAAAAGCAGGGTTCACTTATAAAAACTTTGGAATGGCTTCTTGGATATCCTCTGATTTAAAAAATCTGGATTCACCATCTTCGCATATCAACAAAGTTAATCCACAACCTTACTTCGACGATGAAAGCGCAACACAGTGGATGGATCTGGGTGTAGGTTCACTTTGGAATCCCCCTTCCCATCATACGGCAGCGTATTCAACACATGACGAATAGCTTCAACCCTGGCTCGCATTTTACTATTGGCTTTGACAATAACCCAAGGGGCATAGGAGGTGTGAGTTTTGCTGAACATTGCTTCTTTGTACATAGTGTAGAGATCCCAATGCTCTTGGGCTTTATCATCAACAGGAGAGATCTTCCATTGTTTGAGCGGATTCGTCAGGCGTCGCTTAAAACGTCGGTTTTGCTCATCCTTTGAAATAGAAAACCAAAACTTAATGAATTCAATATTATCCTCATACAGCATATGTTCGAATTCCGGGACTTGCTGCATAAAGACTTCATACTGCTGCTTTGTGCAAAACTGCATGACTGGTTCAACCACGGCTCGGTTGTACCAACTCCGATCAAAGAATGCGATTTCTCCTGGATTCGGCAGATGATTCACGTAACGTTGGAAGTACCACTGTCCTTTTTCAATTTCGGTGGGTTTGGGTAAGGCGACAACCCTCATAGACCTGGGATTCAAATGCTCAATAAATCGACGAATGGCTCCGCCCTTACCTGCGGCATCGCGGCCTTCAAAAATTATGGCGACCCGTCGGCCTTTAAGCTGCACATCCCGTTGCAATTTCACCAACTCAACTTGCAACAATCGTAATTCTTCTTCGTAGCGTAAAACCCGTGAGACCTTCTTGGTATCGATATTCTTGGTTTTTAACAGTTCAAGAAGCCCCCGTTTGGAGGTGAGTCCAACTAATTCCTGTTCAGTGAGACCTTCTGCTTCTACGGAATTGAGTACTGGTCGCAGTTTCTTTTTGCTGATGGCCGCCATGGCCTTACCTTTCAACTGAGTTTTCATGATGGTCCCCTTTATTCACCGAATATTCCTACATCAACGAATCCCGTTAGGGTTTAAATAGCCCATCATCAAAAAAAAATGGGCCGATACATATGAGCTTGTGAGTAAGACATACCTCACAATGGAATGGGGAGAAGTAGGGCGGTTAGAGGGGGGACTAACGTGTTACTCAACCACAGTCAACGAATGCGCTTGACCCATCGACACTTTTGTATTTACAACAAATTCAGCTCTTTAGCAATTCATAAACTCTCGGACAATCGTTTTGTTTTACAAAACAGAACAGGTTCCACACACGCATACAGATGGAAACTGACGCCCCATCCCACCTTTTGTGACCTTCCGCGAGGTAATTGAATCTCTGGCATCCCATGGGATTGGCAGTGATCCCTCTTACCGCAAAGTTGATTCCAGGAGGGAGAAGACCTGTGAATCTGTCAAGCAGTTAGGGCTCTAGTGCACGCTGACAGGTGTCCAATTCTCCTTCGAGATAGGCACGAATGGTGTTGAGTCGATCTGGGGAATTGGCTTCAAACCGAAGAACCAAGGCTGGTTGAGTATTGGAGGCACGACAGAGGCCCCATCCATCGTCGAACCTCACCCGGATACCATCGATGGTGACGACATCACGAACGACTAACTGTGGGCGAGTGGGATCGGGGTTTTTATGAAGGTCAAGGAAACGATTACGCACTTTATCGACGAGTTTAAATTTCACATCGTCGGAGCAATCTACACGGATTTCCGGCGTCACTTCTGTAATGGGTAAATCCGCTAATAATGAGGAGAGTGGCTTCCGTTTTTTGGCTAAAATTTCTACCAGCCGGCACGAGGCATAAATAGCGTCATCATACCCAAAATAACGATCGGCAAAAAACATGTGGCCTGACATTTCTCCGGCCAATACCGCATTTTCTTTTTTCATTTTTGCTTTGAGGACAGAATGCCCGGTTTTCCACATAATGCCCCGACCACCTCGTTTTTCAATGTCGTCGTAGAGAAGTTGTGAGGCTTTGACTTCAGAAATAAACGTGCTGCCGGGTTGGGTTTCTAACACGTCACGCGCAAAAATCAGCATGAGGCGATCGCCCCAGAGAATATTGCCTTTTTCGTCAATGGCACCTATGCGATCGGCATCTCCGTCATATCCAATGCCTACATCGGCCCCTTCTTCTTTTACGGTGCGAATGAGGTCCTGAAGATTTTCCACAACCGTAGGGTCAGGATGATGATTGGGGAAACGTCCATCTAAGTCACAATACAACGCCGTGACTTTGCACCCCAACTGTTCCAACGCATCTTTGGCCACGAGGCTGGCGGCACCATTGCCAGAATCGATCACGACATGGAGGGGCGACCCATCAACCTTGGAAAAGTTTTCTTTAAGATAGGACATATATTGTGGGATAATGGGTGTTTCCGTCACAGTGCCTGTACCATTGGCATAGCGCTGCTCATCAAGAATTCCCTTCAATTGTTGAATACCCTCGCCATAAAGTGCGCCTTTACCCACACACATCTTAAAGCCGTTATATTCAGCCGCATTATGGCTGCCGGTGATCATCACACCGCCATCAACAGGAAGATTAAACAGTGAAAAATAAAGGAGCGGTGTTGCACACACGCCAATATCCACGACATTCATACCCGTGGAGGTCACACCCGAAACAAATCGATCTCGTAACTCCGGAGACGTCAATCGCCCATCTCGACCCACGGCAACGGTTTTACACCCTCGCTCTAAGGCCAATGTCGCATAAGCGCGCCCAATAGATTCCGCCACATCTACGGTGAGATCTTTGCCGACAATTCCACGAATGTCATACTCGCGAAAAATGCTCATGAATGTCTTCTCCTCATTTCCTCAAATCTAGTTCTTTTTAGAACGTCCATAATCATCTTGATACCGCACGATGTCGTCTTCGCCCAGATAGGGACCATTTTGCACTTCGATAATTTCCAAAGGAACTTTTCCTGGGTTTTCCAATCGGTGTTTGGTTTCAACGGGAATCGCGGTACTTTTCCCAGGACCAAGATCAGACACCTTCTGCCCACAGGTAACCCGTGCGGTTCCTGCGATTACCACCCAATGCTCACTTCGTTTATGATGCATTTGAAGTGACAAGCGGCCACCAGGCAACACGCTAATGCGTTTCACTTTATATCCTGGGCCTTCTTCCAAAATAGTATACGATCCCCAAGGACGATGGATGGTCAAATGTTCTAAATGTTCTGGTGCACCACGCTTCTTGAGTTCTTCAACAAGTTTTTTCACATCCTGAGAACGTGACTTGGGGCAAACCAAGGTGGCATCAGGCGTATCAACCACGACCATATCCTTAAGCCCAATGGCTCCGACGAGGCGTTTATCGGTAAAGAACACTGTATTCTCACTATCAATATCCACCACATTCCCAGTCTTTACATTACCTCGTGCATCTCGAGGTGCGACTTCTTCAAGGCTTCCCCAGCTGCCAACATCCGACCAGGAGAAATCGACAGGCACAACAGTTGAATGGGAAGACTGCTCCATAATGCCGTAGTCGATCGAGACGGAGGGAAGTTTTTTATAGCGGGCAGCAAATTGATTGCCCAACTGACCGGCTTCCATCATTTGATCGATGGCCTTGAGACCTCGAAGCAAGGCAGGTTGATGTTGCGCAAATTCCTCTAAGACCGTGGAGGCACGCCACAAAAAGATGCCGCTATTCCAATAATAGTTGCCTGATCGGACATATTGTTGTGCTTTTTTCAAGTCGGGTTTTTCAACGAACCGAGCGACCTTATACCCAGACAACGCCCCTTGCATGCCGACACATGAACGACGGTTCGGTTGAATATAGCCATATCCCGTTTCGGGTTTGGTCGGTTGAATCCCAAAGGTAACCAGGCTTCCCTTTTGCGCTAATTGATATCCGAGAGAAATCGCATTTTTAAATTTTGAATCTCCATGAATAACATGGTCAGCAGGAAGCACCAGCATGGTGGCATCGGGATCACGCCTAAGTAATCGAAGCGCGGCTAAACCAATCGCCGGAGCTGTATTGCGGCCTTCTGGTTCCAAAACAAAATTATCCGAGAGTTCATCTTTCCATTCGCATAATTGCAATTTGATAGACTCAGCTTGAAAATGGTTGGTGACCACACAGATTTGATTGACGGGCACGGATTTCATTACACGGCGCACGGTCTGCTGAATCAAGGTCTCTTCACCAATAATTTGAAGGAGTTGCTTAGGAAAGCGCTCTCGGCTCATCGGCCAAAATCGCGTTCCACTTCCTCCGGCAAGGATCACAGCATACAAATGGGGTTGCTTCATAAACATGCCCTCAAATCAAAAATCAGATGATTTTATGTTCGTTTATCGTTGATAGCTCTCGCTTCCCGCTATTTGGTAGTTTCTTCGGATAATTATTTCCAAATCTGAAGCAATCTTTTCCCGGTACATTCCGCTTAAAAATCCCAAATTGTTTCCTTAAATACGCTGGGGCATACAACCCATTATCCTGGCCACTGAAGTTTCGATTGTGCAACCAGGATCATATCCGCCAATTCCCGAACCGCCCCTTCTCCCCCATTGGCTTGACACACATATTTTACAGCCTTCCGTATTTCCGGTCTTGCGTTTGCTGGAGAGGCGGAAAACCCCACGGCATGAAGCGCCGTTAGGTCATTGAGGTCATCTCCAATAAAGGCCATTTCTTGAAGAGATACCCCAAAACGCGTTCCCATTTCTTGCAGCACACCGAGTTTATCCCATATCCCTTGATGCACCTCGGTGATTTGTAATTTCTTGGCACGCTGCGCTACTAACTTTGTTTGCTCTGTCGTAATAATACCTATAATTAGACCAGCGCGTCTCATAAGAGCCAACCCCATGCCATCCCAGACATTGAACTTCTTCATCTGTTGACCAGAATCGGAATAATACATTCCTCCATCCGTCAAAACCCCATCCACATCTGTAGCAAAAAGACGAATTTTTCGTAGCTTTTCGACTGAAGGCTTTCGTGGCTTTGCTATTTTTTTTGGTGCAAGTAATTTTACCATGGAACTCCCAATGCCTAAGTGAGACAATTAAATCACACTCTAAGTTTTAATCAAAGAGGATTTTCGCAAAAAAAGATACCCCTCCTTCCCACAATATGACGAGGCAATTAGGAAGGACGACGACGCCTAGCCGATATCGGGATTTTTATACAGATGTCGTCTGGGAGGGCTTGGGGGAAGTTTGGGCAGGTCGGGGTTTGAAGATTTTAATTAAATCGAGGTCTTCCTCATCTTCAATGGTCACAGGGGCCAGGGAAAGGTCTGTATATGTTCGACGATCGGGGGATACCTTGACGCGTTTTCGAATCTTGCCAAGTCCCCAGAACATCTTCAATAGCGCAAGATGCTCATAGCCAATCTCCCAAAGCCGACGAACAAAAAACACAACTGAATTTTCCAGAACAAAACCTGGACGCCGTTGCGTCCGTACCTTTCGACGGAAATATCCACCTTCTAAGGGATGGAGCTTATTGATGGTGATACATCCATAAAATAACACAATCAATGTGCGTAAGAACCCTGCGCTAATTCGCTTGGCATCCACCCGACGCATCATAGTTTCCACATGGTCCGGCGTATAATACTGGTCCCAAGCATCCTTATAGACTTGATACCACTTATCACGAGACATCAAGGGATGTTCCGTGGTGACATGTTCAAGGGTATACTTGTTCATGTCTGGATCCATCCACACCCCTTGGGCCGTAAGGTTTTTATGATCTTCAGAACCTGGCAGTGGTGTGAGACAGAAAAATTCCAACAAGTCCACCGGCAATTCCCGTTTAATAATCTCAATATTCCTTGCCACGGATTCTGGCGTATCCCCGGGAAAGCCTAGAATGTAGCCGACATAGGTGATGACCCCATGATCCTTCCACTCTTGCAACATTTTCCGGTATTCCCAGATTTTGTTTTGGCCTTTTTTGGCAATCTTTAAATTTTCCGGATCTATATTTTCGAGACCGATAAACACGGATTTGCATCCTGCCCGCGCAGCCTTTTCAATAAAATTTGGAAGCCGGTGACATAGGGTATCCACTTGAATAATGAATTTGACTTTTAACCCCTCCTCTTCCCGGAGCTTGATGAGTCGATCAAAAATAGGTTCCCAATTTTTATTGCGAGCAAAATCATCGTCGGTAATAAAAAACCCCCGAGCTCCCTCCTGGATATTGGCACGAACACAGGCCTCAATATCATCAGCCGTGCGCCATCGCGACTTTTGGCCTTGCACATTAATGATGGTGCAAAAACTGCATTGAAACGGACAGCCACGACCGGCATCAAAACTCCCCATACTCACGAGCGATCGTTGAAATTTGCCTTTTGGTAAAAATGGGACAACCGCGTTATTTAATTCAGGGAGATCATCTAAATAGTTATAGAGAGGTTGAAGTCTGTTTTCCCATACATGCTGCAACACTTCATCCAACCGGCCCTCGGCTTCGCCGGCATAAAGGGAAACGCCCATGTCCATCGCAGCCTGAAGGTCAGCCGGAAGCTTGGGTAGCATGGATAGACAGCCACTGACATGAAACCCGCCCATGACCACGGGAATCCCAGCTTCACGAAACTGGCGAGCCATTTCCATCGAACGCGGGAAGTGGTTGGATTGCACCCCAACCAAACCAACAAACCCTCCGTCTGCCTGTTGTATATCCCGAATTATTTTCTTAATCGGGATCACGGTGTTGGTCTCATCATGCGCATCGATCACGATCTCCACATTATCGCCGAGAACCTTCCGAGTCGCACAATCCGTTGCCAAAGCATATAAGACCGCTAAAGAATTGGAGGGAATCAGCGATCTGACCCATTGCACGACATACCCTTCCTCGTCATAGCGAGATGGCTTGATGAGTTCGATCCGAAAGGTTTTTTTTGAATTCATGATTCTGACAACTTCGTTACACTCAGGTTGTAGGGCCTACTTCACACCAGCAACTTCGGCTTCGGGGGAAGAAGGTTTGGCTGGGCGTGGATGGAAGATTTTTATCAAATCAAGATCTTCCTCCTCTTCAATGGTGACCGGAGTCAAAGAAAGGTCAGTGTATTGTTTTCGATTGGGGTCAGATTTCACGCGACGCCGGATCTTGGCATATTGCAGGACGAGTTTTAAAAACTTCCAATGGTCGCTAATGATCTCCCCCAAACGTTTGGGATAGAACAACAATGGATTTTCGATGGGGAAACCCGGTCTTCGTTGGGTGCGAATTTTGCGGCGCAAATACCCATTTTCTAAAGGATGCAAATGGTTAATGATTATGCCGCCATAGAACCACAATATAAGAAACATCATATTGCCAACACTACCATGCCTGGCAGCTGCTCGACGCATTAATGTTTCAACATGGTCTAAAGTGTAATATTGTTTCCACGCATTATCATAGGCTTGAGACCATTCAGCCTCGGTCATCGTTGGATGCTTGGTCGTCACATATTCAAGCGTATACCGATTCATGTCTGGTTCCATTTGCACACCCTGGGCATGCAACTTCTGATGATCTTCCGAACCAGGAAGCGGAGTCAGACAGAAAAACTCCAGCAGATCCACTGGCAATTCTTTTTTAATAATTTCAATATCACGAGCGATAGATTCTGGAGTATCAGCAGGAAATCCCAGAATATAGCCGGCATAGGTCAT
>JAJDBO010000120.1 GCA_029261305.1 Nitrospirales bacterium
TCCCCCCATGCCTCAAACGCCAAATCAGCTAGGGCAATCTCATCAAGGAATCGAAATCCTTTACTCATCTGCAGTTTCTGGGGTGTTTTCAGGAAATAATATATTCTTGGGAAGGGTAATCGTGTTTTTGAGAACATTAAAGGACAATTTTGCAAAACCAGTGAGTCCAGTTTTAAAAGATTCCAACGGAAGCGGCTTTATCTCAGGATTATGAATCGACCCTTTCACATCAAATAATGCCATGCCAATACTTTCTTGGTTTCCTTCAAGTAATAATCGAAACAATGAAATTTTCCGCAACAGTTTAAAATATGGCCCAAACGGGCTGGCCGCAATGGCCAAATCCAATTGATCATCCAGAAGATCATAGGTGCCTGCTCCCGTCAACTTGAGGATGGGGCCATCCATAAAAATATCTTTGGAGGTCATAACTCCATTGTTAATGGTCACCGAAGCCGCTTGTTTATCAAAAGGATACCCTTCCTTTTTTAGATCGACTTTCCCCTGTAATAAGGCCGGAAGATTCATCAGCGTTAACATTTTCGGAATAATGGTGCCACGCCGAATTCGCCCATCCTTCATGAGAATTTTCAACTCCCCATTCAGAGAACGATAGACCCCTAAATGACTTTTCCCATGTCCCTCAACCATCCCTTTCACCGAGAGGGTCCCCGTGATCAAATGGTCATCTAGCATTTTCTTACTGAAAAACGTCTGCTCTAAGGGTGCCTGCAATACATCTTCCATGTTGATCCAAGTTTTGACAGTCGCAGGTTCTTTTACCGGCAAATTGATGAGTACGCGTCCTTCGAGAGTTCCTTGTTCCACTTTGGCCGAAATTTTGTCGATCCCGACAACATTATTTTTGATCTGAATTCGCCCATGGACGTTTTCAAAATTTAGTTTTTTGTACCACGCTTTCTCAAAGTTCATGATCCCACCGACGGTATGCGTGTCCGCTATAGATTCCAAGGCATCACGGATTGGTGATCGTGCTCCTTTCGGGATCAACAAGTCTAGATCAAACATTGGAGCAGTCATCGTAAATTTGACTTTGGGATGAGTTTCCCAATCCTTAATGAACCCCGATATCATGGCCTGACTTTCTTCCATGCCAAACTGTAATTGCTTGATCTCTGCCAAATGCTCATCAAAATTCATATGAAGACGAACATTGGACATCGGGCTGCTTAAGCCATCGACCATGAGTCTACCCTTTGACAAGTCAAAAGACCCTTTTTTATGCCATTGACGCCAGTCATCACCTTGACCATTCACAGTCATGGCAAACTTTATGGCCCCGTTCTTCAGACGTCCATCAAGCACGGTAAGACCTTGAGGCAAAGATGACAGGGTAAAAGGAGCAGCATTGACCGCTACAGTGAATCCTCCATTTTTTCGAAGATCAACAACCGCTTGTCCCTTGAGCGCAAGAGAGGGCAAGGAGAGAGTCATTCGTTGAACGTTGAGATGTTTTCTTTGCTGAAAAACTATTTCTGCATCAAGGGTTCCCTTGATGCCTTGTTTCTTGTGGAGCGCCCCTCCAACATCAAATTCCAATGCGTCAAGATTCCACAAGGTGCGAATGCGAGGTTCGTCAACGGAACCTGAAATAGTGGTAGTCAGATATGCTGACCCAGACATCGTTTCTTGAATCGGAACGGAATATTCGTTGAGTTGAGTTGCTAATTCCTGGACGGTCACCCGACCTGCAATTTTCAAGGAGTCAAAAGTTACGGAGTCTTGGAATGTTATGGCGCCTTGCAAGGCCACGGGATTGGCTCCAAGAACACCATTCAATGGTTCAAAGCTCACATGGTTTTGTGAAAATGCCACAGTGCCTGATACATTCGTAATAGGCCCTTTGATTCCAGGGAAGTGAACGGTGGCCTGTTCTGGTTCATAGCGAGCATGTTCTAGAGTAATGTGTTCCGGTTGATGAAGAGGACCAGCCAGACGAATCACCATATTTCCGGTACCACTCTTACTCTCAAAACCAGCCATTGCATGACTGGGGTTCGTCCAACCAAAGAGTGTTCTTAATATTTCAATCAATTTTTTTGAGGGAACCACACCATGTAATTCCGAGGAAAGCCACGGTCCCTTCTCAAGATATTCAATTTTTCCATGACTTGAGGTAACGGGAATGGAGTCATATATTGCCGTTACCTCCTTAAACTCAACTTGTTCGGGTTGAATGAATATTCGCCCCTCAATCTTCTCTGCCGTTCCCCATATTGTCCCCAGGTCTACGGAGGCATTGGAAAGCCGAAATTCCCCTGTCACCCCAAATCCCACATTTTCTTGGTTGGAACCAGACACGGTAGCTGACACCACTTCGATATCGCCATTGAGTGATTGTTTGGTAAAAGCCGTTCTAATTTCAGCAGGAATCACATGAGGTGGAATCAATTCGAGAATTTTCTCCATAGCCATTGGAGCACTCGCCCACGTCGCAGAAATGGTCGGTGGCACTGAAGCTCTTAACCCTGCCACCTTCACCTGCCCTTGCCCATCAATGGTATCCGACAAGAGGATGACATCGGACAAGACCAGGTCAAACCCTTGAGGACCAGGAGAGTACTGGAGCTGACTTTGTGCGTTGACTCCGCCATGAGGAAGGAGGGTTTTTTCTTCAATATGAAAAAATTTTCCGAGTTGCAAAAGCGCAGATTGTTCCAGTTTAACCTGCATTCGAAGGTCAACATTGGGACCGGAAGGGGCTTCATCATCCCCTATCGGAAGAAATAATTGATGGATATCAGAAAGCGTCCCTTCAAATGATAGTTGCGAGCCCTCCCCATCCAGATGTCCAGAGAGGAACACATCCATGAGTTCAATGTCTGACAGATTGGAAACGACCAACTCCACCTGATTCAACTCTAATGTTTCTGACTGTGAGGAAGGATATGCATCGACAACTTGAATGAAACCATTGGTCATCATCAAGGAATAATCCGAAAGCAAGGCCCCAATTCCATTGGGACCAGAAGGCTGACCAAGCAAGACTGACTCCGTGTTCCAATGGCCCTGAGGATCGCGTCGAAGATACATTTCAGGGTTTTCGATCTTCAGACCCTTTGGAATCACTTCATCCTGCAACACAGATAAAAAACTCAAATCTATTTGAATTTGTGACGCTTGAAACAAGGGACGTTCTGCTTCGGGATCAAGAATCCTGAGGTCGGTTAAGGTCAGTCTGGGTGACGGGAAGAAAGCGACTTGAATACCCCCGACTGTCAGGTTTTGACCAAACGCATCCACCATCTGTTGCTGAACGGCTCGTCGAATCGTATCGAGGTGAAACGTCATCAGATAGCCAGTAGCTAAGGCACCAAACATCACCAGTAGGAAAAACATCAACAGGGTACGCCGTCGTCCTGATACTCCGCTATTCATCACTAGGAATTCCTTTGTCGCTCATTCATTGGAGAGTTAATCTTGCTTATTCTATCAAAGGTTCCAAATAGAATCTTGTGTCGGTGTAATTTTTCTTCTCCCGCAGTCCTTAGTCAACCAGAAAGCCGTGCACTGACCGAGGTCTGTGACTTGACACTGATGTGTCGCGCAGATATGTTCGGCACCCAATTGCACAAGCCATTGGGTTTTTCTCTGGCCATGCAATGATGACCAATCGGCCTCCATATATTCTCTTGCATGCATGAAGATGAACGCATCGCCTTTTCGCCCCCGACTACTCATTTCACGCTTGCTGACGTCGTCGTTATTAAGACTCTACGACTATCCACACCCGACAAAATCCGGGGTCACCATTAGGGGCTACGATAAACCTCATGCGCTACGAACAGCCAAAATGTGTGTTGCTGTGGCGTTGTCTCTTGGACATGACGTAGACCGGGTCCGCCAATATCAAATTGCCTGTTTACTCCATGATCTAGGTCGAGCCGGGTTAGAGCCACGGTTATTTGGCAAAATTTGGTCATGGGCGAAGATTCATGGCATTCCAACGAGACCAGCCGAATGGCGAGCCAAATATGTCGATACACCATATGGGAAGGAAACCGAAGCCTTTATCCAGAGATATCGAGAGCAGCTTGCCAAGGGAGGTATCATTATTGATCGATGGGCCTCTGAACAAATTGAAATGCGATTGGGATATGCTCGTCGAATGAAACGGGTCCTCCGCTCAATTAAACCTCAACTAAAGATTTTTAACATTTCCTGGCATCGTTGGATGGAAAAAGTTATTCTCTACTATTATTATCCAGAACTCATCACACCAGAAGCGCCTTGGGTTCGAGAATTTGGTGAGATTTTAGTGGCATGTGAACAACTCGAAGCCTATAGCAACAGACAGCGCGGGAAAGACTACTATACGCGATCACAGGAAAGCTTTGAAGATGCCTTTCAGTATCTGAATTCTTTGGCACGAAAAAAACAGTTAAGCCGGAAGGTCGTCACTGCCGTTCGATCTCTAGCAGCGAACGGTTCGTTCGACTGCATTTTACAAGCCGCAAAAGGGTCGCCGTTCACGACGAAAGACATTCGTTACCTCCGATCATTGAAAGCCTAAGAATTACGATGTCAGTTCATACTCATCAACTTTCACTTCAGATGCAGGGCGATAGCCACATTGAAAATATCACGGCCCAAGTTCGACGTGTTCTTGAAGACAGTGATCTGGATGCCGGCATTGTGACCATTTTCGTGAAACATACGACCGCATCTGTGCTGATTATTGAGGATGAACCAGGCCTCCGTGCGGATACCAAAACAATCTGGGATCGATTAATACCAGCAGACCCTGCCTGGCAACATAATACCAGAAACCCTGGAGAAGATAATGGGCATAGCCACTTACGAGGGCAACTTCAAGGGCAATCCGTAACCATTCCTTTTATAGAGCGACGACTCACGTTGGGCACGTGGCAAGAAATCGTGATGGTAGATTTTGATACCCGCTCGCGGCAACGAGATCTGATCATTCAACTCATTGGAGAGTAAGTGGCGTGGACGAGACCAAGTTGAAAGGCCATCGAGGATTTACTGCTGAGAAACTTTTTCGTGTAATTCCTTTCTCTCTCTTTCTGTGCCTCATGATCATGGTCATGTTTTTATCCCACACAGTTTTTTCGCATGCAGAACAATCATCTATCGAATATCACGGGCTTCAATCGGCGACATTATCCGGTTTTAGGGCGACACCCGTAAAGTTAGGTGTGGACGAACAGGAAACGATTTCAATCTTCGAACGCGCCACACAATCAGTGGTCTTTATTACCAATACCGCGATACGTCGTGACTATTGGTCACTCAACACGTTTGAAGTTCCGCAAGGTTCAGGGTCTGGAATTGTTTGGGATCGCCAAGGTCACATCGTCACCAATTTTCATGTGGTGTATGGCGCCAATTCCATACAAGTGATTTTATCAGACCAATCGTCATATCAGGCTCAGGTGGTTGGGGTGGATCCTGACCATGACTTGGCCGTCCTCCGCATTCGAAATACTAAGAAACCACTGAGGCCCATTGATGTGGGAAGTTCACAAGGTCTTCGAGTTGGCCAAAAGGTGTTGGCCATCGGAAACCCCTTTGGCCTAGATCATACACTCACGACTGGTATCGTGAGTGCCCTTGGACGAAGCATTCAATCCATGAATGAACGAACCATTGAAGATGTGATTCAAACGGATGCCGCTATTAATCCTGGGAATTCAGGTGGTCCTCTCTTAGATAGTGCAGGCCGATTGATTGGGATTAATACTCAAATCGTGAGCCCCAGCGGGGCCTACGCCGGGATAGGATTTGCCGTTCCCGTCAACACCATCTCCCGCGTCATCCCTCAACTCATTTCATTTGGCAAATTGATTCGACCAGGCATGGGAATTTCTCTTATCCCTGATTCCATCGCAGCGCGTTGGGGAATTCAAGGATTGATTATTGCCAAAGTCGAGCCTGGAAGCCCAGCTGACAATGCCGGATTGGAAAGCGCCCAAGAGACGCGCCTTGGCCGAATCCAACTCGGAGACATTATTACAAAAATCGATAACGAACCTGTCAAAGTTTTCGACGACTTGCTGAGGATTTTTGATCGACACAAAGTCGGAGACCGCATCACCGTCGAAGTCCATCGAAAGGGTAAATATCGAAAAGTTTCCCTCAGATTAAAAGCTATCGACTAAGCATATAAATTTGGGGGTTCCCTATCCCTTTGGGCCTGACTTACCTCATAGGACTTCCCCATCCCAGCACGATACTTTATATTTCATCCCCTTCCCACAGATATTGCCCAGCAATAGGCGTGACCTCTATCTTGGAACGTTCGATCCTTCATTTGCCCATGTATCAAAAAAATTGTATGTTGAATTACGTATAAATTCTTGAACCACTGGAGATTATCTATGAAGGCCTCTCACAAGATTGCACCCATCCCTTATGGAAACTTTCCCTGGCTCACCATCATCCTCACATTCTCGTTGTGGCTTTTTCTTGGAAATGGATTTGCCTTGGCGAAAGGAGCCGACCAAAAACAACTGGTGGACACTGCACGCCACACTCTAGAAAGCTTTATGGAGGATCCACATCTCTCTTGGTTCCAAAGCCATGTCAAAGACGCCAAAGCCTTACTGATCGTCCCTCAATCCTTGAAGGGGGCCTTTATTTTTGGTGCCGAGGGGGGCAGTGGTGTCCTTATTGTGCGGGAAAAGGATGCAAACGATTGGAGCAATCCCGCATTTTACGTGCTAGGTGGTCTCAGTTTTGGTTTTCAGTGGGGAGGCCAGGCCTCGGAAGTCATCATTATGGCACGGACCGATGGTGCGGTAGAAAAGTTATTCACGTCGTCTTTTAAGTTAGGTGGAGATGCATCCATTGCCGCCGGGCCCTATGGAGCCGGAGTCGAAGGAGCAACCTCAGCCAATCTCAATGCAGATTTCCTTTCATTTTCCCGCTCGAAAGGTGCCTTTGCCGGCATTTCATTTGAGGGAGCAGTAATCTATGCCAGTGATGACTCCAACGAAGCTTATTATGGGAAGGCTGTTCGACCCATTGATATTTTGGTTAAAAAATTAGTGAGCAATCCACAGGCTGATGGGTTACGACAAGCTGCAAAACTAGCAGTTCGTTAAACCTACCGCCGCCCCAAACAGGGCCAAGCTGCAAAACAAAGACCCCGAAGAAATTCACACCTCTTCGGGGTCTTTGTTTATCGACAGTTCTTCGGATCCCCCAAAAAGGTTACGACTGTATCGTTGGAATAATCACGATGTGTCCATCCTTATAATCTAAGGTCACCGCATCGCCATCCTTCACCTCGCCTTTGACCAAGAGTTTTGACAACGGTGTTTCCACATCCTGTTGAATCAA
>JAJDBO010000013.1 GCA_029261305.1 Nitrospirales bacterium
AGTACCTTCTCAAGACTGTGGAGATTGTTGTGTTGAAAGCGAAAATGTTTTCCATAGGACATCTGGCATCCATCGACCACACTGGCGTGATCCCATTTGTCGAGAATAACCACATCCTTATTCCCAATGAGTGCTGAAATCACGCCCACATTCACTTGGTACCCAGTACTAAATACCAACGCCGCATCCTTATTCATAAAATGCGCGAGCTGTGTCTCTAATTCTAAATGTAATTCTAATGTGCCATTGAGAAAACGGCTCCCCGTGCACCCGGCCCCATATTTTCGTAATGCTCGCTCCGCTGCTTCAAGGACGTGAGGGTGATGGGTGAGGCCGAGGTAATTATTCGACCCAACCATGATTTTCTTTTTCCCATCAATCCAAACCTCGGTATCACAGCCTTTTTGAATTGGAATGAAGAAGGGGTAATACCCAGCTTGTTTCGCCATGCGAGCTTCCGTGTATTGTAAGCACTTGGAAAATAGGTTAGTGGCCATAATTGATTTTTTTTGGTGTGGACCTAGGTTTTTGATATTTGTGTAGAAATCCCATAGTTGGCAAATAACTCTGGCTGTCACTATACGACCCCATCAATCCTTTCGAACATACGGAATGCACCGTATTCATTTTTGGTGACAAGAAGCCCATAATTTCCGACACATCAGTATAAAATTTTGATAAATCTCCTAAGGGGATATCGAGAGGTCAATTACTTGTGAAGCGAATTTTTGCAATAACCCCCAGTCATCACTGTGATGCACAAATTGCCATTGCGGCCTGTCGGGCAGGACAAGTTGGAATACTTGATCTAGGGACAACTGGGGAAATTGCGACTCAAAAGAGCATGATTGAGAAGCTCAGAACATTTGCTGGTCATGCAGGACAGTGGGGTATTCGTTGGGATTCTCTTGATCAAGAATTTCGAACTCCTGCTGTTATCAAAGAAGTCCTCTCTGATTCAGTTGCTATTATTGTCGTTGCTGGATTGGCCAAAGAAGAAATGGCACCGGCTTTAAAGGAGAGTCGTCCTTTCGCAGACCATGTGATCGCCGAAGTGGTCTCACAGGAATGTGCGATGGAAGCACAAGCTGTTGGTTTTGACGGTGTAATTCTCAAAGGGAACGAAGCGGGTGGTACCGTCAGTCCACAAACGTCTTTCTTACTTCTGCAAGCAATTCGTGAAAGACTGACCATCCCTTATTGGGTTCAAGGTGGAATATGTATGCATACCGCACCAGCCACACTTATTGTTGGGGCTCATGGCGTGGTGTTGTCGGAACAATTATGGCTGATGGATGAAGCCCCCTTTAATGAAAATGATCGCAAGGTCTGGCGCTACCTTGATGGAAGCGAAACAGCGATAATCGGTAGGGATACGGATCAATTTCGATTTTTCAATAGGTCGGGGAAACCCAAGCTCGAAGAACTTGCCACCGGAATCGCTGGAAACTCTCTTTGGAAAGATAAATTACGACAGCATCTCACTACCAAAAGTTCTGACCCATTAATTCCCTTAGGACAAGATATTGCCTTTGCTGCACCCCTTGCAGAGCAGTACGGAACCGTTGGTCGAGCGATTACGGCATTTCGAAGAAATCTGCGAAGACAAATTGAAACTTCAAAGACCCAAAATGCGTTTGCTCCTGATTCACCCTTAGCAAAAATACATCACACCCAATATCCCATTATTCAGGGGCCAATGACGCGTGTGAGCGATGTAGCCCCATTTGCGAAGGCTGTGAGTGATGGTGGTGGGTTGCCATTTTTAGCCTTAGCCGTACTCCGTGAGTCAGCCGTACGACCCCTTCTACATAAGACTCAAGAAATGATGGGAAACCGCCCTTGGGGCGTCGGCATTCTTGGTTTTGTCCCACCAGCATTACGTCAAGAGCAATTAGCGGTTATTAAGGAAGTAAAGCCTCCTTTTGCAATCATTTCTGGAGGGCGGCCTCAGCAAGCCCGTGAATTGGAAAGCCAAGGAATTTCGACATATCTGCACGTGCCCTCACCTGGGTTATTGGCGGCCTTTGCCAAGGACGGAACACGGAAGTTTATCTTTGAAGGCAATGAATGTGGTGGGCATACGGGACCTCGATCAAGCTTTATTTTATGGGGCATTGCAGTTGAAACACTTCTTCAATCCCCAATAAATGATTATGAAAATATGCAAATACTTTTTGCCGGTGGGATTCATGATGCACTGTCAACAGCTGTGGTGTCCGCTATTGCCGCGCCGTTAGTGGAACGTGGTGTAAAGGTTGGAGTCCTGATGGGCACGGCCTATTTATTTACAGAGGAAATTGTTATGGCGGAGGCCATCGTTCCAGAATTTCAAACGCAAGCTGTGAACTGTGAAAAAACAGACTTATTGAATTCAGGGTTGGGGTATTCCACGCGCTGTGCGCATACACCGTTTTGCGATGATTTCAATCAGGTCCGTGATAAACTGATTGCCACTGGAAATCCTAATGATGTGGTTCGAGAGGAACTTGAAAGTTTCAATCTTGGACGTCTGCGCATTGCCTCGAAGGGTATTACCCGATCGTCACAATCTGAGTCCCCCTACACAGAGGTCGATCGAGAGACTCAAATTCAAGAAGGCATGTACATGATTGGTGAGGTGGCAACCTTACGAAATCAAACTCTGTCAATTGCTGATCTGCATGCGGAAATATCATTAGGAGGTCAGGTTCATTTGGAAACCGTGGCTCTTCCTGAAGGTGAATTGACCATGAGTCAACATGATCATGACCATGAGGATATCGCCATTGTTGGGATGGCTGCGATGTTTCCTAAGGCTCCGGATATTCGATCCTTTTGGCACAATATACTCACTGGAGTCGATGCCATTGAAGAGGTCAGTCCCTCACGGTGGGATACGGGAATCTATTTCGATGACAATCGGTTTGCCCCTGATAAAACGTATTCCAAGTGGGGTGGTTTTCTTGGGGATGTCCAATTTAATCCAATCCAATACGGATTGCCCCCGGTCAGTCTGCCGTCTATAGACGCGACGCAACTCCTTGCCTTAGAAGTATCACGACTAGCTTTGAAAGACGCTGGGTATCTTCGATTGCCCTTTCCCAAGGAACGAACGTCAGTCATTTTTGGAACAGGCGGTTCTCATGACCTTGGGATCGGGTATGGGTTTCGAGTCCTCCTGCCGCAATATTTATCCAAAATGAAAAGTCTCTCAAAAGAATCCTATGATGAATTACTTGCCTCTCTTTATGAGGAACTTCCTAAGTGGACGGAAGATTCCTTCCCCGGAATTCTTGCCAATGTCGTATCAGGTAGAGTGGCCAACCGTCTAGATCTTGGCGGAAGTAATTTTACGGTTGAAGCAGCATGTGCCTCTTCTCTCGCAGCGCTGGATGTTGGGATTGATCAACTCCGCTTGGGAAAAACTGATGTGGCGTTAGTGGGCACGGTGGATTGTACCAACAATCCTGTC
>JAJDBO010000121.1 GCA_029261305.1 Nitrospirales bacterium
ATCGTATTTGATAGGCACAGCCTTTGCCGCCGCCTGGACCCCATGTGTTGGGCCCATCCTTGGTGCCATCTTGGCCTATGCGAGTACCACTGATTCGATGCAGGATGGCGTCATGTTGTTAGCTTCGTATTCATTTGGCCTGGGTTTGCCGCTCTTCATCACGGCCTTTAGTGTCGATAGCTTTTTGAATTACTTCAAAAAGGCACGGCTGTATTTACGTGGGGTGTCGGTGGTCGGTGGATCATTTTTGATCTTGGCCGGGGTGCTGATCTATGGCGATTCGCTCACCCGTATCACCAGCTTTCTTGAACGCAATGGTATCGGCTGGTATATCGGGCAGTAGTCAGTTTTTAGGGCGGCTGTCTTAGCCTTCTTTTCTCTGGAACTCGTCCAATCCCCCCTATTATTTGGTACACTTCATTTTTATGCCTTGGTGAATTCTCCCAGGTCTTCCCCACCGCACTAAAAAAAGAAGTTTGAATTCTTATTGGCAAGGGTTGGTCGAACTAGATTTTTTGTCCAAAGGGGTAGAATTTACGTTTGAAAGCGGTTTTATTCAGATGGATTCAGATTTAAGGAGAAGATTTGAAGACGGAAGGAAAAACGATAGCCTATTCGCACCAAACGCCTGGTGGACAGGTTACTGGAGCAGGGGCACGAGAAGAAGTAGCGGAAGCTGAATTGGGTTCAGTTGGGGCAGAAGCTTCGCACCAGGCACCCAACTCACATTCAACCTTTGAGGGGTTGGCTTGGGCTGTTGTAGATGAATCGGATGTCAGGGAAGAAGTATTTGCCAAATTTCCAGGAGAGGCGCTTGGGGCAGATTGATTCAAGGGAAGAAAGCTCGTCGTGAGAAGATTGGTATTCAATGTCCCCAGGTTTTGCGCAACCACCAAATCAGGATTGTCTTTTTGAAGCTTAGCGAGCATTTTCAATCCGTCCTCGTGTAATTTATGTTGAGGATGTTCCCGGACTAATGCGACCAACCAATCTCGAGACCAGTCTGAAGCACCCAAATCTTTGTAGGTCCTGGCAAGTTCATATTTGGCCTCGGCTGCGGATTCCAAATGGGGATACGATTCAATGACGAGTTTATAGCGCTTGGCAGCTGCCAGATAGGCTTCTTTTTTGTAATAAAATTCAGCCACAAACATATGATGTTGAGCCAAGAGGTCTTCACATTCACCGATTTTGGTTCGGGCTTCGGCTTCGTATTGGCTGCCAGGATGGGTCTGCATGAGTTTGATAAATTGGTCGCGAGCCTGTTCAATTGGGCTTACATCACGGTCAATAGTTTTAATCATTTTGAAATGGCTAAGCGACAGACGGTACTGCGCATAGGGGGCGAGGACATGGTTGCGATGAAGATCCAGAAAGTGTTGATATTCGACGATGGCTTCGGCATAGCCTTCTTTATCATGAAATGATTCCGCTCGTTTCATGATGACGTTGGGGTCGTAGTTCATTTCGATGGTATCCCCAACAAAGATCTGCTCATCTGTTCCACTAAGTGGAGTATTGCTTGTAGTGGTTTCCTTATCCGGCGTGCTAGAGCAGCCTATAAAAAGAAGGCTGCTGGCAAGGATGGATAGCGCTATTTTTGAAGTGAAGGTTATTGGCATCGTCATAAGTTTTTGAATTAATAGAAGAAACGTAAGAACCTAATCTTTTTTAGAATATCATGTTACGTACTTTCACACAAGGCTGTGGGCGCTGATTTTTGGATATTGAGGTGTTTTTCCTCATTAAATCTACCCACAGGAAATCTCGAAAGGCTGCTTTGTGACACCATTGGTTTTTAGTCGAATTGTTGGCACGGGGTCTTATTTGCCTGATCGGTGTGTAACCAATGAGGAGATGGCGTCGCATTTTCACCTACCGGAGGCAGAGGTGTTTCGGGTGACAGGCATTAAGGCTCGATATTGGTGCCACCCAGATCAAAGTTGTTCGGATTTGGCTGAACAGGCGGCTCGTCAGGCATTGGACGCGGCAGGTGAATCGATTGAATCCATCGATGCCATCCTTGTGTCAACGACTTCGCCGGATACAATTTTCCCTTCAACGGCCTGCTACCTTCAGCAAAAATTGCTAGCGAGGTCCGTGGCCTCGTTTGACTTAGCGGCTTCCTGTACGGGGTTTCTCTATGGGTTGGCCATGGCAGATGCCTTTATCCGGTCTGGTCAATATCGATGCTGTCTGGTGGTCGCGGCAGAAGTGAAATCTCGATACCTCGATGCTTCTCGAAAAGCCAGTGCCATGTTGTTTGGTGATGGGGCGGGTGCTGTTGTGGTGAAACGAGCAGAATCTTTTGAGGACGCGGGCTCTACACTCAAGCAGGGCCTGGTTGATATCCGATTGCATTCGGATGGAGCCTGCCACAATCTGATTCGGGTACCAGCCGGAGGTTCACGGTTGCCGGGAGCTGCCGATACAGTTGAGAACCACCTACATGCTATTGAGTTAGAGGGGGCTTCGGTTTTTCGAACAGGAGTCAAACGTCTTAGCACTGCCTTAGAAGATGTGTTGCGCGACTTTGACCTCAAGGTATCAGACATTAGACAGGTGATTACCCATCAGGCGAATGGCCGAATGCTTCAAGCTATTGCCAAACGTCTAAGGCTTGCTCCCGCCCAAATGTTTTCGATGATTGAGCAGGTGGGTAATACCTCCTCTGCGTCCCTGCCCATTGCTTTGGATACGGCTTGTCGCCAAAAAAAATTCGATTCTGGTGATTTGATCGTGCTGGGGGCATTTGGGGGAGGACTTACCTGGGGGACAGCGTTGATTCGGTGGTGAGCAGGGTACATGAGGATTGAGCTGTTACTCGTTACCTGTTACTTGTAAAATACAAAAGATAAAGAATGGGCGTGCCCTTTTTTTGTTGAACCAGTTGACGAAATAGCAAATCCTGGCCTAATGTTGCTCGACTTTTGACCGGCACCCCTTCTCTTAGGTGCCAGGATTGATGCCCCCCGACTGCCTGAATGTTTGAGGAGGACTCCGTGAAAAAAATATATTTAGCTAACCCTCGTGGATTTTGTGCTGGCGTTGATCGTGCAATTGAGATCGTCGAATTATCGCTCAAACGATATGGCGCTCCAATTTATGTACGCCATGAAATTGTTCATAGCCGGCATGTGGTGAACTCTCTTCGTGAACGCGGGGCCGTGTTTGTTGAAGAATTGGATGAAGTGCCTGATGGAGCGTTAGTGATCTTTAGCGCCCATGGTGTGGCAAAAGAGGTGTGGGAAGTCGCAAAACGTCGAAATTTAAAAGCCATTGATGCGACCTGCCCACTCGTGATTAAAGTTCATAACGAGGTGAATCGTGATTACACCAATAATTATGAAATGATTCTCATCGGCCATGCCGGGCATCCAGAGGTGGTTGGGACTCTTGGACAAATTCCCGATAAATTTCATCTCGTGTCTTCAGTCGAAGATGTCGAAAACCTTCAGGTTGAAAGTGCTGACCATCTATCCTATGTGACGCAAACGACGTTGAGTGTCGATGAATGCCGTGAAATCGTCGAAGCGCTCAACCGACGATTTCCAGGAATTAAAGGCCCTCATCAAGAAGATATCTGCTATGCTACCCAAAATCGGCAAAACGCTGTCAAAGAATTAGCCAAATTCGTGGATCTTATTTTGGTTATCGGGTCCCCAAATAGCTCGAATTCCAACCGACTTCGAGAACTGGCAGAGCGTTTTTCTATTCCTTCCTATTTGATCGATTCCTACAAAGACATTCAATCTGAATGGCTCAATGGGGTTGAAGCTGTTGGAATAACCGCAGGAGCTTCTGCACCAGAAGTGCTTGTGACTGAAGTGGTCTCTTATCTCAAGGGCCTTGGTGCCTCAGAGGTGGAAGAACTGACTGTCGTTGAAGAGGATGTCGAATTTCTTCTTCCAAAAGAATTAGTTATGCCTGGTCGCAAGTAGACTCAAAGGCAGCCATCTCAGTTGTCCACAGCAAAACCACAATATATAGACATGTTATTGCCTGACAGACACATTATTTAGTGTTCTTTCTTTGATTTTTTACCTGTCCTATGGTACATCACCAATACTGAAATATCCCATATTCACTCTTCCAAAGGCTGACGGTTTTTTATGCAATTACAATCGTTGATCGTCTCGGGGTTTAAGTCCTTTCACGACGCCAAAATAGATTTCCCCAAAGGAATCACAGCAGTCGTTGGTCCCAATGGTGCGGGGAAAAGCAATGTGGTGGATGCCATGTTGTGGGTATTGGGGGAGCAAAGCACCAAGGCTCTTCGCAGTGAGAAGATGGAAGATGTGATTTTCAATGGAACCGAATCTCGAAAACCCTTGGGAATGGCTGAGGTGTCATTGATCGTCACGGATGTGACCAGTCAGGAGTTAGAGTCTGTTTCGGGTGTCTTCGATGAACTACCCGGGAATAAAGAGCTCATGGTGACTCGTAGGCTCTACCGCGATGGGGATAGTGAATATTATATCAATAAAATTCCTTGCCGATTAAAGGATATTCGCAGTCTGTTCTTGGAAGCCAGGGCTGGCACCAAAGGCCACACGGTGATTGAGCAAGGGAATATCAACCAAATCCTTGCTGGTTCCCCCCAGGACCGTCGAAGTTTTATTGAGGAAACCGCCGGCATTGGGCGGTTTAAAAAACAAAAAACTGAAGCTCTTCGTAAACTCAATTCCACACAACAGAATTTGGTTCGTGTTCGGGATGTCATTACCGAAGTGCAAAAACAACTTCGGACGTTAGAGCGTCAAGCCCGCCAAGCCGAGCAATATGGAAAGCTGCAAGAGGAATGTCGCACCCTCGAAGTGAATGTCTTAAGTTGGGACTATCAGGAGTTAAGTCGAACTCATGGTGACATGGAGGGCCGTATTGCCGCATATGAAACGCAAGAAGCTGGGCATATGGCGGAGGAAGCCACGCTGACAGTTACGCATGAACAACTCAAAGCCGACCAATTGCGGGATGGGGAAGTGGTAGGAACCACCCAAGAAGCGCTTCGAAAAGTTGAATACGAAATGGGGCAAACGCTCACGACTCTTGAAGTAGAGCGGAATCGTATCCAACTTTATGCCGAACAGCAGGCACAGGGAGCAGAAGAGCAAAACCGTCTGAGCCAAGATTCCTCCCGTGCCGTTGAGGCGATTGCTTTGTTGCACAATCAATTGGGACGAGCCATGGAAGAGGCTCAACAAGCTGAAGAGACATTAGTTCAGCTCGAAAGTGAGGAGAAGGCTCTGGTCACGGAACGCTCATCTGTTCAGGTTCAAGCCGAAGTGTTACGTCGGCAAATATTGGAGAGAACGATTGAAGGGACTCAAACGGAAACGCGGCTTCAAAATTTAGAAGCGCGTCAAGAAAATCTGACCCTTCAAATCCAGCAACTCCAGGAAGAACATCAACAGGCTGAAACTGAACGATCCGATTTGCTTATCAAATTGGAAAACTTGCGGGAACGACTTGGGGGTTTCACCCAACAGCTTCAGTCCACACAAGCTCATCGTGAAGAGGTTTTAGTTCAACTCTCTCAACTCGAGCAACATATTCATGATGTTGAGCACCAACGTGTTGAAGGGAAAACCGAGCGGGCCGCTGCGGAATCCCGGCTGGCTGCTTTGCAGGCCGTGCTTCAAGAGGAATTTGGATATGAGGGTGGAGTTGAAGGCGAAGCGACCTCATTTCGGCAGGTGTGTCAGGGGGTGAAGGAGGCCGTGGGCGAGCGCCTGGAAGTTCCTCAACATATCGAACAAGCTATTGAAGCCGCGTTGGGGGAACATATTCGAGCCTGGGTGGTTGAGGGGGATGGTGATATTGTTCAGGCGTTGCAATTTATGAAAGATCACGATCTTGGCCGTGGGACCTTTATCCCAGCGCAGC
>JAJDBO010000122.1 GCA_029261305.1 Nitrospirales bacterium
CATTACGAACGAATAGCGGCCTGATGTAGGGCGATATGAGTTTTCGGGAACCACAGGTCGCCCCGTACGAACTGCCGAGCCCGGCAACGTACTTGAGCTTCCTGCCGTCCACGGCCTCCATCATTGCTACGTTCCGCAAGCTGCATGATTATTCAGGACCCACAGGGCTTTATCGCACCCCAGTCGCCGCGTAACTGCGAATTGCCACCAACAGGCATGAGTTCGTTTTCCTATACTTATGCAGGCGGATCGAGGAGCTTCGCGCGGATATCCATCCGATCGTGGAGGATTCGGACCACATCGATCGTGTCGCCACCGATCACGTAAAAAATCAGATGCCGACCGCTGGGGATGGATCGAAACTCCACGGACTGTGACACCGAATGATAAATATGACCACTGTGAGGATGTTCGAGTAGTTGATCCGTCGCTGCCATCAGCTGAGCGTGGTAAAGGTCAGCTTGCGCAACACTCCAATTTTCTACAGTAGAATCGTAGATCAGATCGAGGTCGACCAGCGCGGCAGGTCGAAACCGGAGTTTCATGCGCGCGCGTGTTGCTTGTGCTTACGGCGTATGAAATCAGCGGAATCAAATGCCACTGGGTCGCCACTGGCCAGACCATCATGTAGTGCTTTGCGTAGCGCGCGTAGTTTGGCTTCTTCGTCCTCTAACAACCGAAGCCCGGCTCTTACGACTTCACTCACATTGGAGAAGCGACCCTCGGTGATCTGGGCATCAACAAAATGTTCGAAGTGGTCGCCAAGTGTGATGCTTTTGTTTTTGGCCATCTACCGGCTCCTAAAGAGTAGTAATAAGTAATATCTAATGATACTCGTGATAATGGTAGATGCTAAAGGAGATGCTTTGTCGGGTCAGGAGCATTGCTCCAATTAATTATTCTGGTGTATTTATGGACCATAAACGCATCGTTCGAGGATTAGTCATTGTCCAATAGAATGCTCCAAACAAGCTCGAATAACGTCAATTAGGGCCCGACGTTCCCCCGATATTGAGTAGCGTTATTATCTGGAGTCCAATGACCTTGTGGAAGGAGATTGGGCATGAAGAAGCGCTACAGCGACGAGCAGATTGTGAGGTTTTTGGGCGAAGCTGAATCAGGCGTCTCAGTGAAGGAACTGTGCCGGCGTCACGGCTTCTCAGAAGCAAGTTTCTACCTCTGGCGGAACAAATTCTCAGGCCTGGAGGTTTCTGACGTGAAGCGGTTGAAGACGCTGGAAACGGAGAACGCACGGCTGAAGAAACTCCTGGCTGAAGCGATGCTCGAGCAGGAGGTCACTCGTGAGGTGCTCAGAAAAAAGTGGTGAGCGCGGGCTCCCGACGCCAGGTCGTCCGCCATATGACCACGCGAGGGCTAACCGAACGTCACGCACTTCGGGTCGTGAAGATGAGTGCGAGTGCACTGCGGTATGCACCCAAGCCGGATAAGAACGGACCGCTACGTGAGGCGATCCTTAAATTGGCGCATCGGCACCGCCGCTACGGTGCGCCGATGATCGACCTGAAGCTTCGTCAGGCCGGCTGGGCGGTGAACCACAAGCGTGTGGAACGACTGTACACGGAGATGGGGCTGCAAGTACGCAAGCGCCGGCGTAAGAAGATCCCGGTGAGCGATCGTCAACCGCTCATTCGACCGTCGGCGCCGAACGAGGTCTGGTCGATGGATTTCGTCTTCGATCGTGTTGCCGGTGGACGTGTCTTGAAGATCCTCACGATCGTTGATGATGCGACACACGAATCGGTGGCAGTCGAGGCTCGCCATTGGTTTGGCGGTAACCAGGTCGTTGAACTGCTTTCTCGATTGGCACACTCGAGAGGTCTGCCAAAAGTTATTCGTTCAGATAATGGGAAAGAATTTATCGGCAAGGCAATGCTCACGTTTGCCCACGACCAGGGTATTGCTCTGCGCCCGATCGAGCCAGGCAAGCCAAACCAGAACGCCTACATCGAATCATTCAATGGACGTTTACGTGACGAATGTTTGAACGAGAATTGGTTTTCAAATCTCGCGCATGCTTGCCGGCTTATTGGGACCTGGCGGATCGATTACAACGAAGAACGACCCAAGAAAGCGCTTGGTGGATTAACGCCTGCGGCTTATGCGATACAGATGGTAAATGCTAGACAATTAAACTCGGACTCTAATGGTAACTGCTACTCATGAAGGGGGAACGTCGGGCCACATACATCGATTTAAATGGACAGCAAAAATCGAATAAATATATATAATACAAAATGATACGGGAGTTCGACCGGATCACTTCGAACCAGGTGGTCGGGAGTTCGAATCTCTCTGGGCGCGCCAATATTCTTAAGTGAAACAAGCGGATAGCGTCTACGCTATCCGCTTTCTTTTTTCCTCCTCTGCTGACGGTGCTGGATTTGTGCTGGATGTTGGCTTCGAAGCGAGCCCATCGGCGTATTTTGCTAAGTGATCGACGGAAAGATGGTAAGCGCTCAACGAACCGCGTGTTGTAGAACTCGACTAATTTTGCTTGGCGATGATGTTACTCGGCATCAACGCTTCGAAGTCTGCCACGGAAGCCGCCGACGGGAGCTTCGTGAACA
>JAJDBO010000123.1 GCA_029261305.1 Nitrospirales bacterium
CGACAGAGGCCGAGTGGGAAAAAGCCGCAAGGGGCACGGACGGCCGAACCTATCCCTGGGGCGAGGAAGTGCCCACGCCGGTACATGCTAACTATGATCGTGACTGGTCGGATAAAGACACTCTTAAGCCAGTTGGAACACTGCCCAAAGGTGCCTCAGCTTATGGAGTTCATGATATGTCCGGCAACGCAAGAGAATGGGTCCAGGATTGGTATGACAAGGACTATTACCAACAAGCTCCCCAGCGAAATCCCAAAGGGCCCGATAAGAGTCTACTAAAAGTCATTCGAGGGGGTTCTTGGCGTAGTTTCGATTCGGACATCAGAGCAGCCGCACGGGGTAAGGGGGGATTCGCCCTGAAAACTCATGGGACAGGGTTCCGTTGCGCTCGAGATATTGGTAGTGGCCAATAGGTCAGATTAAAAATTCTGAAATGATAGTATCTCTAGAGTCAAACATTATGAAGATGTCTTCGGGGTGTCACAAGGTCGGGGATTACCGATAGCCCTTGCACGCGAAGGAAATGGACGCACCATGAATGTCACACGTGGATTTCAAATCATGTCAATTGCGGGGCTCATAGCCCTGTCAGGAATCAACCTTTCCTGGTCTCAGGAGGACAAGGCCGCCATGAAGGGAATTGATCCGAAATTGGTGGCAGATTACATCCATGCCGTAATCGAGGCGGATCGAACCCTGTACGCGACACATGTTGTCGAGAGAATGCAAGACACAGGGACAGTCCTATCTTCAGAGAGATGGGAGTCCATGAATGCATTGCCCTTGCCAGCTCAAATGCTTCTACTTTCTGGATTGCGGGTTCAGCAGAAGGACATTGGACTCAGTTATCGATTGGCCAGTTTATGGCCAATCTACGCAAAAAACGGTCCTAAAGGCGACTTTGAACATCAAGGGCTTGAGGCTGTGGCTAACGATGCAAGCCAACCCTATACGGGCATTATTCATAAAGAAGATAAACAATATTTTGTGGCGATCTATGCCGATCGGGCAGTCTCAGAGGCATGTGTGAATTGTCACAACACTCACATCCTGAGCCCTACACGAGATCAAAAAATCGGTGATGTGATGGGAGGATTAATTATTTCTTTCCCCATCGAATAGAGACAGGAACTTGAGCATTTCTCATTAAATAGGATGTAAAGAAAAGACCAGAAATCATGTTCGATGCTTTCACCAAAACAATCACAATCCGTATTGGAATGTATCTCTGTTCCATGGTCTTGGCGGCTTTGACCTTCGGCATTCATCCCAGCACCGTCTTCTCCTATGAAGAGCGCCCGGACTTTGAAGGGGGAAGTATATCGGGCACAGTTGTTCTGAATGGCACTGTACCAACACCCAAACGTTACAATCTGGTGTTGTTCCCTGACCCCTTTTACTGCGGTCGGATTTCCGATGGCAAGGGTTGGCGTATTGCGCCATTTATCAAATCAAAATTGAATGAGGGAATTCCAGGAGTCATTGTTTATCTCAAGAATATTCAATTTGGAAAACCTCTTCGTTTGCACAAGCAGATCATACGAGCCAAAAACTGTGCGTTTTCACCCTACATCACCCGCGTTTCACATGGGCAAACCCTAATTTTTGAAAACTGGGATCCTGTCCCACATGACATAGAGGTCTTTGAATTTTCTGACCGGGGAGGGAAATTTCTCTTTCACCAGCCACTTCAGAGAAATCCTAAGCTTCGGAAAAGTGATTTTCTTACGAAAGGACTTCAGACAAGACATCTTCCCGGCCATGGAGTGACTCACCAAATGTTAACCACGGGGCCGTTGGTCTTTCGGTGCAGCTTCCATGAATACATGGAGGCATGGGGTTTTGTTGTGAATCATCCCTATTTTTCCATGACCGGAAAATCCGGGGAATTTACGATCACGAATATTCCCCCAGGGAAATATCACCTTGTCGCATGGCATCCTCTTGGGCAGGTAGAACAATACATCGACATCAGCTCCTCTGGCACATTGAGTCTTGAACTCGAATTTACGCCCACATCCCCTGTCACATATGATGAAAATACTTCCAAACCCAATCCTTTTGGAATTGATCTGGTAGGCGATAGTCAAATTGCTCCCACGGTGGAGCTGCAAAAGTGGCAAGACCTGCTGGTCTTGCCTGGTGAATCTTCGCTTGCGCCTTCAATACCAGAGGCATTGCCATGAACCATCCAACCCGAAGGGTGCTACCATGAAAATCGTCATTGCAGGTGGAACAGGTTTTATCGGGAGACGCCTTTGTCATGAATTAATCAATCGTCAACACGATGTGGTCGTTCTCACCAGAAATGCCTCTACAGGTCGAGCGGTTCTCCCACCCCAGACCCATCTCCAAGAATGGGACTGTCTGAATTGGGGTTCTTTGGAGAACATGTTCTCGGGGGCCGATGCTGTCGTTAACCTTGCCGGAGCCCCCATAGCTGACAGCCGTTGGACATCATCACGCAAGGAAATACTTCGCTCGAGCCGAATCGATACGACTCGCATGATTGTGAATGCTCTAGCCAATATTCCAATTCCAACTCGTCCCAAAGTACTGATCAATGCATCGGGGATTGGCTATTATGGTCTTGATGGGACGAAGACTGTCGATGAATTGACAAAGGCTGGGAAGGGATTTTTGGCTGATTTGTGTGTGGAATGGGAAGAAGAAGCGTTAAGGGCGACAGACTATGGCGTCCGAACTATGTGCCTGCGAACCAGCATGGTATTGGGTAAAGATGGTGGGGCACTCGCTAAAATGCTTCTCCCCTTTAAACTCTTTTTAGGAGGGCCCATTGGCGAAGGAAGCCAACCTGTGAGTTGGATTCACGTAGAAGATCACGTCCGGCTCATCGCGACCATTCTCGAAAATGAATCCTACAAGGGCCCTATCAACGCAGCTTCTCCCCATCCAGTCACGATGAAGGAATTTTGTATGGAACTGGGGAAGGCATTGGGTAGGCCCTCTTGGCTTCCTGTTCCAACGTTTGCTCTCAAGATTGGGCTAGGTGAATTATCCACACTTATGACACATGGGCAAATTGTCACTCCCTTAATGGCTCAAAAGCTTAGTTTTTCTTTTACCTATCCGCATCTACAGTCTGCCCTTTCTGCAATACTGAAAAAGGGCTCATGAGTGCTGTGTTGTTGAAAAGAGTTGGAAGGAGACCTTGCATGATCAATATATTTGCATCGAGGAATTTGAGGACAAGGTTTTTCGGACTTAGTCTCATTATTCTCTATTCCCTTATACTTCTCGACGTTCCTGCCTGGTCGATGCCAACAAAGATTTCTCGTGGGCACGAACTTCCTGATGCCACGCTCCTTGATGCGAACAATTCCAAAATGCAACTGAGCGAACTCAAGGGACGCGTAAAAATTCTCAGCATGGTCCCACAGCTCAACACTCCTGTGTGTGATGAACAGACGCACCGTTTCAGTGAGAAGAATGAGGACTTGGACCAACTTCTAGAAATAGTCACCATCAGCACAAACACCTATGATGATCAGGGCGTCTTCGCAGAGAGAGCCGGGATTGCCAACGTGACATTCTTATCTGACTCTCCCCATTTTGACTTTGGCAAAAAGACGGGATTGTTACACCCCATGCATCAAATTTTGCAACGCAGTGTCATGGTGGTGGATGAGGAAAATATCGTGCGGTATATTGAAATTGTACCGATGAGCCAACTTCCAAACTTCTCAGCGGCATTCGATGCAGCGCGGCGCGTTCTTGGACAGTCATACTTAGAGGTTCAGTGATGTTAGAAAGCCTTGCCTATCTTCATATCGTTGCTATTGCCGTGTTGGTAGGAAAAGTCGTGTTATTGTCATTCATCACGGCACCAGTCTTGGCACGAACCTTGGACCCAAATTCTTTTGCCAAAGTGGTTCGGCAGCTCTTTCCTCGGTACTATGCACTAGGCATGATAGCTGCAACTGTGGGATGGGCCACCATCACAAGTATTGGACTTATGAAAGGATTCGGGCTTTTTGATCTCGTTTCCTCTTCCCTGTGGCTCGGCATCTTAACCATCGAAAATTACTGCCGATCCCCCCTCACCCCAAGAATCAATGCGCTGAGTGACCGGCTTAAAGATGCCGAACAACGTGGGATAACAATCCTTTCTGTTCGAAAGGATCGAGATGCACTGCATCGCCTTTCGGTGCAACTCAATAGTCTCGTACTCTTCATAGGATTGTGCTTGATAGGATTAATTTAGGCCTACGCCTCTAATAAGGAGAACCGCATGAAAACTTCCGTACAGGCATCACCTCTTCAATACTCCGCGCATTTCGAGTATTGGATTTTGCTCACCAGTTTCATTGGCATCTTGCTCCTAGCTCCCATCATGAGCCATGGACAGGAAGGACATGCGCCGCAAGGAATCCCTTATGGTGACATGGAAGAACCCATGCTGCCTCCACCGGGAATTATTGGAGTCGCATTGCACCTCACGGCCAAACGTATCGGAGATCCAGCAGGCCTGTTTATTCGAGCGATACACCCGGCAGGACCCGCGGCCAGAGCCGGGCTCAACCATGGACAGGAAATTTTGACTGTGGATGGTCAATCCGTCAAAGGGAAAACCTATCGCGAAGTTGTAGCCATAATTCGAGGAGAGATCGGAAAATCTGTCACCCTGAGTATTAAAACCTTTTCCGATATCAGAGAAGTGAAAGTCATTCGTGTGAGCGAAGACATGTTATCGGAAGAAAAACACACCTGAGTAAACCTTTCTAGAGAAACAAGGCTTCACAGGCATAAGTAATTCATGAAAACCACACACCTCATCTCTAAACCGTCTGAAGACGTAAAGGCGTCTCCTTCTTCAACGCTCCGCATCGGAATCAGTCGATGCCTGTTAGGTGATGAGGTGAGATTTGATGGTGGACATAAACGTGACGGATTCTTAGCTGACACCTTCAGTCAGTTTGTCGAATGGGTTCCCGTCTGTCCGGAATTTGAGGCAGGGTTAGGCATTCCTCGAGAGGCTATGCGCTTAATGGGCACCTCGGCCAATCAGACTCTCATCACGATTAAAACAAAAAAAGATCACACGTCCCTCTTGAAAAAGTATTCACAGAAAAAAGTACAAGAACTTGGGACGATGCATTTAGATGGTTTTGTCTTTAAAAAAGATTCCCCAAGCTGTGGGGTGAATCGGGTTCGTATCTATAATGATCACGGAATGCCCAACCCTCATGGAAGAGGGCTGTTCGCTCAAAGATTCATTGAAAACCATCCTCTGATTCCAGTCGAAGAGGACGGGCGCTTAAATGATCCCGTGTTGAGGGAAAACTTTATCGAACGGGTGTTTTGTTATCAACGGTGGCGGCTCCTGAATCAAACTCGCGTCAGTCGAAGGGCACTCGTTGAATTTCATACGAAACATAAGTTTCTATTGTTGGCCCACGGGCGAACCCATTACCAAAAACTTGGCCGACTTGTTGCCGACAGCAAAAAATACTCCCCACGAGAATTGATGGCCGAGTATGGAACCCTCTTCACGGAAGCTCTCAAAACCAGGACCACTACCAGAAAACACGTGGATGTCCTCCAGCACCTCACTGGATTTTTCAAAAAACAACTGTCATGCGAGGAGCGCCAGGAGTTGGTCGAGATCATTGAGAACTATCATCGCGGATTGACTCCTTTGATCGTCCCTCTCACGCTGATAGTACATTATGTCAGGATCCATCAGATCAGTTATTTGCTCGATCAGGTGTACCTAACTCCTCATCCAAAGGAACTGATGCTACGAAACCATGTCTAAATTTCAATACAGCACCGCAGGATTCCGCATCAAACATCTGTCGGAGATGACAGGGCTAAGTTCTCATGTCCTCCGAAAGTGGGACCAACGTTACAATTTCTTGTCCCCGCACCGTACAGATAATGGGTACCGCATATTTGATCGTGTCGATCTTCAATTGTTGCTATTTATCAAATGTCAGCTTGCCCTGGGGAAACCTATTGGACAACTAGCTCTTCAAGGTCGCGATGCACTCATCGGGGAGATGAATTCCGGGGCCATAGACTTGAGCCAATTTCCAGTGGATATTCAACCTCAGGTCGCTGAAATATTGGAAGCGGCTAGGGAGGGAAACCAAGCAGTGATTGAACAAACCATTTATCTTCTCGTTCAAAAATATGGTTTTGATCGAGCCTTGCCCGACATATTTTTCCCGGTCCTTCGATCAATTGGCGAACTGTGGCACCAGGGCCGCATTAATATATCGGGAGAGCAATCCGTGTCTCGCACGATCCATAGGTTGCTGGCTGAAGACCATTCTCTTCAAAATGGCACAGAGAGGCCTCAAGCATTGGTCGCCTGCCTGCCCAATGATTATCATGAAATCGGAGCCATGGCGGCCTTACGGCTTCTTCAAAAAAGCGGATGGAAGGCCCTCTACCTTGGTGCGGATTCGGGTATTGATATTGTTCGATTAGCTTGCACGCGAAAACATGCCCAACTCGTGCTCTTGTCCTGCGTCGTCGAACGGTCACCGGAAGATATGAAATCCTTAATTGACAAGATCGTTAAGGAATTACTGCCAATGGCCAAGGTGGTCATCGGGGGCAAAGGGGCCATGTTGTATATGGACTGGCTTGAACGAAAGGGCATTGGGTATATTGGAGAAATCGAATCCGTGAAGGACTTCCAACCCCAATCATTTGGACATTCACGCATAGCATAAAAATTATCAGCAATGTATTGACGATGCAGAAGGAGCGACAATCATGAGTGATGGAACAAAAGGTGTGATACTCGTTGGCCATGGGGGAATTCCCAAAGGATTTCCCAGTGATCAAGTGAGTAAACTCAAACGGCTTGAAGCCCAACGTCGAGCGGCTGGAAAGCCCATGTCCGAGGAAGAATACGAACTTGATCAAAAAATTCGGCTCTGGCCGCGAACACCAGAAATCGATCCCTATCAAGCTGGGCTCGAACGATTAGCCACGCAATTAAAACCTCTGACCGATGGTGGTCATTTTTCTATCGCCTATAACGAATTCTGCACTCCAACTATGGAAGAAGCGATTGAAAAACAAATTGCCGATGGGGCCAAAGACATCACGGTGGTGTCCACCATGTTTACCCCAGGAGGGTCTCATTCAGAATATGAAATTCCGGAGGAAATGGCTGAGCTGCGAAAGAAGCATCCGGAGGTCACCCTCACCTATGCCTGGCCTTTCGATCTTGGAAAAGTCGCGGAAATGCTCTCAGAACATATCCAACGATTTCAGGGACAACCGGTGGGAAAGAGTTGAGAAACGAGTCGACACATTTTGACTTTGGTAAGAAGACGGGTTCAGACAGATCGGATTAATTCGCTATGTAAGTTTTAAGAAAAGGGAGCCTACTTCAAGGCTCCCTTTTTATTTCTTAAAAAGACCTTTCACCCGTTTCCAATGTCTAAAGCAGCTACGATGACTGAAGAGAGTCCACCGTTGCCCAATCAATCAAATTCTTTTCTGTCCCGTGGAACGGATATCAAGACTTTGGGAATTTTGCTTGTGCTATCTGGAGGGATAGACTTCTTCTGGATTCTTGCTTACCCAGATTACGCCTTGAAGGTCTTTGGGACCACGTTTGACGGATGGGCTGGTGCGTTGGTGAAATATCAACATCCTATCATTCACTGGGTCATCGGCTATGGGTTTTGGAGTTTCCGACGTTGGTCATTTTGGGGGTATTTGGCCTACCTCGGATTGGCCTGCTTGAGTGAAACCATCAATCAATTAGTCTTAGGGTTCAATACAACCAGAACCTCTATGATCATAGTCAGTCTTCTCTTCGGGGCATACATTGTGACTCGCCGAAACATCTTTCATTCCAAAATCCTCTTCAACCAACCTCTCCTCCCTCAATAACGTCATGCAAAAGAATCCATTTCTCTCTGCGCTCATTGGCCTTCTTTTTCTTCTACTGCTGAGCGGCTGCAGCGTAGTATCCCTGGCCTACAATTATGCCGATTGGATTATGCTAGGGCGGATCGATCATTATTTCGACACTTCTCCTCAACAAGAGGAACAATTAGAACAGCACGTAAAAGAACTTCATCGTTGGCATCGAACCCATGAACTACCTTTGTATACGAAGTTTCTTCGAGACATCCAGCAACAGGTAAAAACAGGTTTGTCCCCTGAAACACTTGATAACATACTGCTCAACTATCAAGAGCTTCGTGCGCACCTCGCCCGACAAATTGCCTTTCATGGGGCCTCGTTTTTAATCAACCTCCAACCCGAGCAACAGACATATTTCCAAGCCGTCCTCAAAGAAGAAAACTATGACCTTCAAAAAGATTTTGGAGATACACCAGAGGACCGGGTGGCCAAACGCATGGAATCTGTCATGAGCATTTTAGAGTTCTGGGTGGAAGAAGTCTCCGAAGAACAGACCCAAACCATCAACAGATTCATTCAAGATTTCCCCGACACGACAGAGACGTATCTCAGCTATCGTGAATTCCGTCAGCAACAGCTTCTCGATGTGCTGACGGGATCAATGGATGCGAAAATCGTGGAGAACAAAGTTGCGGAGTGGATCAGTTCAAACGGACAGGATGCCCCTTCAGAATATTATTCTGGAGTCCAACAATGGCAAGAGGCTGTAAAGAATGTCATTTTAAAAATTGATCAAATTCTTACTCCGACGCAGCGTGATTTCATGATCTTAAAGTTACAAAACCTTATTGAGGAGTTTGAACGTCTTTCTCTCGTTTAAACGTTCCGAACACCTGGCAGTGACCTCTCAGCCAATAAATGTTGCTCAACTTGTCTCTCTAATCTCCCCATACTATTATTAAGGCCGTACTGAAGTCTTTTCTAAGGTGTCTAAATCGGATTTCACTTTTCGATGGACTGAAAAATTTCAGACGTAAACTGGATTCAAGATCAACCAGAAAAGGAAGTGGTCATGTCGAAACGGAATAAAGACAAAAAAGAAGCGAGTGGGACACAAAAAGATTCCAGCCTACCCTCTGCCAAAGATTCAAAGCGAACGTCCCCCATAGATCTGGTTGTTTTTCTCCTAGCAATAGCTGGAATCCTATTGACGGCATATCTGACGTTTACGGCCTCATTTGGAGAGCACCCGGCGTTCTGTAGCGAGGGCTCTGGTTGTGACATCGTGCAGAGCAGTCGTTGGGCAACATTCCTTTCCGTACCCATGGCACTGTGGGGATGCCTCACGTATATGGTGATTGCAGGCCTAGCATGGCGAGCACGAACCAAAGTCGGAAGTTGGACACCATTGATCTTCGCGGCATTCTGCGGGTTTGCAATCAGTGCCTACTTAACGGCTGTTTCTGTGATAGAGATCGAGGCCACCTGCCCATATTGCCTCGCGTCCTTTGCCATCATCACGGCCATTATGATTCTGACCATGGTGCGGCAACCGCCCGAATGGCTGACATCAGTAAAAGAAGCTGCTGTCGTCGCAGTCCTCATCGTAGGTGCGCTACACATGCACTATAGCGGGGTGTTCGATGCGGCTGCGGGACCAGAAGACCCGCAACTTCAAGCGTTGGCCACTCATCTTGAAAAAACAGGCGTCAAATTTTATGGCGCCTATTGGTGCCCTCGTTGCCAAGAACAGAAAGCGATGTTTGAATCCTCTGCAAAACGACTCCCTTATATTGAATGCAGCTCAGGAGGTCGTGGGAGCGCACTCACAGCTCCATGCGTAAAGAACGACATCAAAAGTTACCCCACATGGATCATTGATGAAAAACGCACCACCGGCCTGATGAAGCCACGTGAGTTAGCCAGTGCCACTGGCTTCGATTGGAAAAAGTAAGGTCTCAGTCGTACTCAGGTCTACGCCAACCAACACCTTTCCTCAAAATCCTGTGTCTAAGGTTTCCCTCAATCAACATTGTATCGTGGTGCCTTTCAACGAGACTATGGGATAGTCATCGAGCTTGATGATACGAAAGCGAACTAGCGTACCCACATTCTTCACTACCGTTCATGCCAACCTCCTACTCACCCATTGTCGTCTGGTTCCGTCAAGATTTGAGAATCAGAGACAATCCAGCACTGCTGGCCGCACACCAAACCGGGCGACCCATTATTCCCATATTTATTCTTGATGATGAAACCAGCGGAGAATGGAAGTTGGGTGCAGCCAGCCGCTGGTGGTTGCATGAAAGTCTCAAAGCACTTCACGACACATTGGATAAAAAACTGTGCTTCCAGACAGGACCAGCGCACCAGGTGGTACATGACATCATCAAAGAATCCGGAGCACAAGCGATTTACTGGAATCACTGTTACGAACCCTGGCGTTTCAAACGAGATGCGAGCCTTCAAGAAACCTTGTCTGAACAAGGCATTGAAGTACACACCTTCAACGGGGCCCTGCTGTTTGAACCCCAGACCGCACGCAAACGCGACGACACGCCGTATAAAGTGTTTACTCCCTTCTATAAAAACGGATGTCTTGGAAAAGGCCACGAACCCCGACAACCAACCAAAACCCCGAAAAACTTATCGATAGCAAAACACAAGGGTGTGACTCTCAAAGTTTTAGAACTACTCCCCACCCTTCCCTGGCACAAGAAGCTCGCGAAACATTGGCAGCCTGGCGAAGTAGGAGCACAGGCCCGACTGAAGGCGTTTCTGAAAACTGGACTTAAAGACTACAAGGAAGGCCGAAATTTTCCTGACAGAAATAATGTCTCCCGATTATCGCCCCATCTACATTTTGGAGAAATCTCACCCAACGACGTGTGGCATGCGGCTAAACACACAATGAGCAAGGGAGGCCTGAGGACAGACGGAGAAACGTTTCTCAGTGAATTAGGTTGGAGGGAATTTTCCAATAATCTGCTTTATCATTTTCCAGACCTTCCCCGAACAAACCTTCAAAAGAAATTCAACGCCTTCCCCTGGCCCAAAGATGCAAAAGCACTGAGGCGTTGGCAACAAGGCCAAACAGGCTACCCCATCATCGATGCCGGAATGCGTGAGCTATGGGAAACCGGCTACATGCATAATCGAGTACGCATGCTCGTCGGATCATTTCTCGTCAAAAATCTGATGTTGCACTGGCACCATGGAGAAGATTGGTTTTGGGATACCTTGGTGGATGCGGACCTGGCCAACAACAGCGCCAGTTGGCAATGGATAGCAGGCTGCGGAGCGGATGCCCCGCCCTACTTCAGAATTTTCAACCCCGTGACCCAAGGCCAAAAATTTGATGCAGATGGCAAATACGTTCGACGGTTTATCCCTGAGTTAAAAAAGCTGCCCAAGAAATACCTGCACAATCCATGGGATGCACCGGATAAAGTGTTAACGGAAGCAGGCGTGAAGCTGGGAAAAAACTACCCCCTACCAATCGTCAAACTCGGTGAATCCCGGGACCGAGCCTTAGAAGCCTTTTTTGGACTCCGCCAGTTTCACGCTAGCTCAGCTAGCAGAGCAGCTAACTCTTAATTAGCGGGCCACAGGTTCGACCCCTGTACGACCCACCATTTTTTTAAGCACTTACGCCCCTCACCCTAGGACCCCTAAAAGGGAAAAAACTGTTTTAGACCTGTTTCTGGTATTTCTGTTAACCTGCCAAGTACATTTTCTCGACTTCTTTGTGGGTACGCACCGTGCCTACTCAATATTCGGGCCACCAGTGGTTTTCATAGACAGGCAGTATTCGAGTGATTTATTGCTTCGACACTAGTGCTATCAATAGGCTGCTCGATGATCCAGACCGAGAGCCTATGATCACGGCGATCTTAAGTGTTGGCTCCTTTCGAATAACAGCCTATAACGTCGTAGAGGCTGCTAAAACCCAAGACCCAAACCTGCGGATTAGGCTCGTGGAACTCATGAGAAAGCTGGCCAATGGTAAGCGCCCTTTAGATAGGCCAAATACGATTTTGCAGACATATGCAGACGCACATGCAGCCCGAGCCTCTACTGGTCTCGTTAATGCGGATAAAAATCTAGAGGGTCTCTGGGTCGGTTTGAATCAACCTGAACTTATTGACCAGGAAGCTCAAAGCGAAGCGTTCGAGTGGGCTGCAAATTGGGAAGGCGATTTCTCCGAAGCCGTCGCCGGGGACCGTGAACAGTTCCAAGATTTATTCCAAAGGAAACCCGAGGAGAGACCAAAGTCAACGGCTTCCACATTGCGAGTCTACCTGAGCAAAAAGGACGAGTACCGTTCGCTGATCAATGAAGTGTACGAACGTCAGACTGGCAAGCAGCTCACCGATGAGGAGTTTGAAGTCTTGGTGCTTGAACCAGTCTGGGCGCTGTACTTTCTTGGATATGCGTATGCGATTCACCAACGCAGCATACAGGCAACGCATTTCTCTGCAAAGCGCAACGCTGGAGCAATTGACCTTGGGCAGGTTGTATACCTAACTCTTTGCGACCGCTTTGTGACCGATGACCGAGCCCAATATCGAGGGTTACGGCTCTTAAATGTCTTTAACTCCAAGCGCAGCTCTCAAGTGTTGCGATACGACACGTTCAGAAAGCGCCTATTGGGAATTGCTTAAACTGAGTCTGCCAAACATCCGTTACTCCAGACTCTTGCCTCGGGAGGAGCCATGCTGGAAAACGGTTAGGTCTTGAAGGGCCATAATTTATTTACTACTCATCTAATCCTACCAAATCAATCTCCTGCAACAGGTTCAACAGCAGGTTTTTTCCCAAACCCACAATCACAACTCATTAGAAAGTTTGGCCTTCCCCTGCAATGACCCACTGATTCCGTATCAGCTGCTCTCAATTATCTAGAGCCCTGTAAATCCCTATCTCACCTCCGCGCCTAATCTTACTCGAATATCTTCTCGCTCTTTTCCTCAAGCCTGATTACATGTTCTTTCCCTCTTGCCCATTTTGAGGATAGGAGGCTGTGGGTTTCGAAAATTCATAGGGCGAATATGTAATAGGATCAAGGACTTGAGAAGATTGCTCAGTAAACTGGTGTGGGACACCGAAAAACAATTATGGGTCTTTTAAGAGATCAGTCTATGTGACCTAATTTGAGGGGAAACGTGAAATCTATCACATCAACAAGACCTTCAATGAGCAGAAAAAAGGCTCGAAAGCCGGTGGCCAAAGTCCGCTCCAATCGCTTGTTGTTAACATTCACCATAGGTCTTCTCGCGTTATCCAGCTTTAATATTTCAGTGCTGACTCTTAGTAATGATGATTCCGCTTTTGTGCAGGGGAGGTGGAAGGATGCGATCTCAGACATCTGGCAGGATCTTATCCCCGGGTATTTGAGGGGGTGTCTTATTAAAGGAAATATCAACAGCGGAGGAGACCGAATTTATCACACTTCTGAGTCGACCTATTATAGTAAAACTACTATCCAGACTGGCCAAGGGGAGCGGTGGTTTTGCACAATCGAGGAAGCGGAGAACGCTGGGTGGCGGGCGCCTTATGAGTACAAGGGACCAAAAGGTTTCTTCGGTTAAGGTCTGAGACTCAACTTAAGCCAGGCTGTTGTCTACTTGTTAATTTCGGTATTCTCTTCCACGAGCTTCGCGACGGGGCCTGAGGAAATGCGTGATTTCTTTTATAGTGCCCAGGAAGTACTACGCGCCGAAAACACTCTCAAGGAAAAGATCCCAGGGGCAAATTGCGAAACCGGAAAAGGGGACGTTACCCTTTAATTCCCCTTCATCAAAAACATAACATTCTGAAACATTTAGAATTTCTCTTTTTCGCCCTCCTGATTCCGTATCAGCTGCTCTGGCCCATACCCTGTCCTTTTGGACCCTCGCATGG
>JAJDBO010000124.1 GCA_029261305.1 Nitrospirales bacterium
GTTGCGCAAAGAGCAAATTGAAATGATAGCTCTTTGAGCCAATAGCTTGATTCTTTAACACGCGCGACAACGTGCCGAGTTGAATGGAGGGAAACTTCGAATATCCAAACGGCATCGCGAGCAGGGCAATTTGCGGCTGTCTGTGAGGATCAATCCAAGGTTCATCTTCAATAGGAGATAGACTAGCTTCAGAAGACGGGTCGATAGTAATAAGTGAATCAGGCATTGCTTGCGAACACCCGATCGGCTTTGGCTGCGAAAAAGAAATCGCTCTCGGTCAGCCCCTGAATCTTATGCGTCCATATTTCCACTTTGCACTTACCCCATGCCAAGAATAAATCAGGGTGATGACCTTGGGCTTCTGCAATTGCGCCGACCTTATTCACAAAATCAAGAGCCTCGGCAAAATTCTTAAACGAATACTCTCGTTCCAGATGCCCTTGGGCATTAAATGTCCAACCTGTTTCCAATTCACCAAGTAATTCCTGAGCCTTTCCCGGGTCAACAGCTGGCACCCCACCCCGACATGGCACACATTCATTATCCGCTAGACTCATATATTCCTCCTTATGGAAATCGTAACAGCCCCAAACCCCCCACTTTTGAAAGGGAGGGTATGGGGAGAAAGGGATTTCTCTCAGGGTTGGGATTATAGTCTTCCAAAAACTAGATGCACAAATTTCTTGCCTCAGGAGGGATACGTTATGTCATACTGGTGAAATCATACCCGTATGTCTAATGAGACTACTCTTTAAGAAGGAGGTGTTGCATGGGGCCGACGAAAGCGATCGTGAAGGGTTCTACCATCTGTGAGGCGAAGACCGGGAAGCTCATTAAAGATGGGCTGACAACTCCTGAAGCACTTCAGGATTATGCCAAACACCATTATATTGCCCTGCCAGTGGTGAATAAGGCGTGTGAACCATGGATGCTGGATGGCGAACCAATTTATTGTTTACATGGGACACGGTATGAAAATCTCAACGACGAAGTGTTGCATCTCTCGAAGTGTCCTGACTGTGGAGGCATGGGCATTCGGGATGATGAACCGATGGTTGAATCGGACTGCATCCGGTGCGTGTCCTGCGATCATGAGTTTGATACCCGATTAGAAATGATGGAAAGCTAGGATGTCGGCAACTGTTTTTCGCCGATGGCGACGGCACTATTTTTTCGAATTAAAGCATTGAGCAAGTATTGCCTTAATCCAAAAGAAAAGCCCTTGGGTATAATCCCAAGGGCTTTTTTATTTAGAAAAACAGTACAGGGGGAAACTCTCAATGGGAAAGAGGTGCTTGAGCCGTCATTTGCTCCTTTGGCCTTGCGGTGCGAAACGTGGCCTGCTCATTGCCGTTCAGCCCATCTTCATTCGGATCAATCCAGGTTTTGGTGGGGAATCCGATGGTGTCTTGTCCAGTTCCATAAAATAAGGGGTTGGCGATGATCACATAGGTCATGGGGTTGAGGGTTCCATCGGTTTGAAGCACGGTATATTGAGGGTCTCGTTTTTCGGGAAGCATGGGATGGTAACCAGCCATGATCATATGAATTCGATGGACCGTGACATGGACCACTTCTTCCCCGTTTTCATGTTTGTACACCACGGCCATCATGCCGTTCGGAAGTAGGTCTGATTCATTAGTAAGTGGATGTTGAAAGGCGATGGGGTTGGGATGTTCGTGACAGGCCCAGGATTCTGAGGGGAGGCAAGCCAGGAGTACAACGGTTCCTCCCACTAACACCGTGGCCGTGTGGGTGAATAAGGATTTGGTCTTCATGGAGACTCCCTCCTGTTCGTAAGGCCGGTTTTCTTTTCCCTCTTTTTACTTTATCGGCACGTTGGTGGAAATTCTGAAAGGAAAGAGTTGAAAAGGAGGGGTAGTCTTTGTTTGGGCTACGGCGTACTAAAGGGGTAGCGTCCCTTGCTGGGTATTTCACGCCCGTGTCTTTTGGAAGAGGGAGGCCCTTGGGTCGCAGTGACCCAAGGGCTGTCATTGTTGGCTCGTCGTGGGTAGACGAGTTTTGCAATTCTTGATGCTGCACTAGGAGCCAATTGTGATCACGGCTTCGGTTAATCCTTCCGTAAAGAGGAACCTTTTCCAGGGGCTACGGTGTCTCTCGAGAATCCCGCGGATTGATGTTGTTGCCCCCTTGGGAAGAGTCACAGAACTTCCTGGTGTCAGGAGCCCACCTTCCAATCGATGTACGGCGATTTCTGCCTGAGGGAGCGCTGTTCCTTTCCCATTTTGAGCACTGACTTGTGCGGTCCAGAAAGGCACAATGATTTCTGTGACCGTCTCGTTCATCACCACTTTTTTCCATGGCCCGCGAATGGCGCCATTGGTTCCTCGTACGGATATCTTGGCGTTCTTTGGAAGGGTCAGTGAACTTCCTGAGGCAAATGGGCTGTGTTTCACGCTATGGACTTGGAGTTGGGCATCGTCCACATCTTTTCCGAACTGGTCACGTGCCGCGAGCGTGGTGGTCCAAAAGGGGACCACGACTTTTGAGAGTTCATCGGTAAAGCGTACTTTAGTCCATGGGCCTCGAATTGCGCCCAATGTACCTCTGACTGACACTTGCGCATTTTTTGGCAAGGTCAACTTGGCTCCTGAGGTAAAGGGATTTCCTTCCGCTCGGTGAACATAAATTTGAGCTCCAGGGACGGTTTGTCCTGCCTGATCTTGAGCCAGAAGTGGTGCGGTCCAGAATGGCACGATGATCTCGGTGGTTTCTTTATTCACGTTGACTCGTAGCCACGGACCTCGGATAGCTCCTGAAGTACCGCGAACAGAAATGGTCGCACCAGTGGGAACAGTGAACGAAGTTCCTGAAGTGGGTGGCGTGCCAGTCCATCTATTTAGATGAATGATGGCTTCACGTATGGTATCTCCCATTTGGTCTTGAGCTAGGATCTTTGTGGTGAAAAAGGGAACTGTGACCTCAGTCATGGAAGCAGCAATGGTCACTTTTTTCCATGCTCCTTGGATGTTTCCAATTTTGCCTCTCAGGTTGAAGGTTTTTCCCACCGGAAGGTCGAATTCTGTTCCTGAGGCGACCCATTTTTTTGTCTGAGAGATATAGACTAGGGCATCAGAAATTTCTTTGTTGAATTGATCACGAGCCACAAGTCGCGCTGTGATGGCTGTGGGTTGATTGGCTTGTTCTGTTTCAGCTTCAGCCAGGGCTTGTGCCGAAAGGTTCCCTTCTGCGTCATAGGCAAAAAGAGAATAAATATAAACTGTACCTGGTTGGAGATTGGTATGAGAAAAAGTCAATTTGTTCGTGTCTGCCAACAATTCATTCTTGTTGAAGATCCGATATCCGATCACTTCCACATTGTCTGTTGCAGCTTTCCACGATAAGTCAATTTGACTGGAAGAAATCACTTTTGGTGTGACTGCTTCTGGAGTGGTTGGTGGGGTGGTGTCTGCCTCAGATTCAATTCTCACGGTGATATTGACAACGAGAGGCAATGAATTATCAGAGCCATCGTGGGCCGTAAATGTCACTGGGAAGCGGCCTTCATCTTCTGGACCCGTTTGCCACCTGAATTCCCACAGGAGATTGTTGATCTGTGTAAGTGTTGCGCTTTGAGGCATTCCCTGGGTATTGAGTCTAATCGTATCGGTCGGATCTTGGTCACTCACCATTACTTGAAAGGTCACGAGGTCTCCACTCAGTACGGAGGGGGAATCCACCGGACCAATTACCGGAGGATGGTTTTGCCCTTGAGGATCACCACCACCAGGTGGGTCCGTGTTTCCATCTCCGACCCTAAATTGCCGTGTGGTTTTGGTGAGATTCCCTTGGTGGTCTTTAACGCTTACGGAAATGAGGCCATTGCTGAGTGATTGAAGAGGTCTGGCGAGAGAAAGTGTCCATACATGATCGTTGGTGGGCCGAAGCTGGCCGGCAAGCTCCGTTCCTGCTGGAAGGCCATTCACATCGAAATTGGCGATGACGGATAAAGAGTTTACATTCAGACCAGTATAGTAGTCATGTGCTCCAATTTTTATCACCTCAATCCTAGAAGAGTTGAATCCGGCTCGAGGACTAGAGATGGTTAGAGTTGGTCGGGATTCGTCTGCGAACCATCCCACCGCATCTTTTCCTGGTTGAGTGATTGGGGCACCCAGGTCTATCCATCGAGCAAATAACATTTTTTCATCTTCGGTTAAAGCCGGAACCCCAGATCCTGGCGGAGGCATGATCGTGCCGGTGTAATCGATATCCGCCATATTTATTTCCGTTCTGTCGCCACCGCTGGGAAGGGTAGAGGCATTTCCGGGAACTGCTTCTGTTGGGTGGTCGGCATTGTTCCAGCCATCAAGGCGTTCGCCAAAAATCTTCCAGGTCAACAAGCTCCGTCGGGATTGGAATTTTCGAACATATCGGGAAGCATTACCTTGACGCCATCCAAAAGGCTGAACGAGAGAGGGAGTGCCATATTGTCCACCACTGTCATTTGCAAGCCTGTTATATGTATTGTCGTAACCTCCCACGAGGTCTTCATCGTCTAGCACCAATTTGGCTTCTTGCGTTCCAGTTTTGGAATGGCATTGGACACAAGACCGTTGCAAGATCGGTTTAATATCACGGTAGAACTCAACGTCCACAGCACCTTGGGGAAAGGTTTTCACGGTTGGTTTTCCTTCACTATCTTTTGAAAGAACCGGAGTCGTATTGGCTAAATCTAACACCCTGTAATCTGGCTGAGCCGCAGCAGTTTGATTAAAATGAAGGGGTTTTTGGGAATGGGCGTGACATCCTCCGCAATCATTCCGGACTTCCCCGGGACGAACCTGATGCCAAGTTTGGGAATTGTTCAACACTCGTCCGTCTTTGTCGATGGTTTGAAATGTGAAAGGCACATCAGCAGGAATTTTGGCCAAAAAGCTAGTATCGGGATTGCCCTCAGGATCAAGAATTGGATTGCCTCCAGAATCATACTTGCGCAAAGGGATTTCTCCTAAAATGCGTAGGCGTTCATTGGCATGGTTTTGCCAATTACTTGAGGAATCTGAACTTGTCTTGTTATTTGGGCCGTAGCTCAGATGTGACGTGGGTTCCATGCCCAGGATGCGTACGGCGTAAATCTCGCTATCGTCATACAACCCTGCATCCGCACCTTGTGATCCCCAATTAGAGCTTGCGCCATTTTGGAAGGTATTGAAGGGGTCCAGTCCATCGTATGCCGCTTGTCCTGTCCCTGGCTTGGAGTCCCGTTTATAAAAACTTGATGTCCCGACTAGACCATACGGAGTGCCTTCGGGAAGCTCTGTTCGAAGTGACCCATCATTTGGCAACCACGGCAGGGTTTGAGGTTCGGTGATGCCATAGATGGCTTGATAGGGGACGACGGCCTGAGGTTGTTGTTCGTTATACCTGGGATCATTTTTGATCGTGATGAGGTCCTTATGGTCATCAACTGGCGCTCCGCCTTGCAGAAGGTATAGCCCCGCGTCGTAGGCAGGACGATTGACGGGTCGTGAGAGGTGATTGGCTGGTCCAGGACTCCAGACCAATAAGAGATCGTTGTTTGGGGCACCACTTGGTTGGGTCACTTTTCCGGTTCGTTCGGATCCATTTCCATTGAGAAAGGGGGAGGCGTTGTCGTTGGGGTGTGTAAAGGGAGTGAGGGATTCGAGGCCAAAGGGAGAAAAAGGATACCGGCGAAATTGTTTTTTCCCATTGGAAAACCACCCGGTTTGTACGGAGGGGTTTGAGGCATCATTGGGATTCGGGCTTCCAAAGGCCATGGCCCCAGCAGGAACGGAAGGTGGAAACTTTAAGAACATACCAAAGCCGTTATTGTTTTGATTGTAATATTCATCCACGACGATTGACCCATCAGACAATTGGGTTTGCCAGTGAAATCCATTTGGTGCCTTCATTGCACTCATGAGCGGCCCCCAATTTCGCCCATCTGGATAAATGGACCACAGGCCCCACAGGCGTTGGTCTCGTAATCCTTGCGCTTCATAACTGGAAAACATTACACGTCCATCCATGAGGACAGTCGGATGAAGGGCGCTACCTAAATTGAGGTGCCCAATGAATTCAACATTGGACCCATCTTGATCCATGACGAATAATTGTAAGTTTGGAAACGTAAAACTTTTATTGGGAAGAAATCCATTTCGGCTAGATGTAAAAATCAATTTGCCATTCGGTAATGGGGCGGGCCCGAGATTGAAAATGCCATAGCCGAGATAATTGGTTCCGGAGGGGTTTGCCGTGAGATGATCAGTTGACCATTTCCCTATTCCCGTGTTCGGCGTCCATTCCTGATGTGTGATTTGGATATTTTCACGTGTACGAAGATTGATTTTGTAAATGTCTGATCCAGAACGAGGTGTACCCCGGCGTTGTGAATTCGAATTTGTGACATCATGGATTTTCGCATAAAACACCCACTCCCCATCGAAGGACACGTTGGGGTCGAGTACCGCCCCATTTCCTCCAGCCACTAAAATTTCTTCTGTGCCATTAGGGTGAAGCAACATAAGATCAGTGCCAGCTTCAACCCTAATGGGATCTTTGATTTCAGGTATTTTCGTGATGACGTCGTCCCCGAATCGAGGTGCGCGTACATACACAATGTCATAGGTTATTTCTGGAGGAAGAGGAGTTTGGGCGATCACCGATTCTGCCATAAGGCTCAGGATCATGAATGAAAAAAATGATAAGCGGTGAACAAAAGACCATGAACCTCTCATTGAGAAACCCCCAGTAAAAATTAAGCGGCAAATTAAATGCCAATGACCCGAATGAAACCGAACACAATCGGCCATCAGGTAGTTATCGTCCTCGGAGAATTTTCCTTGCCTGCCCCTTTCTTGAAGTTTTCATCATTCAATGGAAGAGCAAAAATATGAAAGAGCAAAAATCGGGCCTGGAAGAGAAAGTTAAAGAAATTCTATGGTTAGAAATTTTGTGAGGTATGTAGGTGAAATTATGCGAAGGCAATTAACGACAGAACAAATACGTAGAACCAAAAGTGTAGGTCTGGTGCGGAAGTCCTGAGTTCGATAAAGGGGGAGTCCTCCTTCGATAAAGCTTTGGCGGGCAGTGTAGTGGTCAAGTATTTTTGGACACTGGTTTAGGTCGTTGCCACCGATCTTCCTGCATCTCTGGCGTTAGATAATTGTTGTAGCTGTGCACGCGTTCTTGATGGTAATAGCCCATCAAATATTCACCCACATCCTGGCTGGTTTCCGGAAGCGACCCATACCCGTGCTGGGGCACCCACTCGGTTTTCAGACTTTGGAGCAACCGTTTCATCGGCGCATTGTCCCAACAGTTGCCTTTCCGGCCCATGCTTGGGCTGATCCGTTGTCGCTTCAAAGTGTTGGTACCTGTGACGGCGATATTGCAGGCCTTGGTCAGAATGGAAGAGCAATCCATTTTCAAGTCGGCGAGTCTCCACCGCCCGGCAGAGTGCTTGAAGCACCAATGCCGTATCCGGCTTCTGTGACACCTGCTAACCCACCACACGTTGTACGTACAGATCCAGCACGACCGCTAAATAGGCCCACTGTTCCGCGACCCGCAGATACGCGATATCTCCGCACCAGACCCGATTCAGCGCGGTTGGCTCAAGCTGGTTTGGGACGGCCTCGGCAGCCTCCTGAGCCAGACGGAATTTCGGTTTGCTCGGTTGGGTACTCACCAACTGACAAGCTTGCATGAGCTTGCGGGCTCGCCACCGACTGAGACGCCCAACGTCTTGACCAGAGTCCGGGACCCAGCGGCCCCTCGGCTGCGTCGATGCACGGCTTGCGCGTGCAGCCTGAGTTGGGCATCAGGCACCTTCACAGGTCGCTTCTGCACGCATAGTAGGTACTCCGCTGGATCCCGAGGATGATACACACCACGGACACGGGATAATTTCTGCCGAACCGCTTGATCAGTGCATAGCAATCGACACGTCTTCCGCCAACAGCGTCGCCGTTTTTTTTAAAATAGCCTTTTACATTTCTAGGCGTTTCACTTGCCGTTCCAAACTTTGAATACGTTGTTGTTCAGGGGGTAATGGCCTTGCCCGTAGGCGTTCGACCCGCCGTTTCCGCCTCAACTTGCGCGACCCATCGTCGGAGCGCGGTCTCGCCGATCCCCAAGGCCTGACAGGCTTGGGCTATGGTATAGCCGTCTTTCTGGACTAGGGCTACGGCATCTGCTTTAAACGCGGTCGTAAATGCTCGTCCTCCTCGCTTCATGTCTCACCTCATTTGGGTTGTTCTCCCACAACCTAAACTGGTGTCCAATTTCATTAGACCACTTCAAGGGTTACCGAGATAAAGAGCGGGGCAACAGAATCCGAGGTATTGTCAGAGAGGTTTGATTGTTGAGGGAGGATGATCCGAAACGAGAGATAACATTATGCAACAAAAATTATTATGCAGTATTTGGTGCTTAGTCATGTTGTTCAGTGGCCCCGAGATTGTCCAGGCTCTGTCTATCACTGTGTATGTCGATCGCCCCAGCTGGGAAGGAGCGTTGTCGGGAACATTTTTCGAAGAGTCTTTTGGGGATGAAATATTGAACACCGAAATCACAGTGGTCTCTGATATGGGCATTGTTGATACGGGAAACGGGAGATGGTGGGATCGGACAAGTACGACCAATAATTGGAGTACCACTTTCAATTTTTCAAGCGAGATTTTCGCCTTTGGTGGGGAATGGGATTTGGCGGGACCTAGCGGTCCCGGTCAAGGTCTCCTCGTTTCATTGCCGTATTCGACTGGTTCAACGCTATTAAGTATTGACCGATCCAATCCTGGCCAGTTTTGGGGATTTGTGTCGGATACGGCCTTTAGCAGTGTGACTATCCAGGGTTGGAGACAATCTGGCTGGGCTGAAACTTATGAGATGGACAATCTTGTGTATAGCGTCTCGAGCAATTCTAATGAGCCGGTTCCCGAGCCAGGAACGTGGTTACTTTTCTTATCGGGAATTGTGGGATTGATTGTATGGCGGATCTGGAGTGGCCCTTCTAAACAATTTGAATAAATTGAAAATTTAGCCATCTAAATGGCGCAGGTGCCTGGATTTAAGATATGAAACAGCCCTTGGATCATTCATGATCCAAGGGCTGTTTCATACCTTGAAGGCAGGCGCCTGCACCATCTAAATGGCTAAATTTCCAAAATTATTCAAATTGTGGGGCTCCTCCTGATCCGCCATATTATCAATCCCACTATTCCCGATAAGAAAAGTAACCACGTTCCAGGCTCAGCAACCGTGATTAAAATCAAGCGGTGCGAAGTGTCCGGGATTCCACGCCGTTTGGGTTTTCACCATGGTGTTGAGAATGACCAATAGTTTTCGCATGCAAGCCGTGAGGGCCACCTTGGGCTTTTTCCCCTTCGCTATAAGGCGTTGGTAAAAGGACTTAATGACGGGATTATGC
>JAJDBO010000125.1 GCA_029261305.1 Nitrospirales bacterium
CATCCGGACTCATCACTACCGTCCCGTTCGTCGCATTCGTATCCAGCACCGCCGTCAATGGATCACTATTCAGATCACTATCATTACTCAACACCCCCGGCGCAGAAATAGTTAGGATCGTGTCTTGGCTCCCACTGTATCCGTCACCCACCGCCCCCGGCGCCACATTGCCATCGGTCACCTCCACACTCACCGTGGCCACATTCGAGACGACTCCTTGGAGGTCTTGCACGGTATACGTAAAGCTATCTGTTCCAATGTACGTGGCATTGGGCGTATACGTAATGACACCGGTACCACTATTCACACTGGTCGAGCCATGACTTGGACCACTTTGCACAACCACACTGGCGGCATTGAGCCCACCGTCATCGGCATCATTCATCAACACCGCCAGACTCACGGCCACCCCTTCGACTGTGGTCGTACTATCATTGGTCGCAACCGGCGCCCCATTGATAGTCAGCGTCACCGTCACCACGTTGGAATCTAACCCTCCATCCTCCGCATGATAGGTAAAGCTATCCGTGCCACTGAACCCTCCGTTGGGCGTATACGTAAAGCTGCCATCCGAATTCAACACCACCGTCCCATTTGTGGCGTTGGTATCCAACACCGCGGTCAGCGGATCACCATTCAGATCACTATCATTACTCAACACCCCCGGCGCAGAAATAGTTAGGATCGTGTCTTGGCTCCCGCTATAACTGTCGAGTGTTGCACTGGGTGCTTGGTTCCCACCTCCGCCAAGTAGGTACGTCACGGTTAACTGCGGGCGAAGGGTGTTGGTCCCATAATCCGAGGAGCGGAATTCCACATCAGCCTGCCCTACCGGTACAAAGACCCACCCCTGATTACTCCCAGGGTCTGCACTCCACCGCCCCAGACTCGCGGTCACATCCAGGGTATAGGCTCCTGTATTGACGACCTCGCCATTCGCGGCTTGCACCAAGGCTCCCAGCTCGTCGGCCTGGACATCCGGGTCCCCTCCAAACTCGTTAAAGGTGACCGTTTCTGCCCAGCTCACCGCCGATTCATATAGATCTCCAGCGTCTCCATTGTTAAAGACTTCCAGCGTGATCGTGGCTGATTGAATCGTCGCCCCAGGGGGAATGTGTTCAGCCTCACTGCCAAAAATATTTTCAAACCGGACTAAGCCATACTTGGATTCAAGCATCCCCCATTTTCCCATGGGCCGCTTGGTATTATATGTCGTCGGCGAGGCCCCTCGAAGAAAGGTATCCTGCGTGCCCTCATACCCATTGACGCCTTCTTGGAAAGTCACCGTCACCGGGGTGCCACCTTCGGGGTAGATGGTGATCGTCACGGACACACTGGTCGATGCCAACCCTCCATCATACGCATGGTAGGTAAAGCTATCCGTGCCACTGAAGCCTCCGTTGGGCGTATACGTAAAGCTGCCATCCGGACTCATCACTACCGTCCCGTTCGTCGCATTCGTATCCAGCACCGCGGTCAGCGGATCACTATTCAGATCACTATCATTACTCAACACCCCCGGCGCAGCAATACTCAGAATCGTGTCTTGGGTCCCACTGTATCCGTCCGCCTCGGCCATCGGCGCAACCGGACCATCTGGCATCGTCACGGTAATCACCGCCGAAGCTTTAGATTCTCCATCAGATATGGTGTACACAAAGGTTTCTGTACCAGAAAATCCTTGATCTGAGAGATATTCTATTTGATCTCCAACAATCTGGGCGGTTCCGTTGGGTGGGTCTTCGACACTTTCAATAAAAAGACTGGAAGGAGAATTATCTTGATCAAAGTCATTATTCAAAACAGGAATACTAATCTGGGCAGGGCCATTCCCTATGAAAAAATCTCGAACGGCAAATGGTGGTTGATTGGCATTGAGATTGGCTTGTTCACTCGATACGACAACTAACCGGGGACGAAACGTAGGGTCTATATGTTGACGCGAAGCGAGGGTAATTCTGTTTTGCACACTTTCATCATCTGCTTGGAAAAGCACCCCTTCATTTTGGGAAGGATTGGCAATCCAATTTTTCACCATGTCTACTAAAGTCTTGCTTGACCAAATGGTTTTGTACCCGACTCTCTTATTGGTTACCACAAGCTTAACAAGCGGGGTAAATTTTCGATCTGCATTCGGATTGTTGTCGTCCGCGTCTGCTAACCCTGGGATCGACCATTGTTGAGGAAATTCGTTATATGACCAACTCGTTTCACCTTGCCCAACACCAACATTAGCAAGACTATCGCCTTCAACCCAGTGGCGAATAACTTCAAAAATGGAGTTCGGCGCCAGAAAAAATACGTCATCTTCTGGCGGATCATGTTTCCATCCGGTCATCTCAATATACGCAGTTTCCACCGCATTGGGATCTGAAAGTTGTGAAATGTCAAACTTCAGGAGGCTTCGATAAATTTCATCGGTTGGCTGTCCGGGCGGACGTCGCCCTGTCCGCAATACGTCTTGCTGTCCTTGATCCCACTCTCGGACAGCAGTCGTTTTATCCGCAAAATTCCCACGAATATCAGTGTCTCGAGTGCCAGTATACCCCGATATACCATCTTGAAAGACGTTAAAAAATGTCGTGCTTCCGTTTTTGGTGGTGAAACTTGTCGGGGTAGACCACTGGGACCATTCTCCTTGCGAGTTCTTTACCCTCGCCCGCCAAAAATACTGTGTTTGGGGATCTAAATTCACAAACGCCATATGGCTACAAAGATCATTAGCATTTTCAAGACTGTCATAGGAGAGCGGACTGAAAAAGTTAGAATCTGTCGCAATCACATAGTGGGCACTTTCAAGGTTTTGATCTGTACAATCAATTTCCAGAGTAGGATTTCTAGAAATGTTGGTTTGGCCACTTGTTGGCTCAAGATTTTGTGTCGTGGGAGGAACCGCAAACGCAAATTCTGCTCCGGGTAGTCCCAAAGCCATACAAATCCCCCATATCACTATTTGCCCTTTCCCCCCCCTCATAAAAACTTCCTTTCTAGTTATTTCATCAAGGGATCGCTACCAGTCCCACTCGCAAAAAATGCAAAATCCAGTACCAAAAGTGCATTAACCATTAATCCAAATTTGGGTCCACTATATTGCTAGGATTAATTTGGGTAACAGAATGAGTTGAAACATTCCCTAAGCTATAATATTCATCAAAATGAAAACGGAAATTCATTCAAACAAATAAATAAATTATGCTCCCATCTTCATGAATTAGTAATAATGGCCAATATAATCAAGAATAGAGTAGGAGCTAAATACGTCTTTCGAGCTACCTCATTTAGATGGGATAGCTTAGTAATTGATTGGGAACTTTGGGTTAGGTCAAGGAAGTTGTTAAGGAGACTAGTGGAACACAAACATTGGCTTCCTGGGCGCAAAACAGAAATACCGACGGTTCTGCTTATGAAGGAGAAGTCCCTCGAAAGTGAATCATCACCGCCGAAATTGAATCGGGTTTCAAACCTCTTGGGGAAGTGTTCACGAAGCTGACTCAATCAGACAATCAAGTCAAAAACCGTGGTGCAAGTATGGGTTAAATTCGCCTAATTGATAGGGTGCAGAAAATCACAGAGGTTCCTACGGGAGCAAAATTATTTAGCATCCCTATCTTTTCTTATTTTGTTTATGTTAATCTGAAATTTTTTATGAAGATATAAGTTTCTTTATATTTATTTGTGTTATTTCCCAGAATCCAAATAGGTTTTTCCGAAAAAAACACCAGTTACCATTAGTAATGGTAGAATGAAATTGTAAATAATTCTTTTATGCATTTTAAAAAACAATAATTACCAAAGGTAATTTTCTTTCGCAAAATCTACAATGTGAATTGCATTTTACATTCTATAATTTGGCAATCGGTAACCAATGGGACATATAGCCAACACCTCCCAAAAATTGAGTAATTCCCTTTGATAACCCTACTTTGTTGTACTAATTTAGATAATCCAAGCACTGGGCAGTCTCATAAATTAACAAAACATTGAGCACAAGGTAATGGCCAGCGGACAAACCCAAAAGGATTTCTCATTTTAATTTCCCAAATGTTGCAAAATTGGACATTGATTGCTTTCTAAAGGTTAGAATAAAGAAATTTTGGTAAGGGATGTCCGAAACAACCTAATATATTTGAGGATTTTGAGAAACTAGTTAAGAAAAGAACTACCATCCTGGATATATATTGTGATATAAAGACACCCTTTGGCTAAATTGAAGAGATAGATAGATTTATAATTTGAGGACTTTATTGGCGAGGTAATACGCATGGCAAAAGGAAAAAATTCTATAAACGTACGAGGAACCATGGAGCCATTAAGCGCATGGAAACGACATAAGGCGTTGCAAGAGCTTGCGCGATTTATGGGTCAGGAAGGGCGGGACCATCTCACGCAATTGGAATATGACCTTGCTGAAGATAAAACCTATTCCGTCCAATTCTTTGTTCGACATTGGGGCTCCTGGACCCGGGCAGTCCAAAAAGCTCGAGAATTGGTTGATCAGCAGGATAAGCCAGAACCTGAAACATCACCTTTTGCTGGCTGGGTAGCTTGTCTCTGTGGGAAAGCCTGTCATTGCGAGAAAAAATTTTGGAGTCCAGACCGTCGTCGGATTCGG
>JAJDBO010000126.1 GCA_029261305.1 Nitrospirales bacterium
CATAACGCCAAGTACTTGACCATCTTTTTCATCAAACTGATATTAGTGCTGGGAATCTTGACCCTCTATCTCTACACCGTCATTTTTAAAATTGAACCTACAGGGGAAGAAACGGCGGAAGAGAAAGAAGAGCAAACGATCGAACCCATCCCATTTCAACGCAGTGCACTATGGATGGGAGTCTTTATCGTTTTTTGTGCCGCTGCTCTCAAACATCTGCACTATTAAATACTAGTGATCCTCATTATTCTGATCCTGTTTTTAGGTTCCCCCCAATATGTCCCCTTCGCAGACAGTCTCGAATGACTCATGAAAAAGGCGTAAGCGTATTCTTGTTCTGGTTTAGAACACCGTGGTAGTGTCTCGACTCTCAATTTTTCGGACACACAACATTCTTTCAAACTCCTTCTGCTCTATGCCTCAAAAAACACCTAAACTCGTCCAGCAAACACCACTGCCTGGACTTTCAATGAGTGACACCCCAATCGTCGCGATTATTGGAAGACCCAATGTGGGCAAATCCACATTCTTCAATCGGGTCCTTGGTAGACGAAGTGCAATCGTCGATGACATGCCTGGTGTCACCCGTGACCGAATCATGGCAGAATGCATATATCAAGGGCGGCGATTCCAACTAGTCGATACCGGAGGATTAGATCTCACCTCATCCGAAGCCATGGAAAGCCTCATTCGCACTCAATCCCAAGCCGCCATTTCAGAAGCCAATATTCTCGTGGTGATTATGGACGGACGAGCAGGGCTCAACCCACTGGATCAAGAAATTGCTGAACTCCTCAGGGATGTGGGTAAACCAACGTTTTTCGCCATCAATAAAATTGACACTCCCAAAGCAGACCCACTACTGGCCGATTTTTATCAATTGGGAAAAGACCAATTATTTCCCATGTCGGCTGAACATGGCACGGGTGTCGACGATTTACTTGAAGCGTTTTTGCCTCTTCTACCCCACGACCTGGAAGAGGAAAGGCCTGAACACCCCAGGGTTGCCGTGGTAGGCCGACCCAATGTGGGGAAGTCGACATTAGTCAATATGGTGTTTGGTGAAGAACGTGTCGTTGTCAGCGATGTCCCAGGTACGACCCGAGACCCTGTAGATACCCATATTGAATTTCAGGGCCATCCATTAGTGCTGACCGACACCGCAGGGATTCGTCGACGGGGACGCATTGAGCCAGGGATCGAAGGCTATAGTTTAGGGAGAACACTCAAAGCTCTCGGACGGTCTGACATTGCCATTCTCATATTAGATGGCGTGGAAGGTGCCACAGAACAAGACACGAAGATCGCCGGACTGATTTTGAAACAGGGACGAGGCTGCATCCTCTTGGTAAATAAATGGGACCTTCAAAAATCTGACCCAGATGCTCTCGCCAAGTACTCCAAAGAGCTTCATCGACGATTTCCATTTTTTGCCTTTGTGCCAAAAATTTTTGGCTCTGCGCTCCAAAGATCTGTTCTGGATCAACTCTTTCCTAAGATTGAAAGTGTGATGGAGGCTTTTTCTTACCGAGTGCCAACAGGAAGACTCAACCAATTTTTGCAAAAAGCCCTCGAAGACAATCCGCTTCCGAGCAAACGACGAACCCCCCTCAAGTCTGTCTTCATGACACAAGTCGCCATTAAACCTCCAACCTTTGCCTTGTTTGTGGGGAGATCGGTTGAGGTCCCAACCTTCTATATTCGTTATATCGAAAACCGCTTACGCGACATGTTTGGTTTCGAAGGAACCCCGATTCGTATTTTGGTGAGACAAAAAAAATAGGCAATCTAGAAGCGACAGTTTGGCGGCAAACTGACGTACTAGATTATTTGCAAGAATTATTTTATGCAGGGTTTCGCCCCTGCAGACGAGTCACTTTTGTTTCGGCAAAAGTGACCAAAACCATTTCCGCCCGTCTGCGGCCTTCCAGAGAATGGAGGAAAACCTCTCCATTCTCTTCCAGGTCCCTCCGCCTACACCCCGAATATAATGGCGAGAGAACTCGCTCCGCTCAAACAGCTCTCGCCGAAATGTCGATTCGTGGCTCCGGCTCCGCCGCAGACGAAGGCGGGGAAACACTCAAGAAACAACCCAACTTTTAAAACTGGAGACCCTACAAACTCAATTCTCCTTCTTGCCACAAATTCATGCGGCCTAGAAAGGAAGGCGCCACCTTTTCATGCCCTATACAGTTAACCTTTTCTCAAAATAGTTACCTCGCGTATAATTTTTTCCCCTTCTACTTCACCGACTGTTCTTTCATCGGAGTCTGCATATAATTCTTCCTTCCATACTTCCTTAATAATACCAAAAATAAGATCCTGGAAATTCTTAGGAAGACTGCTTGGCCAATCAAGAACATCCATTGGCCAATTTTGATTGTTAATCCTAATAATACTGGGGGAATATTCACTTATAAAAAATATATCTTCATAGGGTTCGAAATACTGTTTAAAATCTCTAGGATGAGCATCGTCAACATCCTCATCATATTCAACTTCTTCCCCATTAAAGAAGACAAATTCATCCATCTTCTTTATATCCTCTTGAAATTCCTTTGAGTTCATAAAGGTATCTTGTTTGCGAATTATTGGTAGGTCAGAGACATTTCCACCGCATTGTATAACGATGGCACAACACTTAAGCATTCCTTCTACCGGAAGATTAGACTGACTAATTAGTTTGGCCTGTTCTGAAGCCCAAGACTGCAAAATCTCAAAAGGAACTGTTGGAATGGCTGCATCTCGAGCAACTGTAATTGCTTCGCCCAACAAGATGCCTCCAATATGATCAAGGTTCGCAGCCCTGAGACCACCAACCGTCAAAACCCCAAAACTCTCCCAAGGAAGAAAGCGAGGCCAACCCGTCATAATACAGGCTTTACCGTAAAAGGTTCCTTGAGAATCATTCAATGGACGAATGTTTTTTGCATATATTCTTAGACTACTATCTTTAGAAATATTGAAGCGACCATAGGGAACAAGCCGTTGAAAAATTTCACCTCCTTTGAGGTCGATCCAATCATCGTGAGAAATACACGGCTCCGCTTGATCTTTTTCCTGGATTTCGATGTTTATATCAAGATTGGGGCAAGTAGAAGCAACGATTGCACTAAGAGACTTCCGTTTTATTTTTCCACGGAAATCTTCCTCTGCCAGAAATCCATTTTTTTTATATGGATCGTTTGCCAACTTAACCGAAACCTTCGTTCCAGCTTCTCTCAAAGCTTCTTTGGCCGAGGGTTTACGAAGAATTGGACGGATTTTCAACCCACCGCTGAAATCCAGCGAAAAAGTCTCAGAAGCAGCGGCGTCATACCGGCGAGTTGTCACAAGAACATGCTCTCCAAGCATGAAAACCGAAAAAAATCCGATCCCAAATTTACCGATAGACTTCATTCCTTTTGATATAAGTCCTGGAAACTCTTGTCTGATCACACTTCCATTCCAAAAGGATTTACCAAAATCAATCAGTGGACCAGTCAGAACTCGTTGTGCCATCCCGATACCATTATCTTCAAAATCCAACCAAACTCCGTCTTCTTCTTTTCGAAGACGAATCTTGAGTTTTCCGAAATCCTTAGATTTTTCTTCAAGTAGCCTTCTTGCTCTTATGGCATCAGATGCATTTTGAATTAATTCTCTCAATGGTATTGTTGGATCATTCCCATAAAGCTTTGCTCCTCCCAACATCTCCACTAAACTTGGGACATCGGTTACTTTGAGTTCAGTATCCACTGGTTTCCAGGATGAAGTAGGGATGTATTTAGCCAAGCTGGACGGTAAATGGGCACCTCGCACACGCCTTGCAATGAAACGCGGTTTGTGGAGAGTTTCTAGAAGAACATCAATTTGTCTGAGTTGGCCGTCTATCATATTTATTGTTTCATAACAGAGCCACCATGCTTCGGCTTCCTCGACATTAAACTCACTGCCAGAACTATAGACTAATGCATCGTCTTGAATAGACGGCTTTCCCAACTTTCCTTGAAAGTTCCAATGTAGATTTGAAACTCCTTGCGGTTTAGTAAGGGCCTTGAGAAATTTAGGTGCGCGCCTGTGATCAATATGGGCAGCATCTGCCGCACGAAGAAGACATGAAATCTTCATTGGATCAACTGTCCAACCCGAAGGCAAACCTGGCCCCGCATTTATGGTGGTTTGCAACTTTGGCTCTAATTCATTCAATGACCACCAATGGCTTTCAGCAATTTTTCCAATGAGGGGGCCATAATAAGATCGCGTGTCGCTGTCCTGAATAAGGTACTCAAACTCAGTCTTTCCAGTTGCAGGCCACTTTATGATTGGCAATTTTGCGGCTTGTTTCGCATGAAGAATACGAAGAACATCAAAGACAATGCGCTCTAAGATAGGTGAAGGAGGAGAAGAAACTTGCTTTGGGCTCGGGTTTTCAATTCCATTTTCAATTAAGTAACTGGTTGCCAGATCTTTCCACTGATCAGTTTGTTTTATTTCTTGTATCCCATTGGGATAGGCAGCCAAGCACATTCCTGCGTCATGTAATAAAAAGGCGCCGCCAAGTACAAAGGCCTCCGCAGGATTCAACGGGTAATCATCCCCCGCGATTAGACTTGCTATCTCCCAAAGGGAATCGAGGTGAGTAAGATCATGAACGGTAATGCCAGGCAGGTCTTTGTAGACAAGAGAGACCAGATGGCCTGCGCGTTTTCTCAAGTCAAAGTAGATCTCCCGAAGTCGGGCTCTCTCCTCATCATCGTCCTTCTTTTGTGGAGCAAGAGAAGATTGCCACAAGGACGTCTTTTCAAATTTTTCCATTTTAAGTAATAAGGGTTAAGTCAAAAAGATGTTTCTGCTTAAAAAGAGAAACCTGACTAGAGGGTTTATAAGTACTACCTCCGTGTTGAAGTTCAATCATATCAAAAAATTATAAAGGAAAGGGGGAATTAAAGGATTTCCTCACTCTACTCGAAGATCCAGTCCGCTTTCTGTTTTTCTTTAAGGCTCGACATGACCGCGATATGTGTAAGACACGGCTCCCTCCTGTTCATTTGGCACTCTGGCCTTCGCCCTTCCTGCGTTGGGCGCGACTGGGCCATCGCCCCGAATCCCACCTCTCGGCGAGAGCTGTCTGAGCGGAGCGAGTTCTCTCGCCATCTTGATTCGGGGGGATGGCCCAGGGACCCCCTTGGGGTCGCGCACGGGCAAGAATGGTTTTGGTCACTTTTGCCGAAACAAAAGTGACTCGTCTGCAGGGGCGAAACCCTGCTTAAAAATAAATCGTGTTAAGAGTCAAACAGGCAAGACACCACCGTCCTTCCCTCATGGATTACATAAGGTCGAGACTTGGGCGTTGGACACGCGCGCATTAAAACATGGCCGAACGATAGTGGTTGAGTACGTTTTCCACTTCTTTTTTTTCGTGTTGTAGCCTTCTACCTGAAATTTAAAAACGCTGTCCCACTTCACTTCGATTTCGGCCTGAGGATCATGCACGATCACAGTTTTGTAATCACAAGGATTTTTCCCTTCGCTGGTATTACTTTTTCGTCTCCAGCAAAACTTCCATTTTGAAATATCATTCATTTTATGGTGGCTCCAAAAAATTATCACTTTAGACCAATTGGGATCTTTCCAAGCAGAACTGCCACTCCACCACCAATACCCAGCCAGAGCCGAATTAATGAAGAGAGAAAAAATAAATACTGACGTTGTCACAATTAGAATGTGTTTCTTCGTCATGGCCCCTCCTCTATTTTGAAGGGAGAAAAGTGAAATGGATCAAAACGGCAACTCCCAGCCAAAATCCAATTCCCACCCAAAGACTTAATTCTGAAAATATGACGTACTTGTTAGCGGGTTTGTTTAAATATGTATCCCAGCGAGGGTGGTGTCTTCCAAAGGTGAGACAAAAGAGAACTATCTCTCCCGTCCAAACTAGAAATATCTCAAAAAACCAACGGAAAAAGAATTTACCAATTATTTCAAGAAGATCAACCATCAGGGGAGTCGGTTCAGAGATTTGTCTTACCTAATGTTTGAATTCAGCGTCTTTTCATATGCGCCACCTGAGAAAAATATTCCACGAACGATCGCATGCCACCTGAGGCTTGGCCCCAATCAAAAAATTCATTTGGGGCATGGTAGCCATGCTCAGGGAGGCTGAGGCCCATGAATAAAATGGGCACGTTCCAAGATCGTTGCATGAGTTTGACGGCGCCAATCGATCCACCTTCACGGAC